>CALFYL010000253.1 GCA_937952135.1 uncultured Planctomycetia bacterium
ACGGTCAGAACGATTCGAGCTTCAATCCGCTGGACAACGGCACGTTTGGCGACGGTCCGAGCGGCGGCGTTCAGAGCGTGGTTCTGCAGCCCGACGGCAAAGCGCTGATCGCGGGCGCGTTCGGCAACTACAGCGGAGTCGGGCGGCGGCAGGTCGCGCGCTTGCACCCCGATGGCTCACTCGACGCGAGCTTCGACCCCGGCGCTGGGTCCAATGGTTGGCTTCACTCGCTCGCGCTGCAGCCCGACGGCAAAGTGCTGCTCGGCGGCAATTTCACGAGCTTCGACAGCGTCCCGTCCAGGGGTGTCGTGCGCCTCGACGCCGACGGCCTCGTCGATTCGAGCTTCACGGCGAGCCTCGAGCCGTTCAACACCGTCACGGCGCTCGCGCTGCAGCCCGACGGCAAGGTGCTGGTCGCCGGGAGATTCGACAACGGAGTCGTGGCGTCGCTCACGGTGCGCCGGCTGTTGCCGAATGGCGCGCTCGACGCGAGCTTCGACGCCGGACTCGGCGCGAATGCCTACCCGCGCAGCCTCGCGCTGCAGCCCGATGGAAAAGTCCTCATCGCTGGCGACTTCATTTCGTTCGGCGGCGTGGCGCGTCCGCGCATCGCGCGCCTGAATGCGGACGGCTCGATCGACGCGAGCTTCGCGCCAGGCGCCGGTCCAGACAACATCGTCTTCAACGTGCTGCTCCAAACGGACGGTCGCGTCCTGATCACGGGCTACTTTACGAGCGTTTCGGGCGTCGCGCGCCAGCACGTGGCGCGGCTGAGCTCGAGCGGCAGCCTCGACGCGAGCTTCAATCCAGGCGTGGGCCCCAACTGGTGGGTGCGCACGTGCGCACTGCAGCCCGATGGCAAGCTGCTGCTCGGCGGCGAGTTCACGCAGGTCGCGGGTCAAGCTGCGCTCCGCGTCGCGAGGCTCGCCACGGACGGGAGCCTCGATCCCAGCTTCGACAGCGGCGCGGCGGCGAACGACGCGGTTTCGGCGCTGGCGATGCAAGCGGACGGCAAGGTTCTCATCGGCGGCGCGTTTTCGTCGGTCGGCGGCATCGACCAGCGCCACCTCGCGCGCCTCTCGAGCGCCGGCGCGCACGACCTTTCGTTCAACGCCGGGAGCGGCGCCGACAACGTGGTGCGGGCCATCGCGCTCGGGCCCGATGGGTCGGCGTTGATCGGCGGCCAGTTCACGCGCTTCAACGCAGCGCCGTACTCTCGGCTCGTGAAGCTCGACGTGAACGGTGTGGTCGATCCTTCCTTCGATCCGGGGACCGGGGTCAACTCGCTCGTGTACGCGCTCGCGCACCAGCCCGACGGAAAGTCGCTGGTCGTGGGCGCCATCTATGATTACGACGGCGCGCCCGCGCGCTCGATCGTGCGGGTCAACTCGGACGGAAGCCGCGACACGAGCTTCGACGCCGGTACGGGCGCGTATCCGTCCTCGCCCTTCGCCGTCGCGTTGCAGCCCGACGGCCGTATCGTGCTCGGTGGCGCCTTCTCCACTTTCAACGGCCACCCGCGCGGATCCGTTGTGCGCTTGCTGAGCGACGGTTCCGTCGACCCCTCGTTCACGACGGCCGGCGGGGGCGCCTACGGCGTGAGTGCCGTAGTCGTGCAGCCCGACGGGAGGATCCTGATCGGCGGCGGATTCACCTCCTACGACGGCGAAACGCGGAACTGCATCGCGCGCGTGTTTGCGGACGGATCGCTCGACATGTCGTTCAATTCGAGCACCGACTGGGACGTGGGGGCGCTCTACGGAGTCAACGCCATCGCACTGCAGCCCGACGGCAAGGTGCTGATCGGCGGGTGGTTCACCAACTACAGCGTCGCGCCGCGCAAGGGCATCGCACGGCTTCACACCGATGGCAGTCTGGACACGACCTTCGATCCGGGCGCGGGTGTGACGAGCACGGGTTCGACTCAGGCGTACGTGAATTCGATCGCGCTGCAGCCCGACGGGAGAGTGCTGCTCGGAGGCTTCTTCACGCACGTCGGCGGCGTGGCGCGCAGGAACGTGGCGCGGCTCAACACCAACGGCAGTTTGGACGTCTCCTTCGATCCAGGCCCGGGCGCGAACGGCGGCGTGCATGCGCTTGCGCTCGAGCCGCACGGCCGAGTGTGGGTCGGCGGCGAGTTCACGCGGTTGCGCGGCGCGCCCCGCCATCGACTGGGGCGACTGCTCGCGTACGAGGCGCCGCCGATCCTCTACTGCACCGCCGGCACGTCGACCAACGGCTGCGCGCCGTCCATGAGCTCAAACGGTTCGGCGAGCGTGGCTGCGACCGCGGGCTTCACCCTCACGGCGAGCGGAGTCGAGGGCCAGCGGCTGGGCCTGCTCTTCTATGGCGTCTCGGGGCGTCGCGCGATGCCGTGGGGCAGCGGCAGCACGAGCTTGCTGTGCGTCGCGAATCCGATCCAGCGCATGAACGTCGCCAGCACGGGCGGAGCTCCGGGTCAATGCAACGGCGTGCTCAGCGAGGACTGGCGCGCGTGGGTCGCCGCGCGGCCGTCAGCGCTCGGCCAACCGCTTCTCGCCGGTCAACTCGTCGACGCCCAGGCCTGGTACCGCGATCCGTTCGCGCCGCGCGGCACGAACCTGAGCGACGGACTCGAGTTCGTGCTTCGTCCTTGATCGCGCGCCGCGGCTCGCTCGCGCACAGCTGATCGTCCGGCACGACGCGGAGGTCGGCTGCGGGGTGGTGAGCTCGTCGGCGGGCCGCGCGCGCCGAGCCGCTACGCTCGAGATGCAGCGTCGATGGCGCGCATCTGCGCCGCGGTGGGTTTCGACACGCCCGGAACGTGGCGCGAGCCCCACAGGATCAGCTCGCGCAGGACCGGAAGAAGTTCGCGGCCCTTCTCGGTCGCGTGGTACTCGCAGCGCTCGGGGTTGGACTGGTAGACACGCCGCTCGAGGATGCCGCTCGCTTCGAGCCGCCGCAGCCGTTCGCTGAGCGTGTTGGTCGAGATCCGCTCCGGTCCGTGCTGGAGCTCGCGGTAGAGATGCTTGCCGAACAGCAGAACGTCGCGCAACACGAGCAACGTCCAGCGATCCCCGAGCAGATCGAGCGCGCCGGCGATCGGACACATCGAGCGCAGCTCGGCGTCCGTTGCGTCGCGCGGCTTCGTCGCGGACTTCGACTTGGACTTCGTCTTGCGCGCCATGGAACACCCACCATAGCGGGGTGAAGGAGCTTGCAGAAGGTGAGCGCCGCCGGTAGGGTTCGAGTGACTTCCAAAAGTGAAGTGACGAAGAGAAAGTGAAGTGACCGAGAAACCGACGCCTCAGAGCCAAAGGACCTCACGATGAGCACCGCATGCGCCGCCTGGATGGCCGAACTCGAAGTCGAAGCCCGCGCCACCGCCCGCTTGCTCGACGCCGTACCCGAAGATCGCCTCGCCTGGCGGCCGCATCCCAAGTCCCACTCCCTGGGCCAGCTCGCGCTGCACGTCGCGTCTCTGTGCGGCGGCGTCGCCAACCTGCTCGCGAACGATACGGTCGACGCCGGCGCCGTCGACTTCGCGGCGCCCGAAGCGCGCAGCGTCGCCGAGCTGCGCACCCAGCTCGAGCTGAGCCTGCGCACGGCTCGCGAGCAGCTCGCCAAGTGGTCGTCGGCGGACCTCGAGCGCGAATGGCGCCTCACGAACCACGAGCGCACGCTGATGGCGGCGCCGCGCGGGGTCATGGCGCGCAGCTTGCTCCTCAACCACCTCTACCACCATCGCGGCCAACTGACCGTGTACCTGCGCCTGCTCGATCGACCCGTGCCGTCGACCTACGGACCGAGCGCGGACGTCAACCCGCTCGCGTGATCTCGGACCGCGAGCAAGCCTCGACGTGATCGGCGCTCGCGAGCACCTGCGCCTCGCCGGCTCGGCATTTCCGCCACGCGAGCGCTCCCAAACGCTCACGGCAGCGCGCGGGCGTCGCTAGATTCGGACTTCGCCCGCGCTCTCGCGGACGTCGACTGCCGAGCTCGAGTTCGCTCGGCGGTGGGCTCGTCCGATCCGGCGCGCACCACCTCGCGTCCCTCGTTCGCTCGCCCATGCCGATCCCGCCGCTCCGTCCGTTGCCCGCCGCCGTGCGCTACGGGGCTTATCTCTACGGAGCTCTGGGCGTGGCGTACTTGCTGGCGAAGAGCGCGCTGAACGCGACGCCCGAGATCGACTTCAAGTACCTGTGGTTCGCGGGCCGCATGTGGCTCGACGGCGAGAACCCGTACTCCGACCGGTTCGTGGTCGACGGCGCGCAGTGGTTCGTCGGCACGAACGTGCTGCAGGGCTGGTCGTACCCGCCGAATTGGTGGGCGATCAGTTGCTTCCACGCGCTGTTCTCGGTCGAGAGCGCGACGGCGATCTGGCGCACGCTCAACGCGGCGCTCGTCGTCGGTGGCTGCGGGCTGCTGTTCGCCGCGCACCGCCTGCGCCGTCCGAACGCGGAATGGGCCGTGTTCGCGGCGTTGCTCGGCCTCGCGACCACGTTCCAAGCCACGGCGATGACACTCGCGCTCGGCCAGACATCGATCGTGACCTTCTTCGGGTTGTGCGCGCTCAGTTTCGGCGTTTCGCGCAGCGCGGCCCCCGGCGCGTCGGCCGTCGGGACCTGGATCCAGGCGCTGGGGCTCACGCTGCTGATGCTCAAACCGCAGGTCGGCGTCGTCGCGGCGGCGGCGATGCTCGCGCACCCGAGCTGCTGGCGCGCGGTCGGTGTCGCCGCGCTTGCGAGCCTCGCCCTGGCCGCGCCCGCGCTCGTTTCCATCGGCGTGCGCGAAACGCTGCTCGGGATGCTGCACAACCTCTCGCAGCACGACCAACTCACGATCTTCTCGCCGCCGGAGACGACGGGCGTGCGCCATGTCGTGCACGCGACGAGCGGCGTCACTTTGCCGGGACTGGTCGCCTTCGCGGGCGCGGCGCTGGCCTTCGGGCTCGTCGCCGCCACGCGCGCGCGCGGCCGCTGGAACGGAGAATCGGCGGCGCTGCTGATGGCGGCGATCCTCGGACCGACGTTGCTCGCGGCGCCGCTCCACTCCTACGACATGGTGATCGCCGTGCCGCTCGCGCTCGCGTTGCTCGAGCCCGGGCGCAACGTGTCGCGCATCGCGCTCGGCGCCGGGCTGCTGGTGCTGTACCGCGCGACGAACGTGGCGAAGCTCACGGGTTGGGCGCACCCCGATTCGTCGGTCTTCCAAGGGAGCTGGCTCGAGAGCGTCGCGACGCTCGCGATCGCCGGCGGCGCCGCGGCGTGGATGCTTCATTCGAAAGAGGGCGCGAGTCTCACGGCTCGCGAGGGCGCGCGAGCGTGAGCGCGGCCGATCGAAGTCCCTCGCGCGTCGTCGCCGTCGCGCTCGCCGGCCTCGCGCTCGTCTACGCGGTGCTCGTGCAGCGCTTCGACTGGATGTGCGACGACGCCTTCATTTCGCTGCGCTACGCCCGCAACCTCGCGCTCGGCCGCGGACTGGTCTTCAACCCGGGCGAAGCGCCGCCGGTCGAGGGCTACACCAACCTCCTGTGGGTGCTGTGGCTCACGCCGTTCGAGCGGTTCGAGCTCGACGTGCCGCTCGTCGCGCGGCTGACGTCGGCCGCGTGCGGCATGGTGCTGGCGCTGCTGGTCGCGCGCGCGAGCGCCCAGACGGCGCGCGATGGGCTGAGCGCGGTGTGGTCGCTGGCGTTGCTCGTGACGTTGCCGCCGTTCTTCGTGTGGAGCACCAGCGGGCTCGAGACGATGGCCTTCTCGCTGGCGCTGTTCGCGACCTTCGCACCGCTCTCCAGCAAGCGGCCCCGCGCGTGGCTCGCGGCGTTGGCCGGAGTGGCGGCCGTGCTGCTCCGCGCGGACGGTTTCGCGTTGGTCGCGCTCGTGCTGGCCGCGAGCTTCGCCGCCGCGCGCGCCGTGAACTGCCGCGAGCGCCGCAACGCCGTGCTTGGTGCGAGCCTCGCCATCGGCGTCGCGATCGCCGCGCACTTCGGGTGGCGCTGGCTGCACTACGGCGAGTGGGCGCCCAACACGGCGCGCGTGAAGGTCGAGTTCGGCGCCGCGTCGCTCGTGAACGGAGCAAAGTACGTCGGCACGTTCCTCGCGACGTTCCCTTCGGTGCTCGTGGCGGCGCTGGTCGCGTGCGTGTTCGCGCTGCGCTCGCGCCAGGCGCACGCGCTGGCCGCGCTCTTCGTCGTCCTCGGCGTGTTCGCCTACTCCACGCTCGTCGGCGGCGACTTCATGGCGATGGGCCGCTTCCTCGTTCCCTCGCTCGCCTTTCTCGCCTTCGCGTTCGGAGCAGCCCTCGGCGCCGCCTTCGCGCCGCGCGATGAAACGACGCCTCGCACTTGGATCGCGCCGCTCGTCGCGACTCTCGCGTGCGCCGCGTTGTCGCTGCCTGCGGCTTGGAACGTGCACGTCGTACCCGCAGCGCTTCGCGAGCGTTTGCGTTTCCGCTGGAACAACCCGCTGTGGCTCTCCGAGCAAGCGCAGTGGGTGATGATGCGCGACCAGGCGCGGCTGTGGAGCTTCACGGGGCGCGCGTTGAAGGCGCGCACGAAGCCCGGCGAGTCGCTCGTGTGCGGCACGATCGGCGCGCTGGGCTACTACTCCGACCTGTGGATCCACGATCCGTTCGGGCTCGTGAACCGCGAGGAGTTCGCGCCGCTGAGCGACGAGGCGCGCCGCACTCCGGGGCATCAACGGCGAGTGCCGCTCGAAACGTTCCTGGCGAAGAATCCGACCTACCTCGAGGCGGCGTTGGTGCTGCGCGACCAGCCCTACGCCGACTTCCGGCCGGGCAGCGTTCCGGGCGGATTGAAGGGCAGCAAGATCGCCGAGCCCGAGTGGGTCGAGATCGGCGACGTACCGCAGATGCCCGACGCGCTCGTGTTGCGCCTCACGCGCTACAAACAGCGCTGAGCTCGCGCGGATTTCAACGGAACATTCTGCGCGTTGCGCCGTCGCCGCCTGAGGCGAATCGGAGCCGCGTGTGCGTCGAAACGCGCGGTGTGCGTTTCGCGGTTACTCTCACCGACGCTCGTTCTATTCGGTCGGCGGATACGTTCCCCCCAACCGAAGCACTCAGGAGTTCGTCCATGTCTCGCCGTTTCGCGCCCATCTTCAAGGCCGCTTCGTTTCTCGCGCTCTCACTCTCCGCCGCGCACGCGCAAAGCCGAGTTCAAACCCTCGACATCCACCCGATTCCGGGGACGCCTGAACGGGCGGGGATGTTCGACTGGCAAGCGAAGCGATGGTTGGACAAGCAGCTCGAGGGCCAGGTCCGAGCAGGTTCGCTGCCTGTCTACGACAACACCTGCACTTGGTCCGGCGGCGGCTTCTACAACGCCACGGATTCGTGCGAGGACTTCATCTCCGACGGGCGCATTCCGGGTGGCGCCGGCGGCAACAACCCGCTCGGCTCGTCGACGGACAACCTGATCAACAGCTTCCAGTTCATCTACTGCACGTCGGTCCTCACCGGTTCGGTCGACCTCAAGATCGGCTTCTACGACAACCTCGGCGGCTTCTGCCTCGGTGGGGTGCCCGTGACGCCGACCCTTCCGCCGGGCGGCGGGCTCGCGTCCCTTGCAATCCCCGGCGGCTACTTCGACTTCGGCGCGGCCTCGGGCTTTCCGCTGCCGGGCAGCGCGGCGAGTGGCACGCTGTCGTGTTGGATCATCGACATCGTCAACGTCGGCTTCTGCCTGCAATCCGACGGGGACGGCGTGTTCGACAACGTGAATGCGCTCGACAACTTCAGCTGGTCGTTCCAGATGGAGAATTCGATGGTGAGCGGCGTACCCCCCGGCGGCGTCGCCATCGCGGGCGAGCCGACGGGGTCGACGGTCGGGGGCTGCACCTACAACATTCCGTGCGGTACGCCGTTCATCGGCTCGCTCCCGTGCGGTCACGGACTCGGCCAGCAGGACTCGTTCTGGACCAACGTCGATCAGAACAACCCAAGTCTGTGCATCGGCGCTCCCGCGGCCGGCTCGGGCTGCTACTGGTTCGGCGGCTATCCCGCGAACCCGTACGCCGGTTTCTACATGCGAATGGGTTCCGCGGGAGCGTGCGCGGGCTGCACGCCGAACGCGACCAACTACTGCACCGCGGGCACGACGACGAACGGCTGCACCTCGACGATGTCGTTCGTCGGGCCCGACGTGCCGTCGTTCAAAGGCACGGGCGTGTCGGTGGTGCGCGCGAACAACGTCGAAGGCGCGAAGCAGGGCCTGGTGTTCTTCGGGCTCGGGCCGATCGCGTCACCGTGGGGCTCGGGCAGCACGAGCTTCCTGTGCGTGAAGTCGCCGACCCAGCGCTCGTCGGTGCAGAACTCAGGCGGAACGGCGGGCGCCTGCAACGGCGCGATCTCGGCGGATCTGAACGCGCTGATCGCCGCTGGCAGCGGCACGCTCGCCGGCAGCCAGCTCTTCGCGGGCGTCAAGGTCTACGCGCAAGCGTGGTTCCGCGACCCGGCCTCGCCGAAGACCACGAACCTCTCCGATGGTTTGGAGCTGACGCTTTGCCCGTGATCTGAGTCGCTCGGCTGCGAAAAGTGAGTTGCCGGACAGCTTCGCGGCTGTCCGGCGTCGCTAGGTGCGCGCGGCGGCACGAGTAAGATGCGCGCGAGCACGACGATGCCTTCGAAGACAGCGCTGATCACCGGAGTCACAGGTCAAGACGGCAGTTACCTGGCCGAATTGCTGCTCGAGAAGGGCTACACCGTCCACGGCGTCGTGCGGCGCGTGAGCGCGTTCAACACCGGGCGCATCGACCACTTGCACCTCGGCCCGAAGGCGAATCCGCGCTTTCATCTGCACTACGGCGACTTGAGCGACGCGGGCGCGCTGCGCAGCGTGCTCGACGACACGGCGCCCGACGAGGTCTACAACCTCGGCGCACAGAGCCACGTGCGCGTGAGCTTCGACCAGCCGCAGTACACGGTCGACGTGACCGGCGTGGGCGTGCTGCGCGTGCTCGACGCGATTCGCAGCTTCGAAAAGCACAGCGCGCGCAAAGTGCGCTTCTACCAGGCGGGCAGCTCCGAGATGTTCGGCGCCGCGCCGCCGCGCCAGCACGAGGGCACCGCGTTTCAGCCGCGCAGTCCGTACGCGTGCGCGAAGGCCTTTGCGCACTACCAGGTGATCAACTACCGCGACAGCTACGGG
This sequence comes from uncultured Planctomycetia bacterium, assembly GCA_937952135.1. GTDB lineage: Bacteria > Planctomycetota > UBA1135 > UBA1135 > WYBT01. The sequence goes on from CALFYL010000253.1 coordinate 9,146, forward strand.
CTGTTCGCGACGAACGGCATCTTGTTCAACCACGAGAGTCCGCGCCGAGGCGAGAACTTCGTCACGCGCAAGATCACGCGCGCGGCGGCGCGCATCAAGCTCGGTCTGCAGGACAAGCTGCAGCTCGGCAACCTCGAGGCGCGCCGCGACTGGGGCTTTGCGGGTGACTACGTCGAGGCGATGTGGCGCATGCTGCAGCACGACGAGCCGGGCGATTTCGTCGTGGCGACGGGCGTGAGCATCTCGATCGCCGACTTTCTCGAACTGGCGTTCGGCCAGCTCGATCTCGACTGGCGCGCGCACGTCGAGTTCGACAAGCGCCATTTGCGGCCGGCGGAAGCGAACCACCTCGAAGGCGACGCAACGCGCGCGAGGGAGGTGCTCGGCTGGACGCCGAAGCACGACGTGCGTTCGCTGGCGCGGATGATGGTCGAAGCCGATCTCGAACTCGCGCGCCGCGAAGCGAACGCGGGCGAGTGAACGTCAGCACTCCTGGCGAAGCGCGCTGATTCCGCGCTGCTTTTCCGCGGTCACTTGACCAAGCCGAGCTCGACGATGCGCGCCGCCAGCGTGCGGCCGAGCAGGTCGCAGCCCTCGTCGGTGAGGTGCACTTCGCGCGTGAAGACCGTGTCCTGGCCCTTCGCCGCGCGTTGGCGGTCCGCCTCCGGCTCGAGCACGCTGCGCGCGTCGCAATACGGCACGCCGCGCTCGTTCGCGACGACCTCGACGATGCGCGTGATCTCTTCGAAGGCCTCGCGCTGGATCGCGCCCGAGCTGAACAAGTCGAAATCGCTCACGCGAACGCACTCGGGCGCGAGCATCACTTCCGCGCCGTGCGCGCGCGCGACGCCGACGATCGAGACCAGGTTGCGCTGGTAATTGAGCATCCCGAGCGCCTTGTCCGTCGGCTGCGCGTAGTTGTCCTTGTACTTGCCGAGGTCGACGATCGCCCACGCTCCGAGGTTGCTGCTCTGCGCCCACCAATCGGTGTAGTAGCGCCGCCACGCGAGGTACGTGTAGCTCGATTCGAGCACGCGGTCGACCGGATTGGGCCGCGCGATCGGCCACACCGCGCGCCAGTGCGTGTTGTCGCGCCGCACGCCGGGATACAGCGCGCACCGCATGTCGTTGAAGGTCTGGTAAACGAGCACGAGGTCCGGCCGCAGATCGACGCCGCGGATGGCGAGGTTGATCAAGCTCTCGTGCGTCGACCAACCCTGGCATCCGCCGTTGATGACCTCGACGCGTTTGGGAAGCCCCGCCGCGTTGAGGTGGTGCTCGAGGCGCGAAGTCCAGTTCGCTTCGTCGGACATCGGACCGAGGCCGTAGGTGCTCGAGCCGCCCATGCAGAAGATGCGCCACACTCCGCCCGGCTTCTCCCACGTCGTCTCGCGGCCGCGGAACCCGAAGCTGTTGTGGTGCGTCGAATGCGGCTGCTTCTCGGTGGGCTCGTGCACGTAGCCGGGCTTGTTCGAATAGCCGAGGTACGGATGCGCGCCGACGACCAGTTGCTCGCGCGCGTGGGTGAGCGGATCGAGTTCCTTGAGGCTCAGCTTCGGCAGCGTGAACACGCGGCAAGCGAGCTCGAAGCCGGCGAACATCACCGCCAGCGTGCCCAGCGCGATCGCGACGAGCTTGGGCCAGCGGCGGCCGCGGGGCGGGGCTTGGTCAGCGGCCATGGCGGCGAAGCGAACGCGGGCGGCGCGGGACGGTGGACGGCGGCGTGAGCACGTGGTTCGAGCGGGCGGAAGCGAGCTCCGGCGAGGTGCGCGGCCGGACGCGATGGGGCGAAGACTCACGAAGTTAGCACGCCTTCGGCCGCGCGCTCCAACGCGGCGCGTTCGACGTGCTCGGATCCCGCGCGCTCCGGTTCGAGCTGCTATGGCGCGCCCTCGCGCGTCAACTACACTCGCGCGCCGCTCTCCTGCGCACTCTCCCGCGGGTTGCTTCCTCGGGTCCAAGTTGCGCGGGCGCGACCCCGCGCGCCATCCGTCGCTTCGTCACGAACCTCCGGTCGAATGGTCTTCAGCTCGCCCCAGTTCCTGTTCGTGTTCCTGCCAGCCGCGTTGCTGCTCCACACCTTCGCGGGCCGGCGCCTGCGGAACTTGGTGCTGCTGCTGCTGAGCCTGGGCTTCTACGCCTGGGGCGAGGGCGGTTACGTGCTCTTGATGCTGGCGTCGATCTTCGCCAACCACGCGCTCGGACTGTGGATCCAGCGCGGCGGCGGCGGCGCGGTGCTGTCGGGCGCCGTCGTCTTCAATCTGCTGCTGCTCGGCTTCTACAAGTACGCCGTGTGGGCTTGGGACAACGCGCTCGCGGCGTTTGGCGCGCTGGGCGCGCCCACAGCGTGGCTCGGGGTGCGTCCCGAGATCCATCTGCCGCTCGGCATCTCGTTCTTCACGTTTCAAGCGCTCTCCACGCTCGTCGACGTGAAGCGCGGGACGACGCGCCTCGGCCCCAATCCGCTCGATTTCGGCCTCTACATCGCCTGTTTCCCGCAGCTCATCGCCGGCCCGATCGTGCGCTACTGCGATGTCGCGGAGCAGATCGACAAGCGCGTCGTCGACTTCGAAGGCTTTGCCGAAGGCGTTCGGCGCTTCGTCATCGGCCTCGGCAAGAAGACCCTGCTCGCCAACTCGACGGCGCTCGTCGTCGACGACGTGTTCGCGCTCCCCGCGGAGCAACTCACCGCCGGCGCCGCGTGGCTCGCGGTCTTCGCGTGGGGCTTCCAGGCCTACTTCGACTTCTCGGGCTACTCGGACATGGCGATCGGCCTCGGGCGCATGTTCGGTTTCCGCTACCGCGAGAACTTCGAGCACCCGCTGGTCTCGCGCAGCATCACCGAGTTCTGGCGCCGCTGGCACATCAGCCTCTCGACCTTCTTTCGCGACTACGTCTACATCCCGATGGGCGGCAACCGGCGCGGCCCGCTGCGCATGTACTTCGGGCTCGTGACCGTGTTCACGCTGGTCGGACTGTGGCACGGCGCGGCTTGGACCTTCGTCGTATTCGGTCTGTTCCACGGCAGCGTGATGATCCTCGAGCGCACGCCGCTCCTGCGCTGGACGCAGTCGGCGCCGCGCCTCGTCGGCCACGTCTACTTCTTCGTCGTGCTCAACGTGAGTTGGGCCATCTTCCGCGCCGACGACCTCGGCTACGCCGCGCGCATGATCGAGACGATGTTCGCCGGTTGGGCCGATCCGTCCCGACTCCATCCCGCGCGGCTGTTCCTCGACGGCGAACGCACCTGGGCGATGGTGCTCGCCGCGGTCTGCGCGCTGCCGTGGATTCCGTGGTTGAAGGAGCGCTACGCGAGCCTCCCGTCGCTCCCGCGCGGCCTGGAGTTCGCCTCGACGCTCGGACTCGTGGTCCTGTTCCTCGCGTCCTTGCTCGCGGCCTCCGCCGGCGCCTACGACCCGTTCATCTATTTCCGCTTCTGACATGCGCACCGCAACTCGACGCTGGTCCGACGCCGTGCTCGTGACCGCCTTCGCGACCGGGCTGCTCGCGCCGCTCGTCGATCACTTCGTGAGGCCCGCGTCGGCGCGCGACACCAAGCCCGAGATGCGCGCGCCCGCGCCGGCGCCGGCGGCGCCGAAGAGCTTGGACGAGCTCGCGAAGCTGCCGCGCAAGGTCGACGCGTGGTACGAGGACCATTTCGGGCTGCGCGACGTCTTCCTCCGCTGGCACAACGCCTTCAAATGGTTCGCGCTCGGCACGTCGCCGACGCCGAAGCTCGTGCTCGGCGACGACGGCTGGGTGTTCACGACCGAGGCCATGGCGCTCGACGACTATCGCGGCGCGGTCCCGCTGACGCCGGGCGCGCTCGAGGCCTGGCGCCGCATGCTCGAACAGCGCCGCGACTGGCTCGCGTCGCGCGGCATCGAGTACATGTTCGTGGTCGCGCCGTACAAGACGCAGGTCTACCCCGAGCTCCTCGAACCTCGTTTCGAGTCCGTCGGCCCGTCGCGCACCGACCAGCTCGCCCGGCACCTCGAGCGAACTTCGGACTTCCGCATCGTCGATCTGCGCGCGGCGGTGCTCGCGGCGAAGGAGCACGACACCCCCGAGGATCCGACGTTCTATCCGTACGGAACGCACTGGACCGACCGCGGCGCGCACGCGGGCTACGTCGAGCTCGTCCGCGAGATCGGCAAGCGCCTGCCGGGCGTCGCGCCGCTCGAGGACAGCGCTTTCGAGGTGAGCAGCGTCGAGGGCGGCGGCGATTCGTGGGCCGGTCGGCTCTATCTCGAGGGCCTGTTGCCGCAGCCGAACCTCGAATGGCGCGTGCGCGAGCCGAAGGCGCGCTACACGGGCAATTTCCGCGAGGATCCGGTGTTCGTGTCCGACCGCGAAGGCGGCGAAGGGCCGCGCGCGCTCGTGTTCCACGACTCGTTCACGCTGCCGCTGCGGCCGTGGCTCGCCGAACACTTCTCGCGCCTGTACTGCGACTGGACGCACACGCCGATTCCCGAGCGCATCGACGCCGAGAAGCCCGACCTCGTGATCCAGATCTACAACGGCTACACGCTGATGCAGCTCACGCCGCACGCGCTGCGCGAAGAGGACGCCGGCGCGCGCGCCAGGCGCTTCGGCGCCGCGGACCAGGTGCTGTGGCGTTTCGACGCCGAGCGCTTTCCCGATGGGCTGAGCGTGAACCAAGGCGCGAAGCTCGCTCTCGACGGCGGCGTGTTGACGCTCGAGCGCGAGGCGCCGGCGAGCCTGCTGTTTCTTCCCGAGCTCGACTCTCCCGAAGGCGCCGACTTGCTCGTCGCCTGCGAGCTCGAAAGCAGCGAAGCGGGCAAGCTCCAAGTGCTGTACTGCACGAAACGATTGCCGCGCATCGACCGCCGACAATACGTCGAGACCTTGCGCGCCGCGGGCCGCGAGCGGGTGGTCTTGGAAGTGCCGGAGGCGCATTTCGTCGGGCGAAGCGCGCTGTGGTTCGGTCCGCGCCGAGGCGTGACGAAGATTCACTCGCTCGAAGTTCGCGCGGCTCCGGTTCGGAACTGACGCGCTCGCCCCTGTGTGAGTCTCGACCTGGCGAGCCTGCGGGTTCGCCGTATCCTGGCCGCGGAGAGACCCACTTGTTGCTCACTTCGATTGCATTGACGATCTTCAGCGCCGCTCCGGTCCGCGCTCAAACCGAGAGCGAGCTTCAAGCCGGACTCGCCGAAGTCCGCGCGCTGCTCGACAAGCGCTCTTGGGCGGCGGCCGAGAAGCGCCTGCTCGAGCTCGCCGCCGAACACGAGAAGACGCCCCACATCTGGATGCACTTGCCGCAGCTGCGGGAGGGTTTGCAGCTCGCAGGTTTCTGGAGGAACTACGCGGAACCGAAACCCGCGGACGTCGTGCCCGGTGAGCTGCTCAGCTACAGCGAAGTGACCGGTGCGCTGAAGCTGCGCTTTCGCGGGTCGGAGACCCTGCGCTTCGAGGCCAAATCGCGCCAGTCGAGCACGAAGGTCGATGCAGAGCTGGACGGCTTGTTCGATCTGCAGGATTCACGCGTGCGCGTGCATCCCGCCGTGTTCGCCGGGCCCTACTCGATCGAGATCTCTGGCGGCCGCTACTCGCCCATGGGGCTGACGAATTGGACTCCGACGACGGTGGTGCTCGTCTACGACGAGGGCGAACTCGCCCGAGTGAGTTTTGGCGGCTTCGTGAAGAGCTCGGGACGAAAGGCCGAGAGTTACCCGGGCTACGTGATTCAACCGGCCCGGCAAGTCGAGTCGCTCCCGGCCAGGATCGAGGTGCTCGAGGGTGAGACCTGGCGAGAGCTCGAATCGCGCGATCCGTCGCCGTGCGAGGTCGACAAACCGTTCAAGTTCAAGGTCTCGGTCTCCGAGACGCGCGTCACGGCGAGCTACAACGGCAAACAGTTGTTCGCGGCGGACAAGCCGGCGCAGAAGTTCGGGCAAGTTGGGGTTGCGTTCCTGTCCAACGCCGACGAGATCGTCTTGCAGGGTCGCGTGCACACGTCGTTCGTGCGCGGTCCGTTGGACCAACACTTCACCGAAGCGTGGAAACGGCGCCTCAAGCAGAACCCGGTTGTTCACGCGCTGCCCAAGTCGCTCGTTCCGAAGTCGGCGGGGGACGACCTCACGGTGAACTTCGACTCGCGCGAGCTGCCGAGCCCGCCGTCGCCGGCGCAGGTGGAGTGGGTCGAAAAGGTCCTGCGCGCCGAGCGCTCCGAAGTGAAGGCGCTGCTCGCGGAACTGGGAACGCTCGGCCCCGAAGCGGTGGCCGAAGACACGCGGGCCTGGCTGACGGCGTATCTCCACACGAAGGTCTCGGATCTGCGGCCCGCGCTGGCGAACGCCGATCGCGTGCTGCAACTCCAGCCCGAGTTCGCTCCCGCGCTGCGCTTCAAGGGCTGGCTGCACGCGCGGTTGAACGAGATGGACCGCGCCGTCGAGGCCTACCGCGCGTTTCTTGCGCGCGAACCCGATCACGACCGCGCCGTGGGTGGGCTCGGCGAATGGCTGTTCGTCTCGGGCCGCCTCGCAGAGCTCGAAACGTTGCTCCGCGAACGTGCGGCGCGCTCGCGCTTCACGCGCGAACTGGACGAGCTCAACATGCGCCGTTGGCGCGCCGAGAACGGCCCGAGTTGGAAGAATCCGTTCGTCGTCGAGACCGAGCACTACCGCGTCGTCAGCGACATCGACCTCAAGACGTGCAAGCTCGCCGCGGATCTGCTCGAGAGCTCGGTGCGCCGCTTCGAAGCGCGCCTGCGTCCGCTGCCGGCCGAAGACGCGCGCCGTTTTCCCGTCTACCTGTTTTCCGGTCAGGCTGGTTACGAACGCTACCTCAGCGAGGGCCTCGACGTGCGAGCGGAGAGCACCGCCGGGATCTACCACCTCGGATTGCGCCAACTGCTGATTTGGAATTTGCCGGACCGCACGGCGATGTTCGAAACCGTACGCCACGAAGGCCTGCACCAGTACCTGCACCGTTGGATCGCCGAGCCGCCTGTTTGGTTGAACGAAGGGCTCGCGGAGTTCTACGAGAACGCGCAGTTCCAACGCCCTCCTTCGCAGGAGATCCAACTGCACCCCGGACACCTCGAAACGCTGCGGAACCAGCGCAACACCCTGCCGAGTCTCGCGACCTTCGTGCGCCTCGAGCCCGCGGGCTTCTACCCGAACGCGCAGCTCCACTACGCGCAGGCGTGGGCTTTCGTCCACATGCTTCTCACCACGACGCCCGAGCGGCGCAAGTTGTTCGACGCCTTGCTGGACGCGGGCGCGGCGGGCGCGAGTGCGAGCGAGGCGATCGAGCGCGTGTTCGCGGGCGTCGACCTTCGCGCGCTCGACTCCGCACTGCTCGAGCACATCGGCACGCTCGCGGAGTCGATGTCGAAGCGCTGAGCGTCGCGTTGGCGTGTGCGCTTGTCAGGCTCGCACGGCCCAGCGCAATTTCGCCGGCGCGGAGCGCGGGTTCGAGCGCCGCTCGGCGGGGGAGGGGCGCACGACTTCGTCGCTGATGCGCGTCCACACGCCGCCTTGGAAGCCGCGCTCGAAGGCGTGCTTCACGCGCCGGTCCTCGCCCGAGTGGAAGCTCAGCAGCGCGACGCGGCCGCCGCTGCGAACGGCGCCGGGAAGCTGCCGCAGCAGCGCGTCGAGCACGCCGAACTCGTCATTCACTTCGATGCGCAGCGCCTGGAACACGCGGCGCACCGTCTGATCGCGCTCTTCGTCGCTGTAGCGCTCCGGCAGCGCGCGGCGCACGACGTCGGCGAGTTGGCGCGTCGTGGCGAGCGGATCGCGCCGGCCGGCGAGCACGCGCGCGAGGTCGCGCGCCTGCGGCTCGTCCGCGTTCTCGCGCAGCGCGCGTTCGAGCTCGTCGACCGACGCGCGCGCCAGCCATTGCGCCGCGGAGACGCCGCGCCCGGGGTGCATGCGCATGTCGAGCGGCCCGTCGAACTTGAAGGTGAAGCCGCGCGCTGGGTCGTCGATCTGCATCGACGAGAGTCCGAGGTCCGCGAACACGAAATCCGCTCCGTCGCTCCAACCCGCGCCGTGCAGAGCCGCTTGCAGGCCCGCGAAGTTCGTGCGTTGCACCGTGAGCACACTCTCGTCGTAGCCGAGCTTGCGCAGCCGCGCTTCGGTCTTCGGCAGCTCGAGCGGATCGACGTCGAGCCCTAGCAGCCGCCCGCCGGGCGCGAGACGTTCGAGAAAGCGCCGCGCGTGGCCGCCGTAACCGAGAGTGGCGTCGACGCCGCGCTCGCCGGGCCGCGGCGCCAGAGCGTCGAGCACCTCCTCGACCAGAATCGGAACGTGCTGCCCCGCGGGCGTCATGCCGCGCGAGCGCACGTGCTCGATCAACTCGGGGTGCTTCTCGGGCTCGAGCTCCTTGTACTTCTCCTCGAAACGCCGCGGGTGCGTCCCGCGGTAGCGCGGTCGTCGCTTGCGCGGCTCGGATGCGTTGGGTTCCTGCTCCACGGTGTCTCACGCGAACTCTACTCGGCGGAGCGCCGCGGCCGCACGCCGGCGCTATTCTGCGAGCGGGACGAGACGGCGATCCCACGCGCGTGACCTCCGCATCGAAGTTCGCTCTGTTCGCTTTGTTCTGCGGGCTGCTGCTCGCGGGTGCGTGGTTCGCGTTCGATCACGAGCAGGAATCCGATCCGCCCGCGCCGGCGGTGAGCTCGCCCGCAACGCTCGACAGCACGGTGACCGAGCGCTCGACGCCGGAGATCGATCCCGTGAGAGCTGCCTCCGCGGCTCGCGAGGACGTTTCGAGCCGCGATGCTGCGCCCCTCGCGCCGGGCGCGTCCACGGGCGAACTCGCCTGCGTGCTGCGCGTCGTCGACGAGCTCGGCGCCGCGCTCGCGGGCTCGAACGTGTTCGTTCTCGACGCGGCGCGCGAGCTGCGCGAGGTGCGCACCGCCGAAGACGGCCGCGTCCGGCTCGCGGCGCGCGACGGTGAAGGCGATGTGTTCGTGAGCGCGTCGAATCGCCCGCTCGAGCACGTTCGTGTGGAGCTCGGCGCTGGCGAGCGCACTCTCGCTCTCACGCAGGTCGGTGCGCGCGTGTCCGGCTTGGTCACCGTGAACGGCGCGACGCCTCCTGAGACGCTGAAGCTCGAGCTCGAGGCCGCGGGCGCGCCGTTCGAGTCGCTCGACCTGCCGAAGCAGCTGCGCGCGAAGCTCGTCGAAGCGCAGCGTCGACACTGCGCGACCTCGCCGAGCGGCAGTTTCGAGTTTCTCGGACTGTCCGCGGACTGGAGCGGGTCCTTGGTGGGTCCGCCGGGCTACTGCGCGCCGCGCAACGGGGCCGAGGGTTACGGGAAGCGACACTTCCCCCTCGAACGGCCGACGACGAACCTCGTCATCGACCTCGAGCGCTTGCCGCGGCTGATCGGCCGCGTCGTCGACGAGAGCGGTGCGCCGGCGGCGGAAGGTTTGGAGGTGCGGGGCGCAATCTACTGGCTGGATCCCAAGACCGGCGACAGTACCGGCGGCATGGGGATCGGCGTCCCTATTGGCGAGGACGGCCGCTTCCATTTCGTGATGCGCGAACCGCACGTGAAGGAGGTCCAGCTCACGCTCGAGACGCCGCAAGCGCGCATGTCGGTCTGGATGGCGGGCGAGGAGCTGCTCAAAACGCCCGACGGCGATCTCGACGCTGGAACGCTCGTGCTTCGAGAGCGTCGCGCGCTCCAGGTGCGAGTGCTCGACACCGATGGCCGAGGCGTTGCCGATGCGAAGGCGCGCATCGTCGGCGAGCAAACGTGGAGCACGACCGATGCGAGTGGAAGTGTCGTCGCGCTCACCGCTGCGAGAGGCGCAGCGCGGCTGCGCGTGGCCGCGGTCGGCTACTGGGTCTCGGAGATCGACGTTGCGTTGCCGACCCAAGAGGTCGTCGAAGTCGTGCTCGCGAAGTCCAACCGCTTGACGCTGCGTATCGTCGACGCGAAAGGCGAAGCGCTGAAGGACGTGCTCGTGAGGCTCGCGAGCCTCGGTCCGCCGCTGTTTCCCGATTCGAACGCGTGGTGGCCCGACGACACGATGATCGGCGTCGTCAGCGGCCATCAGCGAGGCGCCGGGCAGAACGTGGCGGGAGAGGCGAACGGCTGGGTCGATCTCGGGCCCGATCGAAGCGGCCGCGTCGTCGTGCAGGGCCTCGCGCCCGGAGTGAACATCGACCTGAGCGTGCTCGACTTGATGCAGAACGAACTCGTGACGCAGCGGCTGGCGCCGCTGACGGAGACGAGCGCCAGCGAGCTCGAGATCGTGGTCTCGCACGAACTGCGCGCGATCGTCGGGCGTGTCACCGACAACGCCGGACAGCCGCTCGCCAAGGTGAGCGTCGCAGCGAGGAGCGAGACCGCCGAGACGCTCGAGACAACGACCGACGACGACGGCCGTTACTCGCTGCGCGGGATCGCGGCCGAGCGCGTCAAACTGCGGGTGATGGCGCGCGGCTTCGCGCCGAAGATCGATCAGGCCGTCGAGTTGAGCTCGGCGAGCTCGAGGGCCGACTTCGTGCTCGACCGCCACTGAGGGCGAACGCGAGCGCCTCCCGGCGCGCTTCTCGACAAGCGGATACAGTCTGAGGAGCTTGTCGATCGGCTCCCGCACTTCCCTGCGAGCGGATCTGGCGTTGGCGGCGCTCACGTCGCTCGTGCTCGCCCTGCTCGTGCTCTGGCGACCCGCGTCGCGGCTGTCGACGCACACCCTCGGCGCCTTCGACGCCGCCGCGCAGGCGTCGGCGCTCACAGCGCCCGAGCCCCGCAGCTATCCGACCCACGCTGTCCAGACCGATCCTTGGCGCCAGATGATCCCATGGTCGCTCGTCGCGCGCGAAGAGCTCGCGAACGGACGAGTCCCACTGTGGAACCGCTACAACGGCGCCGGCGCACCGCTGCTCGCGAACATGCAGTCGGGCATCTTTTCGCCCTTCAACCTTCCGTTCTATTTGCTGCCGCTGAAGTTCGCCCTGCTCGCCTCGGCGCTGCTCAAGCTCTTCGTTGCGCACTTCGGCGCAGCGCGCTACCTGCGAGCGATCGGTCAATCGAGCGCCGCGAGTTTGCTCGGAGCGAGCGTGTTCGCCTTCAGCGGCTTTCACCTGATCTGTTTGCAGCATCCGCACGTCGGGGTCGTCGCGTTGCTGCCCGGAACGCTGCTCTTCACCGAGCGAAGCTGGCGCTCGTGGGTTTCGGGAGCGAGATTCGGCGCGCTGGCGGGTGAACTTGCGGGGCTCGCGGCGCTGCTCGGACTCTCGGTTCTCGCGGGACACCCGGAAGCACTGGCGGTGAATGTCTTGACGCTGGCGCTGTACTGCGTGGCGCGCGCCGTCGCGACGCTGCGCTCCACCGAGGCGCCTCGCGCGAAACTCCCGCTCTTCGCAAGTCTGCTGATCGTTGCCGGCTTCGCAGGCTTCCTCTTGGGGGCCGCACAGCTCGCGCCCTTCTTGGAGTACTTGACGCGCAGCCAAGCCTTCGCCTTGCGCGGCGCGCGCATGGAGCACCTCGAGCTCGCTCAATTCAGCTCGCTGTTCGTGCCCTACTTGTTTGGCGCTGCCTTCGACGGTTCCCTCGTCGCTGCGCGGGCGCTCGCGCCGACCTTCCAGAACGCCATGTCCTTCTGTGTCGGGCCGGTCCCGTTGCTGCTGGTCGCCGCAGCGCTCGGGTTGGCGCCGTCGCTTCGGCTGGGGCTCGGAATCGTCACGCTGGCCGTGCTCGCGATTCTCATCGGCGATGGCGGCGAACTGACCGCGCTCGCGCGCGAGTACGTGCTGTTCGACACGATTCCAGCGCTGCGAACTCAAGCGCCTTGGCTGCTCACTTGGGGCGTGATCTCCGCCGTTGCGTTCGATGCGTTGGTCGAGCGAGCCAGCTCGCGGAGGACCGCGACGATCGTCGGTGTCCTGTTCGTCGCCTGCGCGGCCGCGGGAGTCGTCGTCTGGATCGGGACGCCCGCGGCCATCGCGTCCGCGGCCGCTCGCGGAATCGACGCAACGGCCCTTGGCGTCGAGGCAGCGCAGCGAGTGCTCCCAGCGGGAGGATTCGCGCTCGTCGCTCTCGTCGGGTTGTGCGCAGCCCTTCTCTCCGTCCGAACGCGGCTCGTCGGGGTCGGTTTGCTTGTCGCCGCACATCTGCTCGCCACAAGTCTGCCGCTCGCGCGCCACATCTCGACGACTCCGGACCGCTTCGTCGCTCCGCGTTCATCGGCGATCGAGACGCTGACACGCGCGGCCGGCGAGGCTCGGGTGCTCTTTCTGATGCACCGCGCGCCGCCGGCGAACTCCAACGCGTGGTACGGGATCTCCACGATCACGAGTTACGACGCGCTCGAACCGCACGCTCTCGCGCAGCTTCGAGACCGCATGTTCGGACCGCAGTTCTTCGCAGCCGAGACCTTGCGTGCATCGCCCCAAGCGCTGCAACTCTTCGGCGTTGAGTTCGTCGTGACCGCTTCGGAGTGGACGGCGATCGGGACGCAGGGGTCCGCGACTTCGGACCAACTCGTGTCGCACGATCCGTATCTGCGCTTCGACGAGGCTGGAATTCCCGAGCCGAAGCGCTTTCGACTCGAAATCGACGAGCACGGCGCGCGGCAGGAGTTCGAGGTCGAGCGCATGGGGTTCGATGGGTACGCGCTCCGTTGGCTGAGGGATGCCCGTGTCGATCGTCACTGCGTCGAGCTCGAACTCGAGGATCTGGAAGCGAAGTGCCTGGTGGACTCGCGCGCCGTCGAACTCGGAGAGCTTCGAGATCTCGGTGCGGTCATGCTCGAGAACGTCGTGCGTTTCGCGCCGCGCCCGGACAGCGCCGGGCGGAAGTACGCGCTTCGAGTGCGGACGATCAAGGCGCATCCCGGCGCCGGACCGCAGTTGCTGCGCTTGCCGACGGGCGCGGAGTCCGACGAGCCGGCGGACGCGGCGAGCACGCCGTTTCGCAACTGGCGACTCACGGCCGCCGAGCGACCGCAGCGGGGCCGCATCGTGCTCGATGTTTCCGCCGACACGCCCTTCGAAACCGTCGAACGCCTCGGCGAGCACGACCTCAAGCGGTTCGTGCCTTCGCGTGGACGTGCGTGGATCGTTCCGCGCGCGGAGTTCCATCCGGGCTTCGACGAAGTCTTCGAGCGCGTGCTCGAGCCGAGCTTCGATCCCTACGCAAGCGTGGTGCTCTGCGGAGTGCCGGCGCGGACGACGAGCGCCGATGCGGGCGTCGCAAGCATCGAATGGCTCGACGACGACCCCGATCGACTGCGCTGGAGCGTCGACTCCGGGCCGGGTGCGTGGCTCGTGATCTCGCGGCCGCACTACCCAGGTTGGGTTGCGCGCATCGACGGTGTCGAGAGTCGGCTCGAGCGTGCGAACTACGCCTTCCTCGCGCTCGAGCTCCCGGGTGGCGCGCGGGAAGTCGAGCTGCGCTATGAAGCGCCTCTCGTGCGTCTCAGCTTGTGGTGCAGCGCCCTCATGTGGGTCGGCGTGCTCGCGGTGCTCGGATTCGTCCGCCGCGCTTCGCGCTAGCGCGCGGTCCACGCCTCGGCGCCGTGCGCGCGCGCCGGGCTGTCGGGCGTGAGCCGCAGATCGAGCTTCGCCGCGTCGCGGAACTTCGGGTCGGCGCCGCCCGCGCCGTCGCGCTCCTCGACGGGCAGCGCGACGCGCGAGCGCGCGGGATCGTTTTCGCAGTACCAGTAGTTGCGCGCGAACCGGAACGTCTCGGGCGCCGTCGCGTCGCCGACGTTCACCGCGACCGCGAGCTCGCCCGCGCGGTGCACGACGAGGTTGTCGGTGACTTCGCCGTTGCGGCACGGCGTGAACGAACTCTCGCGCGTCTCCTGCAGGATGCGCACGAGCCATTTTCGCGGCCGATAGAACGTGTTGAAGCGCACGCGCGCGCCGTCGACGCCGACGAAGGCGATCGGCGCGAGCGAGCCGACGAAGGTGCAGCCCTGCACGGTGATGTCGCGAGCCTCGAAGCCTTCGGGCTTCGGGCGGAAATAGGCCAGGCCCGTCGAGCCTCCGATGTTGACCGCGCGCTGGCCGGCGTGCTCGAAGCGGCACGCGTTGACCTCGATGTCGCGCGAGCCGCCCTTCATCTGCACACCGTTGGCGGCGGGGTTCTCTTCGCGGTCGCGGAACACGCTGTCGGCGATCGTTCCATTGCGGCAGCCGACCATGTCGACGCCCGAACCACCGCGGCCCCAGCGTTCGACCGTGCAGTTCTCGAGCCGAAACTCGCTCACACCCGACAACTTGATGCCGTCTTCGTTGCCGCTCCCTCCGCAGTCGCGCACGACGAGCCCGCGCAGGACGACATGGTGCGCCGGCGTGTCGCGCGCGCCGCCGTCGTCGATGTTCAGCCCGTTCGCGGGCGC
>CALFYL010000254.1 GCA_937952135.1 uncultured Planctomycetia bacterium
TGAGCAGTCCCGCGGAAGCGCCGGCCGCGCGTTCCTTGTCGGGGTTCTTGAACACGCAGCCCGCGGACCACTCGGTCACCGGCTGCACGCGGCGCTTCTCGAGCAGGTATTCCTTCGCGCGCTCGCGCACCACGTGCGCGCCTTCGTGCCGCAGGCGCAGCACGGCGCCGATCACGATCGCCGTGCCAACTCCCCCATCGCGGTAGCGCGGCGCCGCGTCGGCGCGCGCGAGGTCGCGCAACGTGCCGTCCTGTTCGAGCAAGCGCACGCTCTCGACCACGTCCCACAACTCGCCGTAGCGGCCGCCCGCGTTCATCGCGACGCCGCCGCCGAGGTGACCCGGGACTCCGGCGAGGCACTCGAGCCCCGCGAGTCCGAGCTTCGTCGCGACTTGCATCAACGACGGGAGCGTCGCGCCGCACCACGCGACCAGGCGCGGATCCGCGGCCGGATCGGCGGGCGCGATGTTCGCGGAATCGTTCTGCGGATCGAACTCCACCGGCGCCTGAGGCGCGCTCGGGCGGAAGGTCCGATTGAGCCGGCCCGTCGCAATGACGACTCCGGGCAGGAAGTCGTCCGCGACGATCAAGTTCGCACCGCCGCCGAGGATGCGCGGCTCGAACCCGCGCTCGCGCGCGGCGCGGACGCCGACGACGAACTCGTCCGGAGTCGCGGGCTCGAGCAACCACTCCGCGCGTCCGCCGACGCGCATCGTGGTTCTAGCGCCGAGATCCGCGTTGGACAGCGCTGCGATCGGCCAGGTCGGCGAGGAGATCATGCTGGACGTGCACGATATCGCCGGCGCCGAGCACGAGCAGCGCCGAAGGGGAAACAACGCCGTCGGCCGCCACGTGCGCCGCGGAGCGCGGATCGCCGCCGGCCACGGCGTCGACGCCGAGTTCTGCTAAGCACTCGATGAGCTCCGGCGCGCCCGCCATGTGCTCGCCGTCGATGTGCACGCGCGCGCCGTAGACGTCCGCGACGATCACGCGGTCGGCCATGCGCAGCGACTCGGCGAATTCCTTGAGGAAGTGCGCGGTGCGGCTGTGCTGGTGAGGCTGGAAGAGCACGTGCAGCGCGCGGCCGGGAAAGGCGCGGCGAGCTGTTTCGAGCGTCACGCGCACTTCGGTCGGATGGTGCGCGTAGTCGTGGATCACGATCGCCCCGGCGACTTCGCCCCACGGCTCGAACCGCCGCTCGGCGCCGGCGTAGCGCGCAACTCCGCGCGCCGCGGCATCGGCCGCTTCCTGCGGTGTGAGCCCGTGGGCCTTCGCCGCCGACGCGACCACGAGCGCGATCGCGCACGCCGCGTTGTCGACGTTGAAATGGCCGGGCGCGCCGAGCTCGATCGGGCCGGTCGCGAACTGCGGGCCCTCGAGCTTGAACGAGAAGCAGCCGGCGCGCTCGCCGACGAGTTGCACCTTGAGCTCTCGGCCGAGGCGCCACACCGGGCAGCGCGCCGCGGTCCCCATGCCGCGCGGGACGTCGCGGCCCAGCACGAGCACGCCGCCCGGCGCGACGCGGTCCGCGAAGCGCATGAACGCGCCCTTGATCGCTTCGAGCGTGCCGTAGTAGTCGAGGTGGTCCTCCTCGATGTTCGTGATCACGGCCGCTTGCGGCGTGAGGCTCAGGAACGAGCGGTCGTACTCGCAGGCTTCGACGGCGAACCAACCCCGGCTCGCGGGCGTGATCGCGTTCGTGCGCAGCGCACGGCACGCGCCGCCGATGATCGCGCCGGGGGCCAGCGCCGCCGCGTCGCCGCGCTCGAGCACCGCCTCGTGCAAGCCGCGCAGCGCGTAGTACGTCATCCACGAGGTCGTGGTCTTGCCGTGCGTGCCCGCGATCGCGAGCGTGCGGCCGATCGGCGCGACGCGGCCGAGAGCTTCGGCGTACTTGAGCACCGGCGTGTGGCGCTCGAGCGCCGCGCGAACGCTCACGTCGTCGAGCGAGATCGCGGCCGAACGAACGACGAGCTCGGCGTCGTCGGGCAAGCGCGCGCTCTCCTGCGGCGAAACCTCGAGCGCGACGCCCATGTCGCGCAGCCGGGCGGTGTGCTCGCTCTCGGCGCGGTCGTGGCCGCTGACGGAATGGCCGTGGTCGACGAGCAGGCGTGCGACGGCCGAAACGCCGGCGCCGCCGGCGCCGAGCAGGTGGATTCGACGGGGAAATCCGGCCAGAAGTCGGCGCGCTTCGCGCGTGTGCTGGGTCGGATCGGAAGAGGGCAATGGCCCGCGGTGCGTTGGATCGTGCATGTCTACTTCGGACTCTCGCCGGAGCGCGGCGCGAGGTAACTCGTCAAGCATCGGGAGTACTTCAAAGCTTTCGAAGCCCAGACTCAAGTAGGCGTCAGCTCGCGCGCGCCCTCAGGCGCCCCAGCTCGCGCCAAATGCGCGCGGCGGCGTCGAGCGGCAGCGCTCGCGCCAGCGCAGCCGAGCGTTCCTCCAGCGCACGCGGGGAGGCCGCGGTCAGTTGCTGGAGCAATTCGTGGGCGCAGTGCGCATCGAGGCGCGCTTGATCGAGGATCACGACACCCTGGCCGAGGGCGCGCGCGTTGCGCTCCTGGTGGCGGTCGGCGTGGTGCGGGTACGGCACGACCCACGCCGGACAGCGCGCCGCGGCCACCTCGGCGAGCGTCGAAGCGCCGCCGCGGCACAGCACCGCCGTCGCCGCCGCGAGCACCGCGGGCACGTCGGTCAGGAACTCCACCGCGCGGTAGCCGACGCGCGTGCTCGCGGCCTCCGCGCTGCGCCCCGGTCCGGTCTGATGCAGCACCTGCGCGCCGCGCAGAAGCAACGGCGCCTGCGAGGCGACGAATTCGTTCAGTGCGCCCGCGCCCTGGCTTCCGCCGAGCACGACGAGCAGCGGCAGCTCGGGCGCGAACCCGAGTGCGGCGCGCGCGCGGGCGAGGCTCGCCGGAGTGCGCTCGACGCCGATCAAGCGCGGCGGAAGCGGCGGACCGGTCCAAAGATCGCGCGCGCTCGGCTCGCCCGACGGCAGGGTCGAACGCCACGCGTGGAAGGTTCGCGCGGCGAGCGGTGCGAGCCGCCGCGTGGCGCGTCCGGGCGCGGCGTTGATCTCGAGCAACGCGACGGGGATCCCGAGCAGCCGCGCCGCCAGCACGGCCGGCAAGGTCGTGAAACCGCCGAGACCGAGGAGCACTTCGCTGCGCGCGCGCAGGAGCTCGCGACGGGCGCGCAGCACCGACGGCGCGGTGCGCAGGGCGAGCCGCGCGAGGCTCGGGGCGCCGCCGCTCGCGGGTTCGAGGTCGAGGGCGACGCGCCGAGCGCGCGCGAGCCCGTCGAACGCGCGCTCTTCGACCGGCCGTCCGGTGCAGAACCACAGCACCTCCTCGAGCTCCGCGCCGACGTGTTCGAGCAAGTGGCGGCCCGGTGCGATGTGGCCGCCCGTCCCGCCGCCCGCGAAGGCGACGCGCAGGCCCTTCAGCCCGGAGCGCCAGTCCGAATCGCGCGCGTCCGCGCCCTCGTTCGTTGCCTCGCGCTCCCCCGAGTTCATCGCGCGCGCAGCGTCGCTCGCCGCACGCCCCGAGTCCATCACCAGCGTCATCGATGCGCTCGTTCGAGGTTCGGTGGAGCGCTCAGCGCTGGATCCGCGCCGCGTGCGCGACCCACTCGGCGTCCGCGGCTCGCTGCGCTTCGGCCACGGCCTCGGCGCCCACCGCGGGTCGCGCCTCGCGCGAGTCCGCGATCGGCAGCGCCGCCGCTCCGTTCGCGTAGGGACCGCGCCACACTTCGAGCAGGAGCTTCGCGCTCTGCTCGAAGTGCAGCCCGATGACGAACAGGCAACCCGTGAGGATCGCCACTCGCATTCGTTCGCTCATGATGCGCCCCCCCTCGCTCGACGCGTGGATGGCTCGGAGTTACTGAACCTTGGACTTGCCCGCAGCGGGCGTGCCGTAGGCGACGACGTTGCGGCGCTCCTGCGGCGCGGCTTCGCGCGGCGCGGAGGCGACGGGGCGCGATCCGCCCGCGGGGAGCTGGATCGACGCGCCGACCGACAAGCGCGCGGGATCGACGCTCGGATTCAGGGCCGCGATTTCGCTCCAGCGCTCCGCCGAACCGAGTTCGCGCAACGCGATGGCGCTCAGCGTGTCGCCGCGGCGGACCGAGTAGGTGCGCGCGCCGCCGACGCCGGCCGACGTCTTCGCGGCCACGTTCCGCGGCGCGTTCGAGCTGCCGCCCGGCAGCGCGATCGTCACGCCGGCGTGGAGGCGCTTGGGGTCGAGGTTGCCGTTGAGCGCCTGGATCTCGGTCCAGCGGGTGCTCGAGCCGAGCTCGCGGCGCGCGATCTCACCCAGCGTGTCGCCGGGGCGGATGACGTAGCTGCGCGCGCCAGCGGGAACCTTCGCGACGACCGGCTCGCTCGGCGCCGGACGCACGAGCGTGCGCGGACCGACCGGCACCGCGGGGGCGTTCGGTTGAGCGTAGAGTTGACTGCCTTGGAGCTCGCTCGAGTCCGACCGCGGCGCGACGGGCTCTCCGTCGAGCGTCGTTTCGGGCTGCGTTTGAGGCAGCGCGAGGTTGCCGCCCGGCGTCGGGATCGCGCCTTCGGCGGCTTGCGCCTCGCGGCGCAAGCGCGCGAGACGCTCCTGCTGGAACTGCGCCGCGACCGGGTCGGAATCGGCCGCCGACAGCTCGAGCCCGCCGCCAGCGGCGCGCTGCTGCGCCGCTTCGTTGCGCGCCGCGGCGCCGAGCGCACCGCGGGGACCCTGAGCTTGACCTTGCTGCGCTTGACCTTGGCCGCCACCGGCGACCAGGCGCGGACGCGGACGTTCCGCCGCCGCTTGATTCGGCTCGGCGGTGTCCTTCTTCCAGAAGAACAAGCCGCCGTCCTTGCTCTCGCCCCACAGCGAGACGGCGAGGATCGTGACCAACAAGAAGACCAGGGCGATGACGCCGTAGCGCTCGATTTTCTGCATGACAGGCACCGTTTGAGTTCAGGAAGCCAGAGGGTTCTGGACAGGAGAGGTGGAGCTCGGCTCCAGCCGAGCTGGAGCGAGTTGTGCGTGGGCGCGGCTCGTGCGGCGCGCGGCGCCGATGGCGAGGCCGATCGCGAGCGACGACGCGATGAGCGACGTTCCGCCGTGCGAGATGAAGGGCAGGGTCATGCCCTTGGGCGGCGCTATGCCGGCGACGACGCAGATGTGCAGCGTCGCCTGGAGGAGCGTCGAGAACAGCAGCCCGAAGGTCGCGAGCGCGTCGAAGCGATCCTTGATCGCGAGGACGAGCCGGAGGCCGTTCCACAGGAACGCGGCCCACAGGAGCAGCACGAGCAACATGCCCGCGAGGCCGAATTCCTCGCCGATCTGCGCGAAGACGAAGTCGCTCTCGAGGTACGGCACGCCCTGGTTGCGCGCGATGCCCTGACCGAGGCCGACACCCCAAAAGTCGCCGCCCGCGATGGCCGCGAACGAGTCGGCGACCTGCTGGTTGTGCGTGAGGCCGAGGAACATCTCGACGCGGCGCCGGATGTAGTCGAGCGAGAAGTACGCGACGAGCGCGATGGCCGGCCCGACGACGAGCAGCGGCGTGAACACGTGCTGCGGACGCGCGCCGCCGACCCACATCGTCGCGAACACCGCGATCAACATCAGCGACGCGCCGCCGAGATCGGTCTCGCCGAGCACGAGCAGCACCGGGAGCATCCCGAAGAGCAGCGTGGGCGCGACCCCGCGGCGGATGTCGTGGACCAGATCGCCGAGCCGCACGCAGCGGTCGGCGACGAACATCACGACGAACAGGCGCGCGAGCTCGGAGGGCTGGAAGCGCAGTCCGCCGAGCGAGAGCCAGCGATGCGATCCGTTGATCGCTTTGCCGAAGGGCGGCACATACACGAGCGCGAGCAGCACCAGCATCGCGACCCACAGCGCCGGCAGGAACGGGCGCAGCCCCGATGGCGCGAGGCGCGCCGCGAGCAGCAGCGTCGCGAGCCCGGCGAAGCGGAACCACGCCTGGCTCGCGAGCTCCGCGCTGAACTGCGCCGCGGTGAGCGTCGTCGCCGCGTGGCTCGCCTGGATCACCATGCCGATCGCCGACAGCGCGATCACGATGCCGAGCAGAGCCGTGGCCGGCCCCGCGGGATCGAGCTGCCGCGCGCGCTCGGTCAGCGCGTGCGCGTACTCGAACAGCGTGTGCTGACGCTCGCGAACGCGCCGCGCCGACGCGGCGTTCGTCGCTTGCAGCTTGGGCTCGAGGTGCAGGCCCGGCTTGTCGCTCGCCATCACCATGCTCAGCGCACCTTCAGGAGCGCGAGGCTCGCCATGGCGCACGCGGCGCACAGGATCCAGAAGCGAATCACGATCGTGACCTCGTGCCAGCGGAACGCCGCGCGGTCGCGCTTTTGTTCCGCCGGGAGTTCGAACACGGCGCCGTAGAGCTGGAGCCCGTGGTGCACCGGCGCGACGCTGAACACGCGCTTGCCGCCGGTCAGCTTGAAGTAGCGGCCCTGGATCAGGCTCGAGAGCAGCTCCGCGACGAACACGAAGGCGATCAGCGGCAGCACGAGCTCTTGCTTCGAAACCACCGCCATCCAAGCGAGCAATCCGCCGAGCGGCAGCGACCCCGAATCGCCCATGAAGACCTTCGCGGGAAAGGCGTTGAACCACAGGAAGCCGAGGCACGCGCCGCACAGCGCGGCGGCGACCACGGCCATCTCGGAGGCGGCCGTCACGTGCGGCAGGTTCAAATAGCTCGTCCAGTCCGGCCGGCCGGTGACGTAGCAGAACACCAGCAGCGCGAGGCCGCAGATCGCCGTGCAGCCCGCGGCCAGACCGTCGAGGCCGTCGGTGATGTTGACCGCGTTCGCCGAGCCGACGACGACGAACCACTCGAAGGCGAGGAACAGCGCGACACCGAGCACGCCGAGGTGGTAGAGGTCGATGCGCACGTTCTTGAGGAACGGCGGGTAGAGCGCGAGCAGCGTCGCGCGGCCCGTGTCGTGCGCGTAGAAGGCGAGCGCGCCGATCACGGCGAGCGAAACCACCGACAAACCCAGCATTTTCGCGCCGGGGCTGAGGCCCTTGCACTTGGGGATCGTGAGCTTCTTGAAGTCGTCGACGAAGCCGACGGCGGCGAAGCCGGCCGTGAGCAGGACTCCGAGCACGACGTGCAAGTTGTCGAGCCGCGCCCACAGCAGCACGCTCGCCAGCAGCGCAGCGACCAGGAAGCTCCCGCCCATGGTGGGCGTGTTCTTCTTGCCCATCTGCTCGGTCATCTTCGCGAGGTCCTGGCTGTCGGTCTTGGTGACGTCCTCGCCGACCTTGTGGCGCCGCAGCCAGCGGATGACCGGCGTGCCCCACCACAGCGCGAGCGCGAAGGCCGTGAGGGCCGCCGCCGCCACGCGGAACGAGATGTAGCGGAACAGGTCGAGGCCGAGGAGCTGGTCGAAGAGCGCGGGAAACACGGTGTTACGCCCCCACCCGCGCGTGGCGCTGCTTCAAGTGCTCGACGACACGGTCCAGCGCGCTGCGGCGGCTCGCCTTGAACAGCACGGTGTCCTGCGGCTCGAGCAAGTCCTCGATGCGCGCGAGCGCTTCCTCGAGCGACCCCAGGTGCACGACGCGCGACGCGGGCAGCCCGCCTTCGAGCGCGCCCGCCGCCGTCGCCTTGGTCAGCTCGCCGACGAGCACGATCAAGTCGAGCCCGGCGCGCGCCGCGTCCGCGCCGATGGCGTGGTGCATTTCGGGGCTGTCGGGGCCGAGCTCGAGCATGTCGCCGAGCACGAGCACGCGCCGGCCCGCGCCGTGCAGACCCGCGAGCACGCGCACCGCGGCGCGAGCCGACTCGGGATTGGCGTTGTACGTGTCGTCGAACACGACGAGGCCGTCGAGCTCGTGGCGCTCCATGCGCCGGCCGCCGGTCTTCAGCTCGCAAATCGCGGGCAGCAACTCCTCGACGTCGATGCCGAGCCCGACGCACACGCCGAGCGCCGAGAGCAGGTTCGAGATGTTGTGCACCCCGAGCAGCGGCGAGGTGACTTCGCGTCCGAGCAGCTTGAAGGTCGCGCCGCCCGAGTGGAAGAACGGCTCGCTCGCGTTCAGATCGCCGTCGCCGTCGACGCTGATGGTCACGATCCGCGCGCGCGTCGCGGCGCGCAGCAGATCCGCGTGGCGCGCGTCGAGGTTCAGCACCGCGAAGCCGTCCTCGGGCAAGCTCGCGAACAGCGCCGACTTCTCGCGCGCGACTCCGAGGATCGATCCCAGGCCTTCGAGGTGCGACGCGCCGATGTTCGTGATCACGCCGCAGGTCGGCCGCGCGATCTCGCACAGCGCCGCGATCTCGCCCGGCGCGTTCGTTCCGATCTCGACCACCAGCGCCTGCGTCGTGTGGTCGGCGAGCATCACCGTGTGCGGCACGCCGACGTCGTTGTTGAACGAGTTCGGACTGGCCACGGTGCGCAGGCGCGTCGCGAGGAGCTGCGCGAGGATGTTCTTCGTGGAGGTCTTGCCGCACGAGCCCGTGATGCCGACCACCGGGATCGACAGCGTCGAGCGATGCCACGCGGCGAGGTCCGTCAGCGCGCGCCGCGGCTCCTCGTGCACGACCACCGGCGTGTCGCCGAGCTGGCGGCGGTCGAGGGCCGAGCCCGAACGCAAGAGGAGCGCGCCGGCGCCCATCGCGCTCGCCTGCGGCGCGAACTGGTTGCCGTCGAAATTCGGCCCGGAAAGCGCGAAATAGAGCTGGTGCGGGCGCAGCGTGCGCGTGTCGGTGCTCACGCCGTGCACCCAGCGCTTGGCGTCGCCGTTCAGCAGCACCGCGCCCGTGTGCGCGAGGACATCGCTGACCTGCATCACGGCCGCACCCCCGAACCCGCCCCGCGGAGCAACTCGAGCGCGACCTCGCGGTCGTCGAACGGCGCCGCGCGATCGCCCGTCGTCTGGGTCGTCTCGTGGCCCTTGCCCGCGATCAGCACGACATCGCCCTCGCGCGCGAGCGAGAGCGCCAGCGCGATCGCCGCACGGCGCTCGAGCTCGACGTGAAGCTCGGTCTCGACTCGACCCCGGGCGCGAGCGCCGCGCGCGCCGACGAGGATCTCCTCGACGATCGCGAGCGGATCCTCGCTGCGCGGGTTGTCGCTGGTCACCACCACCACGTCGGCCAGCTCGCTGGCCGCACGCCCCATCAGCGGCCGCTTGCCGCGGTCGCGATCGCCGCCGCAGCCGAACACGACCACCAGCCGCGCGCCGGGCCGCACGGTCTCGCGCAAGGTCGCGAGCGCCTTGCGCAAGGCGTCTTCGGTGTGCGCGTAGTCGACGACGACGGCAAAGCCGCGTCCCGGCGCCGCGACCGCTTGCATGCGGCCGGGCGCCGGCAAGACGGAGGCGAGCCCCTCCAACGCGTGGAGAGGGCTCGCTCCCGACACGAGCACCGCGGCCAGCGCTGCCAGCGCGTTCTCGACATTGAAGCGGCCCAACAGACACGACGACGTCCAACGTTGAGAGATCCCCATCCCTTCAACCTGGAAACGGACGCCATCGGGGGCCACCTCGATCGACGAGGCGCGCAAGTCAGCGCGGGAGGTGGTGCTGAATGTGTAGACGCTCGCGCCGCTTTCGCGGGCGCGGCGCGCCATGAGTTCGCTCGCCGGGTCGTCGGCGTTGACGACCGCGCACGCGCCGGGGCGCAGCGAAGCGAAGAGCTCGCTCTTCGCCTGCGCGTAACGCGCCATGTCGCCGTGGTAGTCGAGGTGGTCGCGCGTGAGGTTCGTGAACACCGCGACCGAGACTTCGAGGCCAGCGAGACGCTCCTGCGCGAGCGCGTGCGAGCTCGCTTCGAGCGCGATCGAGTCGCCGCCGAGCGCGAGGTGCCGCGCGAGGATGCGCTGCAGAGTCGGCGCGTCGGACGTGGTGTGCGTCGCGGGCAGCAAGCGGCCGTCGGCGAGGCGATTCCCCGTGGTTCCGAGCACTCCGGGTCGCCGGCCCGCGTGCGCGAGCAACTGCGCGACCAGATGCGCGGTCGTGGTCTTTCCGTTGGTGCCCGTGATCGCGGCGACGAACATCCCGCGGGACGGATGGCGGTGCACCGTGGCGGCCGCGAGCCCGGCGACGCGGCGCGCGCCCGCATGGATCCACAGCGGCGCGCGGGTTTCGAGCGGGGCTTCCGCGAGCACCGCGACCGCACCGCGGCTCAACGCGTCGCCCACGAAGCTGGCGCCGTCGCGCGTTCCGCCGCTCAAGGCGCAGAACAACGCGCCTTCGCGCGCCTCGCGGCTGTCGATCACGACGTCGCGCACTTCGACGCGCTGGGCTGCGTTCTCCGTCGCGGCGCTCACGCTTCCGCCGTGCTCGCGGGCGAGTTCCGTGAGAGTGACCATCACCAACCCTCCTGCGCCCAGGGCGCGTCGGGGCTGAAAAGCGTGCTCTCGTTCGAAGGGGCGAAGCCGTCGAGCAGCGACGCCACGAGCGGTTCGCCGTGGCGCGTCACGCCCAGCGCCTCGCGCAGGATGCGCATGGCGGTCGGTCCCGCGACGCTGGAGCCGAACTTGGCCTTGCCGCGCGGTTCGTCGACGACGACGAGCACCATCACCTCGCGCGAGTCGCCCACGCGCGAGCCCCACAGGCACATCGACGACGTGTAGCAGGTCCCGTGCGGCTTCGCGAGCGACTTCAGGCGCTGGCGGCAGTCGCGCGAGCAGCGCGTGCCCGCCTTGTGGTGTTCGACGTTGTGCGCGAGCTCGACGTGCACGCACAGTTCGCTCGGCACCTTCTCCGCCGTGCCGGTCTTCGTGCCCGCATCGAGTTCCGGTGCGAGTTCGCGCCGCGCGACGACGCGGCCGGTCCCCTCTTGCGCGCCGAGGCGCATCATCGCGCGCACCTGCTGGCTGACTTCGGGCGAGAACACGCGCACGGGCGCGGGCCGCTCGGTCACGTAGCGCGCCCCGAGTTGCTCGACGCTCTCGAGCACCCGCAGCGGCACGCGCTCGCCGCCGCGCACGACTGCGGCGAGCCCCGCTGCGTGCTGCCAGAGCGTGACCTTCAGCTCGTGGCCGAAGCTGATCGACGCGTGCGTCCAATCGCGCTTCCACGGCAGCGCCGGCAGGTAGCCCTCGCGCTCGCCGCCGAGTCCGCTCCGCGGCGCCGCCGCGTAGCCGAGCTCGACCAGCTTCCCGCGCAGGTACGCATCGGGCACCTGCACTCCGATCTGCGCGAGGCCCGCGTTCACCGAGTGCGCGAGGCATTCGGCCGCCGTGAGCACGCCGGTCTTGCTCGACTCCGCCTCGTGGATCGTGCGCTTGCCGAAGCGGTAGGAGCGGTTGCCGACGTCGAAGCGATCGCCGGGCTGCACCGCGCCGCTCTCGAGCGCGCAGGCCATCACGTTGACCTTGAAGGTCGAGCCGGGCGTGAACTCGTGGAACAGCGGCGCGAAGCCGCCGAGGTGGTACGCCGAGCGCGCGTCGACGGCGAGCACGTCTCCGGTCGCGAGCTCCACCACGATCGCCATGGCGACCGCGGGATCGTGCGTCTGCATCGCATCGTCGAGCGCGAGGCGCACCTGGCGCGCGAGCGAGACGTCGAAGGTGGTGCGCACGATCGGCGGCGGCGCGGATTCGTGCGAGTGCAGGAAGTACGAGCGCGACTGGCGCGCGCGGATCGAGCGGTCGCGGCGGAAGTGGAACAGCCCGCGCGTCTCGTCGATCTCGAAGGCGCGGTCGGCGTCGCCGAGCAGTTGGTCGCAGGCGCGCTCCAGGCCGCTGATCGGCCAGGGCGTCGCGAGCCAGGTCCACGCGTCGGAGTCGAGCGACTTGCGCTCCTCCTCGCTCAGCTCGGCGAGATAGGCCTGCAAATCCTGCGGTTTCGCGAGCTGCTCGGGATCGACGCCCCACGAGGCGAGCGCGCGGCGCCGCGCCTGATCGCGGTCGATGTGGCTCCAGTCGCCGAGCACTTCGAACTGCCCGGCCGGATGGCGGCGGTCGCGGCCGCGCTCGATGCGCATCTGGTGGTGCGCGACGTGCTCCGCCGAGAGCAGCTCGACGAGCTCCGGCGCGCGCTCGGCGGGGAAGCCGCGAACGGCGACGCAGTAGGTCGTCGGGAGCAGCGCTTCCCAGATCGACGCGCGCTGCGCTTCGAGCTTGCGCTCGTCCTCGCCGGGCTTGACCGCGCTCTCGCCGAGGATCGACCAGGCGAGGCCGTCGGCGATGTGGCGCGCCCAGCGCAGCGGCGTGCCGCCGAACTTCGCGGCGTCGCGCCACGCGCGCTGCGGCTCGTCGAGCGTCTCGACCGGCCTCCAGCGCAGCACGTAGTGCGAGCCCTCGGCCTCGAGCCACATGCTCTCGATCGGCGGCAGATCGCCGGGCCCGTCGGGGCTCCCGCAGAGCAGCCAGCGCTGGATGCGCGAGGCCTGATCGAGGTCGAGCGCGAGCTTCATCGTCGCGACGCCGTCGACCGCGTCGGGCAGCATGCGCGCGAGCAGCGTGTCGACATCGCAGTCGGGCTGCAGCGCCGCGTGCACGCGCTCCGCCATGTGGCGCGGCGTGTGCGCCTGCCAGGCGGCGTTCGGCGAGAGCACCAGGTCGAGCCGCTGCACGAACAGCGCGAGCGGACGCTCGTCGCGGTCGACGACCGTGAACGCCGGCGCGGGTTCGACTTCCTTCTGCTCCCAGCTCTTGCGCGGCTCGGACTCGCCGAGCGCGACGCGCCCGACCCACACGCCCGCGAGCGCGAGGAACGCCGCGAGCGCGAAGAACGCGCCCGCCGGACGGAGTCCCGAGGCCGAATCGAAGCGCTGGACCTGGCTCACGGCCGCACCTTCGCGTCGGGCCGAGAACCACGCTTGGAGTCGCGCTCGCGCGCGGCTTCACGCTCGAGGCGCAGCCGCTCGGAAACCTCCGCGCGCGTCACGTCGAGGTCGAAGTTCGAAACGCCGGGCACGTGCGCCAGGGCGCGCGCGCTCGCCTGCGCGTTCGCGGCCTCGAGCATCTCCCAGTGCCGCTGCGCCCGCGCGAGGGCGCGCGCGCATTCGTGGTTCTGGGCCTGCACGTAGCACGTCGCGAGCGCGGTCGCGACGGAGGCGCCGCCGAGGAACATCGCGAGCAGGTCGCGCACGATCACGGAGCTCCTCCGGGCGCGCTCGCATGCGTGCGGACGCGCTCCGCGACGCGCAAGAGCGCCGAACGCGAACGCCGGTTGACGTGCAGTTCGCTGCGCTCGGGCGCGATCGGCTTCTTGGTGAGCAGGCGCCACGCGCCGCGCTCGGCGCCGTCGACCATGAAGCGCTTGACCTCCGAGTCCTCGCCGCCGTGGAAGCTGATCACCGCGAGGCGTCCGCCGTCGACGAGCCAGCGCTCGGCGGCCGCGAGGCCCGCGAGGAGCTCGTCGCCTTCTTCGTTGACCGCGCGGCGCAGCGCCTGGAACACCTTCGTGGCCGCGTGCAGCTTGCCGCCGCGTCCACCGACCGTGCGTTCGATCAGATCCGCGAGCGCCGCGGTGCGCTGGAAGCTCGCGCGGCGGCGCGAATCGACGATGGCGCGCGCGATCTTGCGCGAACGCGTCTCGCCGCCCTCGTAGAAGAACAGGTCCGCGAGGTCCTGTTCATCCCAGGTGTTCACGATGTCGGCCGCGGTGCGCTCGCGCTCGGGGTCCATGCGCATGTCGAGCGGGCCGTCGGCCTGGAACGAGAAGCCGCGCGCCGCCGAATCGAGCTGCAGCGACGAGGCGCCGAGGTCGAACAACATGCCGACCACGCGCGCCGGCGCTTCGCGGTCGAGGATCTCGCCGAGCTGGCTCAAGCGGCCGCGGCGCACGCGCACGCGCCGGCCGAAGGGCGCGAGGGTGCGCCGCGCGTGCTCGAGGATCTGCGGGTCCTGGTCGATCCCGAGGACGCTGACGTTCGGGCAGTTCTGCAGGATCAGCGCGGTGTGACCGCCGGCGCCGAGCGTTCCGTCGACGACGCAGCCCTGCAGCGCCGCCGGATCGTCGCCTCCGAGTGCGCGCAGGACCTGCAACGGAAGCACCGGACGGTGCACTGCGCCGTCCGACCCGTCGGCAGCGGAGTCATTCCTGCGTTCCACGATCGTCCCCCACATGTGCGCAAGTCCCTCAGCCGCCCGCGGCGTCCGACGGACGCTCGCCCCAGAGCACGCTGTCGAGACGGTCGAAGTTCTGCGCGTGCTCGCGCTCGAACGCCTCCCAGCGATCCTTCGCCCACAACTCGGCGCGCTTGCCGGCGCCGATCACCACCACCTCGCGGCCGAGGCCCGCGAGCTTCACGAGCTTCTCGGAGACCGAGAAGCGTCCCTTTTCGTCGAGCTCGATATGCTGAGCCTGACTGAAGAGCAGGCGCTGCATCGTGCGCATGTCCGCGCTCGCGAAGGGCTGCGTGACGAGGCGCTCGGTGACGCGCTCGAACTCGCTCTCGCTGAACAGGAACAGGCAGCCTTCGAAGCCGCGCGTCAGGACGAACTTGAAACGACCCGAGCTGTCCGCCGTCTGCCCCGCGAGCAATCGACGCGGAATCGACAAGCGCCCTTTGTCGTCGAGCGTGTGTGTCGATTCACCCAGCCACATATCGGCGTTGTCCCGGCGTTCGTCGCCCGGGCGGCTCACCGCCGCCCCAAGAACCACTTCCGCGCCTGCGGACCCGAACCCGACTCAGGTTCCAGACCGCCCGCAACCGCGCTCGATGGGTGCGCTCAGGGACAGGTCGGAACGCTCGCCCGAGACCGCGCGCGGGGTGGCGAGAGGACCGCGACGCGGCGGCCCACCAACCTCCCAAGGATCTCCAGGGCGTCCCACTTTGTCCCAATTCGCCCCACGCGCATAGTCACGTCGCGGTCCGGCGCCCGCAACGGGTTTCGCGGAATTTTTTGTCGGAAGTCGTTGAGACGTAGGGACTTGATGCTTGTCGCTCCGGCCGTGAGCCCGGCGCCGTCCACCGCTAGTGGGTCGAGCCACCCCCACCACAATCTGTAGTGGCGAGTCGCGACGGCGCCCGGCCGCGGGCGCGCTGGAAGCGCCTGGCGCGGCGCACGAGGGGCCTCGGCCGCCCCCCGAGCGGCTCCGGCGCTCGAAGGGCCGGCTCGCCGGTCGAAGCAGGGCTTGGTGGGACGGCGTCCCCCGAGCCCGCCGGGCCCCGATCCGGGGCGCGCGCGGCTCGGCGCCGCTCAGCGCGCCGCGGCGTCGGTCGGAGAGTCGGCCCGGGTATCGGCCCGGGTGTCGGTCGCGGCGTCGTCCGCGGCCGGTTCGTCGCGCCCATCGCCCGCCGCCGCACCTCCGGCCGGTCCGCTCTCCGCCTCTCCACTCTCCGCGTCCCGACCTTCTTGCGCCGCGTCGCCGCCGCCCGCGCCCTCCGACACGTCGCTCTGCTCGAACACTTCCTGCAGCCGGCCGCGCAACTCGTCGATCTTCTCGGGCGAGAAATCGAACACGTCGACTTCGTGCAGTTCCTGCTTCCGCGGCCGCGAGACCACCAGAACTTCGCCGCGCTCGGTGCGCCCGACGCGCTCGATCTTCAAACGCCGCTTGCGCATCAGGATGAGGCACAGCACGTAACGCAGTTCGCGCAAGGTCGTCTCGGTGCGCGATCCGAGCGAGAAGAACAGCGCTTCGAGCGCCTCGAGGTTCAGCGCGAGGCCGCGCGGCTTGTCGGAGCTGTGCCGCGTGCGCCACCAGAACAAATCGCTGGAGTGGGCGCCTTGAAGCGGCGCCGGAGGTTGCGCCCCCGCTCGAAGCGGCTCGCTGCTCCGCCCGGCGGCTTGCACATCGCGGCGCTTCCAGCACGCGAGGCACGCGTCGATGCGCGCGATCGCTTCGCCTTCGACGGCGAGGCTGGAGACGTGCGGCTCGCCCTCGGCGAAGGCGCGCTGGCACAGCGCGCACTCGAGGCCGCGCTTCGTGAACTTCCAATCGGTCATGAGGTCTCTTCTGGGCGCACGGGCCGTGCGCGGGGCGACAGGCGACAGGAGCGCGAATTCTACGCGAAAAAGGGCTTGTTTTGCCGCTCGAATCGAAGGCGCGAGGCTCAGCCGCGTCGCTCGAAGCGCGGGCGGTTCTCGCGCCACCAGGCGCGCCAGGCCTGGATGCTGGGCTTGGGCTGCTCTCCGCTCAGGCGCAGCAGCGCCGACTGCAGCGCCTTGAACTTGCGCGCCTCGCCCTCGTCGGTGTTGCGGGCCAGCACGTCGATCAGCACGCCGATCGCCAGCGGATCGGCGAGTTCCACGAGCCCGGCCGCGGCGGCCTCGACCACCGCCTCGTCCTCGTCGAGCAACAGCGCTTGCAGCGCCGTGCGCCACGGCTCGGTTTCCACATCGCGCGAGCCACGTGCGCCGAGCGCGCGCGCCGCCTGCGCGCGGACGAACCACTCGCGGTCGCGGCCGGCCTTGACGAGCGCCGCGCGGATCTGGGGTTCCTCGCGGGCGCCGTGCGACATGCGCGCGAGCGCGTACGCGGCGCGCTGGCGCGTGCTCGCCTCCTTGCTCGAAAGCAGCTCCGTCACCGCCGGCAGCGCGGGGCGGCCGATGGCGCCGAGGGTTTCGCTCGCGAGCTCGGCCGTCACGTCGTCGGCGACTTCGAGCGCGGCCGCGAGCGTCGGCGCAGCGTTCGCACCGAGCTTCGCCAACTCGACTCGCGCGCGGTCGCGGGCGCGCAGCGCGCGTTCACCGTCGCGTCCGCCGAGCGAGCGGTGCGCGCGCACGAGTTCGAGGAACAGGTTCTCGACCAGGAACTGCGTGAGCTGCGGGTCGGCTTCGACGCGCGCGCGCATCGCCTCCCAGGTCTCGCCGCCCGCACCGTAGGCGCGCAGCACCTCCTGGTGTTCGGGCGGCAGCTTGCCGACCTCGACGACGCGCGCGCCGGACGAGCCCTCGGCGCCGCGCGAGGCGGAGGAGGATTTCTTGTCGCCTGAAGCACAGGCAGCGGCACAGGCAGCGGCGCAGGCAGCGAGCGCCAGGGCGAGAACGGTGCGCGTCGATCGAAGGCTCATGGCCCTCCAGTTCACCGCGCCGCGCGCCGTTCTCCAACAGCCTCGGCGTAGATCTGTTCCATGCGGACCACGTTGTCGGCCATGGTCGGCGGTTTCGGGCCGCTCGAGTAGAACTGGGCGAGGCGCGCGCGGTCTCCCAGCAGCTCCGCGAGCGCGCGCGAGAGATCCGCGCTGTTTCCCGGCTCGAACGTCGCTCCGCAGGGGCGCTCGTGGACGAACTCCGCCATGCCGCCGAGGTCGCTGACCAGGATCGGGGTGCGCGCTTCGACGGCTTCGATCAGCACCAGCGGCGCGTTCTCCCACCAGACGCTCGGCATGACGAGCAAGTCGGCGGAGGTCAGCGTGCTCGCGACGCCGTCGCGCGAGAGCACCGCGCGCACGTTCACGCCCGCCTCGTCCGCGGCGCGGCGCAACGCGGCGACGTACTCGGGATAGTGCGCGCCCGAGCCGAACAACTCGAGCTGCGCGGACGCGCGCAAGTCGCTCGGGAGCGAGCGCCAGGCCTCGACGATCAGGTGCGGCGCCTTGTGCGGCGCGAACGTGCCGAGGAACACGACGCGCAAGCGTCCCGCGCCGGCGCCCGCCGCGCGCTGGCGCGGATGCGCGGCGAAGCGGTCGACTTCGGCGCCCATGCGCATCAGCTCGAGCGCGCCGCACGGCACGCCCCACTCGACCATGCGCCCCAGCAGGAAGCGCGACGGTGCGATCAAACGCTGCACGCCGCCGAGAACGCGCGTGCGGAGCTGCTCGTCGCGCGCGACGAGCTCGCGGGCCATCGCGGCGGCTCGTTCGGGATCGGGCGCGCGGTCCTGCGGTTGCGCGAGGCCCAGGCGCCGCGCCGTGCGCTTCGCGACCTGCGACACGTCGACGCCGAGCGTCTCCTTCAGGCCCGCGATCCAGCGACCGCCCGAGCGTTCGAGCGCGCTCTGGCGGAACTTGAACCCCGCCATGCACTCGCCGCAGCGCGCGAACTCGATCGTCGCGCACACCGAACCGTCG
This sequence comes from uncultured Planctomycetia bacterium, assembly GCA_937952135.1. Taxonomy (GTDB): domain Bacteria; phylum Planctomycetota; class UBA1135; order UBA1135; genus WYBT01. Next base: position 17,931 of record CALFYL010000254.1, read on the forward strand.
GGATGCAAGCGCTGGCCGAAGCGCGCGCAGTGCAGCCAGTAGTCGTGCAGCGTGAACACGCACGCGGCGCCGGCGCGCGCGACCGCGTCGATGCAGCCCGCCGAGAGGTACATGAGGTGCTGGAAATGCACCACGTCCGGCTTTTCGCGCGCGAGGTGCTCGGCGAACGCGCTCTCCGCCGCGCCAAAGTCCCAGGTCTCGCGAAAGTCGGAGTAGGTGAGGTTGTTCGTGAACTCCGTGACGCGCACGCCGTCGTGCACGCGCTCCACGAGCGTTCCCGGAGCGCGCGAGACGTCCTTCTCGGCGCAGAACACGCTCACCTCGCGGCCGCGGCGCACGAGCTCGCGCGCCACCTGAGCGGTGTGCTGCTCGACGCCCGCGGTGTGGGCCGGAGGGTAGTTGTGGGCGACGAGCAGGATGCGCATCGAAACGTGCGGCGAGCCTAGCGCACTTGCATTCCGCGCCCCACCTCCAGTTTCGAAAGCGCGCGCGAGCGCCGCTTCAGCGCCCCGGCGCCTTCCACTTCTTCCACAGTTGCCCGTAGGACTTGAAGCCCTCGCTCCATCCGCGGCGCCAGCGCTCGACCGTCTCGTAGGCCTTGCTGGTCTTCTTCGACGAGCCGAAGGCCTTCTCCTGCTTGCGCCACTCGGCCAACTGCTCGTCCAGCTCCGCCGGCAGACCTTCGAACAGGTAGCACGCGCCCAGCGATTCGACGAGCTCCTCGTACTTCTTGGCCGGCGGATCGTCGCCGTACCACGCGCCGAAGACCTTGCGCGTCGCGGCCGCGTGCTTCGCGAGCAGCTTGTCGTAGCCGAGCTCCGCGGCGAAAGCCTCGACCGAGTCGAAGCCGCGAAAGTCCTCGCGCAACGACGCGAGATGGCCGAGCCACTCCCCGTCGTCGAGCGCGAGCGACTTGTTCTTTGCGAGCGCGCGCCGCACCTGCGCGATGTGCTCCGCCGCGTGGGCTTCGAGCGCTTGAACGAGTTGCTCCGCTCGCGCGCGGAGCTTCGCGTCGACGGCTTCGAACGGCGCCGGTCCCTGCCCCACCAGCCGCCGCAGCACATCGCGAGCGCCGCTGAACCCGACGGCGGTCGTCCACTGGTACTCGTCCGCGGACTTCGGCGCGAGGATCCGCTCGGCGCAGGCGAGCGCGTCCTCCGCCTGCGTCGTGGTCATGCCCTGGCACCAGTCGAGCTCCTCCGTCGAGCGCACCGCGTTCGGCCAGTGGTTGTAGCGCTCGAGCCTGCGCAACCTCACGCGCGGGAAGCCGAGTTCGACGAGCGCGTCGCGCGCGCCGACGCTCTGGCGGTACGGCACCACCGGGTCGTGCGTGCCGTGCAGGAACGAGTACGCGACGCCGTGCGACGCCTTCGAGGTCTTCGTCTGCGCCCACATGCCCGAAGCGTGCGCGACGACGCCCGCGACGTCCTTCGGGCGCTCGCCCGCGAAGTAGGTGACGAAAAAGCCGCCCTGGCTGTGGCCGTAGAGGAAGACCGAGTCGACCGCGAAGCGCTCGCGCATCTCGGCGAGGAACTCCGACACAGCGTCGACATCGGCGCGTTCGCCGAGGAACAGGCGCGACTTCTGCGCCGGCGACGGGCCGTCGAGCGAGACCACGATGTCGAGCGGGCGAAAGCTCGCCGCCGGATGGTTCGCCGGTCCCCAGCGATGGTCGAGCCCCGTGCCGTGGCAGATCAGCGTGAGGTGCACCGGTTGGCCCGGGTCGTAGTCGCGCGGGAGCCGCCACGCGAACTCGAGCCCGCCGCGGCTGGTCCACACGAAGTCCTTGTGCGCCGGCGCCTTCGCGTCGGGCTCGCGCCGCTCGAACTCGGCCGCGAGCGCGAACGAGAGAAACGACGCGAGAATCGAAGCTGACAACGCCAGACGGCCCAAGCTCCGCCGCGTGCAGCGGAGCGTCCGCTCGAATGCCGGGGTGGTCATGGCAGCAGAACACCGCGCGAGGCGGGGGCGTTGCAAGAAGCCGAGGGGAAGATGCGGTGCGCGGAAGGACCCACCGTCAAGGCGCCTGCGTGAACTGGAGCGCCTTGCTGAGACGAGTGCCGCTGGGCGCCGCGGGATCGCGCCACCAGGCCTGCGACCAGACCATGTCGCCGGCCTGGAAGGGCGTGCCGAGCGCGCCGGGGCTGGCGGCGAGGTACGCGTTCCAATCGAGCAGGAACTCGCCGTCGCACGCGCCCGCGGCGCCGCCCGAATTGAGCGTGGGCGTGCGCTGCGTCGGTGGAGTCACGCACAACAGGCCGCTACCGAAGGGCAGCGTCGCCGGACCGTTCACGCCGTAGAACACCAGGCCGGAGCGTTGGCCGTCGAGCTGCTGCACGCGGATCGAAAAGGGCGTCGCGGAGCTCGCGCTCGGGACGCCGACGCCCGTCATGGTCGGCGCGCAGCCGTTCGCCGACGTGCCGCCGGTGCAATACGCGATCACGGCGCCGAACTCGCACTCGTCGGGGATCGCGTTGAGGTTTTGATCGAGCGACTGGCCGGCCGCGATCGCGCACACGTCGCCGAGACCGTCGAGGTCGCAGTCCGCCTGGTTGGGGTTCGAGAGCGCGGGACAGTTGTCGTCGCAGTCCGCAACGCCGTCTCCGTCGCTGTCGACATCGCTCACGCCGCAACCGCAAGCTCCCGGCGCGGTCTTGAGCGGATCGTTCGGGCACGCGTCGACGCAATCGGCCGCGCCGTCGCCGTCGCTGTCGACGTCGCTCACTCCGCAGCCGCAAACCCCCGGCGCGGTCTTGAGCGGATCGTTCGGGCAGCCGTCGAGGCAATTCGCCACGCCGTCGCCGTCGCTGTCGACGTCGCTCACTCCGCAGCCGCAAATCCCCGGTGCGAGCTTGAGCGGATCGTTCGGGCAGCCGTCGAGGCAGTTCGCCACGCCGTCGCCGTCGCTGTCGACGTCGCTCACTCCGCAGCCGCAGATCCCCGGCGCGAGCTTGAGCGGATCGTTCGGGCACCCATCGATGCAATCGGCCGCGCCGTCGCCGTCGCTGTCGGCGTCGCTCACCCCGCACCCGCATACGCCCGGCGCGAGCTTGAGCGGATCGTTCGGGCACCCATCGATGCAATCGGCCGCGCCGTCGCCGTCGCTGTCGGCGTCGCTCACCCCGCACCCGCATACGCCCGGCGCGAGCTTGAGCGGATCGTTCGGGCACCCATCGATGCAGTCGGGCGCTCCGTCGCCATCCGTGTCGGCCTCGCTCGCTCCGCAGCCGCAGATCCCCGGCGCGGTCTTGAGCGGATCGTTCGGGCAGCCGTCCACGCAGTCCGCGGCGCCGTCGCCGTCGCTGTCGAGGTAGCGCCACGCGAGCAGCGCCGCGCCGCCGGCCGTCGCGCCATCCTTGTGCGCAATGCGCAAGCGGTACGTCGTGTTCGCGCTCGTCGCGAAGCTCAGCGAGCTTCCCGGTGCGCAGCCGTTCGCGCCGTCGTCGTTGCACGCGAGCGTGAACGGGCTCTGCGGCGACGGGCAGCTCGCGTGCAGCGAGAGCACCGTGTCGAAGGCGCCGCAGAGTTCGAAGGTCACGACGCCGTCGCACGGCGCGGTGAAGCTGCGCCACACGTCGAAATAGGACGAAGTGTCCGCGCCGTTCGCCAGGCACGGGGTGAGCCCGCCAGGTCCGCCGAGCGCGAAGTCGGAGCTCGCCCCGGTCGCTCCGAGCGTCGAAACCAGCGCATTTCCAGCGAATCCGGTGAGGCTCGGCGCGCCCGCGCACTCGTCCCCCGCCGGGATCGGCTCGCAGCGCGCCGAGATCGCGAACGCACCCTGCTGAGCCGCGGCCGTGTGGACGAGCACGAAGTACTCGCGGCCCGCGGTGGCGCGCCAGCCCACGAGCGAACGACCGGTCGAGTCGATGTCGTCGTTCGCCGTCACGCACGCGAGCGCGCCGCACGGGCCCTCGAACACGCTCAGGCGCGAGTCGAAGCTCGCCGAGTCGAGCTCGACGAACACGTTCCGGTCGCCCGCGCCCGCGACACCGGGAACGACCACGCGGTACCAGACGCCGCCGTACTCGAGCTCGTACGCGCCGCTCGTGCCCGCGCCCGGACCGCCGCACGAAGCCGGAGTGCTCGCTCCGTCGTCCGTTGCGCCCCACGTCGTCCCGGCGAGGCTCGCGCCGCAGTCGAGCGTCACAGCATTCGCGCACGCATCGTTCGCGGGCGCCGATCCGAGCTCGGTGGTGAGCACGTACGCGCTCGACGAACCGCCGGGCTCGAAGCCGCCGAGCCACGCGGCGTCGTCGCCGTTCTGGGGCCGCACCGCGAGCGCGTACCACTGACCGGCGGCGAGCGAGTGCACGAGCGGCGTGCTCGCGCAACGCTCCAGCAACCCGCTCGAGGCCACCAGCGCGCCGAGGGGGCACGCGCCGCCCGGACCGAGCTCGTACAGCTCGAGGTGCGCGCGAAACGGCGCCTCGAGTGTCGCGCGCAACGGGCCCGAGATCGCCGCGCGGAAGCGATAGCTGTCGACGTCGACGTGCGCGCCGAACGCTCGCGCGTGCCCGACGAGCGCGCGCGCGGGCGAGCGGACGGAGATCGACTCGGGCCGGTTCGCGCCGAAACAGCCGTCGTTGCTCGCCGGTCCGAGCGGCGGCTCGAGCTCGACGGTCTGCGCGCCCGCGGCGTTCGCCGTGCACACGGCGCCGCCGAGCGCACCGGCGCACGGCACGCCGTCGTCCTGCAGAGAGAGCGTGTACGCGAGCATCGACGGGCCGGCGTTGAAGCCCGCGAGCCACACGAAGTACTCCTGGCCGGCGTTCGAGCACCAACTCACGCGCGAGCGCCGCTCGACTCCGACTCCGGGTCCGCACAGCGCGGGCTGGTCGTCGCCGAAGCCCACGAACGACAGGCTCTCGCACGCGCCCGTCGCGACGACGAGCACGGTGTCCGGCGGGTCGACGCCGCCCAGGGCGGGCGACATGCACGTGTCCGCGGTGAGCGTTCCGCCGGTTCCGACCACGCGCAGCCAGTGACCCCGGCGCGCGCCCATGGTCGAGACCGTCGACGAGACGTGGAGCAGCGGGTTGCTTTCGGCCGTCGCGCCGCTGAGCACGCCCGAACGCGTCAGAGGAAACGGCCCGCTCACGATCTCGGCGCTCGCGCACGAGTCCGCGTCCGCGGCGCTCGGCGAGAGCACCTGCAGACCCACGACGCCGCTCGACGTGCGCGCCCCCGAGCTCACGGCGACGGCGAGCTGCGCCGCGCCCGCGCCGACGGCGCCGCCGACCGCGAACTGCGCCGAGTACAAACCGTCGCCGGCGAGCTCGTCGCCTTGAGTTCCGTCGTCGCGAAGCGCGAACGACGCTGGACCTCCGATCGACGTGGCGTCGAGGGACACGCTCCACGTCACGCCGCCCGCGCTCGCCGCACACTCGCTGGGCGCAACCACGACGCGAACCGGATCGAGCGGGCGCACGAGGCGCGGCGAAACGAAGGCGGCGAAGTCGAGCCCGTCGCGCGAGAGCAGCGCGCGCGAGCGCGGCCGCGGCAACGCGAGCTGGAAGTCGTTCGCGTTGTCATCGGAGTCCGCGCCGCCGCACTCGCGCCGCAGGAGCGCGACGGCGCCGTTCGGCGCGAGCGCGTTGTCGGCCGCGCTGCCTCCGACGAACGGCTCGCGCCAATTCGCCGCGCCGTAGCCGACGAAGTCGACGATGGCGCTCGAAGTCGGCTGCGCGCCGTTCAACGTGGCGTTCGACGAGCACAGCGCGAGCTTGCCGCCGCTCGCCGCGAGCGCCGCCGGATGGTCCGCGTCGTGCGGCGGGAGCGAGGCGACCTGGCCCACGCCCAAGGCCGCTTCGCCGGCGAAGCGCACGAGCAACCGCTCGCCCGGCTGCAACGCGATGGCCGGCAAGTCGGCCTTGCTCCAAGTCGAGCCGGTCGCGGCGGCGTGTTGCAGCGTCCAGCCCGCGAGGCTCTGCGCGCCGCCGGCGTTGTAGAGCTCGACGAAATCGCGCGAATACAACGCACCGGGCGCTCCGCCGGACGCGTAGAGCTGGTGAACCCGAACTTGCGCGTGCGCGGTCTCGAGCGCGGCCGACAGGACCGCGAGAAGGGCGAGGGCTCGCATCCGCTCCACGCTACCGCACACCGCGAACTACGGTGGCGCGGCGCGGTTTTGCCTTCGCCCCGAAGCTCGCGGTCCGGAGCACGCGCGGCGCGAGCCCGCCGCGCGCGCGGAGAGGAGAATTACGGTCCGACGGTGAAGTGCAGCGCGTTCGACAGACTCGTCGTGCCGGGGCTCGGCGGGTCGCGGTACCACGCCTGCGACCAGACGTCCTCGCCGGCGCCGAAGGGCGCGCCGAGGGCCGAGGGGTGCGTGGCGATGTACTGGTTCCAGTCGAGGTCGAAGGCGCCATCGCACGCTCCGGCGGCGCCGCCCGAGAGCTGGGGCGAAGTGCGCTGCGTCGGCGCCTTCACGCACAGGAAGCTCGAGCTGCCCGAGACCCACGGGCTCGCGAGCGCGCCGCTCACGCCGTAGAAGACGAGCCCCGCGCGCTGGCCTTCGAGGCCGCCCACGGAGATCGTGAACGCGCCCTGCGAGCTCGCGCTCGGCGCGCCGCTGCTCGAGATCGTCGCGTTGCAGCCGTTGCTGCTCGTTCCGGCCGTGCAGTACACGTCGATCGTCGAGCAATCGACGTCGCGCACGACGAAGTCGTCGATGGCCGCTTCGACGATCGAGCCCGAGCCGGTGTCCGCCGCTCGGAAGCGCACTTGCACGCTCGCGTTCGGCGCCACGAAGTCCGCCACCGCGAACTCGTTGTAGAACCAGCCGCCGCTCGCCTCCGCGTGACCCGGCCCGATCGTCTCGACCGTCACCCAGCTCCCGCCGTTCGAGATCTGCACCACGAAGCTGTCGTCGACCGCGGTGTTGCCGTCGTTCACGTACCAGCGCCAGTAGCCGATGCGCGGGCTCGCGAGGCCCGCGAGATTCATCGTCGCCGTGCGCAGCGTCGTGACGCCGCCATCGACGTCGTTCTCGCCGATCGAGCCGCCGACCGAGCCTTGTCCGGTGACCCAGCACAGCGTTCCCGGCGCGGTCGTGTGATCGTCCTCCGGCTGCGCGCTCGTGCCGTTCGGATTCACGCGCGTCCACACGCCCGAGGTGGCGTTGTCGCCGCTGTCGCCGACGATCCACGCGGGGTTCGTCTCCATCGTGTGCTCGAGCGCGAGCGTGGCGCCCGCGGCGACCACGGACACGAACGGGCCCGACGCGCCGGCCTCGGGCTCGGTCCACAGCATGCCGCTGCTCGATTCGGCCGAGAGGTACCAGCTCACCTGCGAGCCGCACGCGAGCGCGGGGAACGGCACGTCGAATTGCCCGCCGCCGAGCTCGACCAGCGGAACGCTGACCACTCCGGCGCCGGCGTCGTAGTTCAGGCGCGCGGTCCCGGGCGCGTAGCTCTGTCCCGGCGCGGCCGCGACGGAAGCGCCGAAGGTCTCACCGGTCGGCGAGATCAGGCTCGACGCGGGCTGCGCGAGCGCGAGGTCGAGCTGAGGAGCGCCGACGTACCACACGAACAGCCCGCTCTCGAGGTCCGAGCCGATCACCACTTCGCTCGGGAAGAACGGGTACACGCTCCACAGCCCGTTGAAATTCGCCGAGTCGCTGCCGGGGAAGGTGTCGAAGTACGCGATCTCCGTGCAGTTGACGGGATTCGTGCGGTCGAACACGCGCAAGCCGCTGCGGTAGTTCGCGCAGAAGATGCGGTCGCCCTTCACGTAGAGGTTGTGGTTCACCGCCGTGTTGCCGTTGGTGAAGCTGCCCGCCAGGAACGCGTTGGGCGACGGGTTCAAGATCCCGCTGATGTCGACCACGTAGGTCGTGGTCGGCACGTTCGGCTCGTCGAGCTCGTCGTCGATGTAGCAGTACTGGCGATCCTCCGAGATCCAGCACTGGTGCGAGTACGCCGCCGTCGGCCAGTACACCTCCTTCAAGGTGACGATGCTCGACTTGTTCGTGACGTCGAGGATCGAGAGCCGCGTCGCGCCCGAACCGTTGCCCGTGCCCGCGCAGCAGAACGCGATCTGCCGGCCGCCGGGGTAGGTCACGATCTGCGCGTCGTGCACGTACAGGTTGAGCCACTGCCCCACGAACGGCGGGTTGACCGGGTTCGCGTTGAGGTCGTAGATGCGCAGGCCGACGTTCGAGCTGCCGCCGCAGCGGTAGAGGTAGCCGCTGGTCGTGTCGATCGCGACGTTGTGCGTGCTGCTGACGCCGCCGGTGGTCACGGTTCCCGCGAGCGTCACCTGCCCGGCGTCGACGTTGGCGAGGTTGAAGACCTGGATCCCGCTGCCGCCTTCGCTCACGACGTAGGCGTAGTTCCCGAACACCTTCGGATCGCGCCACAGGCTGCTCGGTCCGCTGAAATTGCCGAGGATCTGCGGCTGGCGCGGGTCGGTGATGTCGACAAAGCCCGTGCCCTCGGAGTGGCAGAAGATCGCGATCTCGCGGCCCGACTGGGAGGTGTAGCCCCAGCAGTCGTTGCCGGAGCTCGGGTTGCCGAAGTTCGAGAGCGGCAGGTGCGAGAGCAGGGTCACGCCGCTCGAATCGAAGCCGCGCGGAGTTCCACCCGCAGCCATCGCCATTCCCGGTGCGACCGCCGTGCGCACCGCGCGGCCGTGGTGGGCCGGCAGGCGGTCGAAGACCTTGGGATCGTCCTCGTGCGCCGCCGCGAATCCGAGCAGCGACAACAAGGCGACGGCGCCCACGGTCGGTCGACGAACAAACGCGAGCCCGGGGCTCGACTCGAAGTGCCGCATGGATTTCGCCCTACTCGACGGACTGGGGATCGAAGCTGGGTTTCGGCGTCCGGGCGAGTCCACTTCGATGCGTGAGTGGCGGAGCGCCCAGTTCGTCAAAACTACCCGCTCTCGACGAGCGCGGCGGCCGCCGGGTTCCGTCCGCCACCGAATCCGGCCCGCGTCTGCGCGGGTGAAACGGACTCAACACCCGCGTGCACCGACAGGAAGGCGGAGTCGTGTCAAGGAGCGCAGGTCGCCTGCAGCGCGTCGGACAGGTTCGTGGTCGAGGGCGCGGGCGGGTCGCGGTACCACGCCTGGAAGTTGTAGAGCTGGCCGGCCGACAGCGGCGCGCCGAGGGCCGTCGGGAAGTTGGTGAAGTACACCAGCACGTCCTCGCTGAAGGCGCCGTCGCAGGAGTTGGCCGTGCCGTTCGAATTCTGCGAGCCCATGCGCTGCATCGGCGCCTTCACGCACTTGTAGCTGCTCGAGCCGCCGAACCACGGCTGCGCCGAGGGGCCGGTGATCCCGAAGAACATGATGCCCTGCTTCTGTCCCTCCAGCCCGAGCACGCTGACGACGAAGCCCGAGGACGCGCTGGCGCTGAACACGCCCGCGCCGCCGATCGTGGCCACGCAGCCGTTCGTCGACGTGCCCGCCGTGCAGTAGCTGAAGTACGCGCCCAGCTCGCAGTTGTCGGGCTGTCCGTTGAGGTTGAGGTCGCGCGCCGTGCCCGCGCTCAGCTCGCACACGTCGCCCGCGCCGTCGAGGTCGCAGTCCTCCTGACCGGGGTTCGCAAGCGACGCGCAGTTGTCTACGCAGTCCGCGACCCCGTCGAGGTCGGTGTCGGTGTCGAGCTCGCCGCAGCCGCACTGTCCCGGCGCGCTCTTGAGCGGATCGCTGGGGCAGCCATCGACGCAGTCCGCGACGCCGTCGCCGTCGCTGTCGAGATCCACGACGCCGCAACCGCATTGCCCGGGAGCGAGCTTGAGCGGATCGAGCGGACAGCCGTCGTTGCAGTCGAGCGCGCCGTCGCCGTCGCTGTCGACGTCGGGCTGGCCGCAGCCGCACAGGCCCGGATCGGTCTTCAGCGGGTCGTTCGGACAACCGTCGTTGCAGTCGAGCACCGCGTCGCCATCGCTGTCGACGTCCTCGACGCCGCATCCGCACACGCCCGGATCGAGCTTGAGCGGATCGAGCGGACAGCCGTCGTTGCAGTCGGGCGTTCCGTCGCCGTCGCTGTCGTCGTCGGCCACTCCGCAGCCGCAGACGCCGGGCGCGGACTTGAGCGGATCGTTCGGACAACCGTCGACGCAATCCGCGACGCCGTCGAGGTCGGTGTCGACGTCGGAGACTCCGCACCCGCACTGTCCCGGCGCGCTCTTGAGCGGATCGCTGGGGCAGCCATCGACGCAGTCCGCGACGCCGTCGCCGTCGCTGTCGAGATCCACGACGCCGCAACCGCATTGCCCGGGAGCGAGCTTGAGCGGATCGAGCGGACAGCCGTCGTTGCAGTCGAGCGCGCCGTCGCCGTCGCTGTCGACGTCGGGCTGGCCGCAGCCGCACAGGCCCGGATCGGTCTTCAGCGGGTCGTTCGGACAACCGTCGTTGCAGTCGAGCACCGCGTCGCCATCGCTGTCGACGTCCTCGACGCCGCATCCGCACACGCCCGGATCGAGCTTGAGCGGATCGAGCGGACAGCCGTCGTTGCAGTCGGGCGTTCCGTCGCCGTCGCTGTCGTCGTCGGCCACTCCGCAGCCGCAGGCGCCGGGCGCGGACTTGAGCGGATCGTTCGGACAACCGTCGAGGCAATCCGCGACGCCGTCGAGGTCGGTGTCGGTGTCGAGCTCGCCGCAGCCGCACTGCCCCGGAGCGCTCTTGAGCGGATCGCCGGGGCAGCCGTCGACGCAGTCCGCGACGCCGTCGCCGTCGCTGTCGACGTCGGAGACTCCGCAGCCGCAGATGCCCGGCGCCAACTTGAACGGGTCGAGCGGGCAGCCGTCGTTGCAGTCGGGCACGCTGTCGCCGTCGCTGTCGACGTCCTCGACGCCGCAACCGCAAACGCCCGGCGCCGTCTTGAGCGGATCGAGCGGGCAACCGTCGCTGCAGTCGCGCACGCCGTCGCCGTCGGAATCCGCGACGGACCACGAGAGCGTGAAGCTCGCGCCGAATTGCGCGCTCGCAACGCGCACGAGGTACGCGCCGGGCGCGAGGGCGAGCGTGAGCTGCGAGCCGGGCGCGCAGACGAGCGCGCCGTCGTCGTTGCAGCCGCCGGCGAGCTCGAACGCCGCGAAGGTGTCGGGGCAAGCGCTGTGAACGCTCAGGACCGTGTCGCTCGGGCCGCAGGTGTCGAGCGTGAGATCCGCCGCGCAGTCGACGGTGAGCTCGTACCAGGCGTCCTCGAACGCGAACGCGGGCCCGCAGCTCGCGAGACCCGCCCACGCGCTCGACGGATCGCCGGTCGCGCCGTCGAGCGTGCCCGCGAGGAATCCGCTCTCGCCGCCGAGCGGCGTCGCTGTGGCGCACAGGTCGTTCGCAATCCCCACCGAGCACGCCGTGTCGAGCGTGAAGTCTCCGACTTGCGCTCCGACGCCGTGCACGAGCAGCAAGTAGTTCGCGCCCGCCACCGCGCGCCACGCGACGCGCGGCCGGCCGCCGGGAGCGCCATCGTTGTTCGCCGTGACGCCCACTAGGCTGCCGCACGCGCCTTCGAACACCGAGAGCTTCGCGTCGAAGTCAGCGCTCGAGAGCTCGGCGCGCACGACGCGATCGTCCACTCCCGCGACACCCGGCAACGTGAGCGCGTACCACGTGCCCGGCGCGGTGACCGACAGGTCCTGCGCGCCCGGGCCCTCGCAGAGCGGCAAGCCGAAGTCGAGCGACGCCCCGTTCGTCGTTCCCGCGATGCTCGAAGCGCACGTCAGCGGCGCCGCATTCGCGCACAGATCGTTCGCGACGGCGCCGGGCACTTCCAAGTCGAGCGCGTAGGCGACGCCATCGCCGCCGGGCGCGAACCCGCCGAAGGCCGAGCCGGAGAACGTGTTCTGCGGCACGACGCGCGCCGCGTACCAGCCGCCCGCGAGCGTCGGAATCGACGTGGAAACCGCTCCGCAGCGCGCGCTCGCCGGCGTGCTCGAGAGCAGGCTCGCGCCGCTGCAGTCGCCGAGCGGCGACAAGCTCCACAGCTCGAGAACGCCGTGGAACTGCGCGGTCAGCGTCGCGGTGACGGTCGTGGCGCTCGCGGTCTGGAAGCGGTACCAGTCGTGGTCGCGCGAGGCGCCGTACTGGCGCGCCGTGCCGGCCCAGCGCTCGGCGGGAAAGCTCGGGTTCGCGTCCACGAACGCGCCGGAGCTCGAGTCGCAACCGTCGTTGCGCGCGGGGCCGAAGCTCGCCTCGGGCTCCGCGAAACCGCCGCTCGGCGGAGCACACGTCGCGCCGTCGAGCGCTCCCGAGCACGCGCTGCCGTCGTCCCAGACGTCGAGCGTGAAGCCGAACATCTGCACGCCGCTCGCGAACGGCGCGACCCAGATCCAATACGTCGCGCCCGGCTGCGAGCACCACGAAACCTCCGAGCGCCGCTCGATGCCGGCGCCGACTCCGCACAGCGCGGATGCGTCGTCGTTGTAGCCCACGACCGACAGCGCGTCGCAGCTTCCGGCGAGCACCATCACGACCGTGTCGGGGATCGCCGTTCCGTTCAGCGGCGACGCGCAGGTGCTCGCGGTCATCGTCGCACCCGTGCCGAGCACCGAGTACCAGCGCCCGCGGCGCGCGCCCATCGAGCCCGGCGCAACGGTCGCGGAACTCGACAGGAGCGGGTTGTGCTCGGTGTTGCCGCCCGAGAACACTCCGCTCGTGCCCACGGGCAGCGCACCGCCGAGCGCCTGCGCGAGGTGGCAACTGTCGTTGGCGGGCGCGTTCGCGTTGCGGAGCTCGAGGCCGACGAAGAGCTGCGTGCTCGAGGCGCCATCGAGCACGTCGACGAGCAGTTGCGCGGTTCCGACCGGCGTCGCTCCGCCGACGGCGATCGCCGCGGACCACACACCGTCGTCCGCCTGCAAGTCGCCGAACAGCCCGCTGTCGTTCAGCGCGAAGTTCGCGGGCCCTCCGAGCGGCGTAAGATCGACGGTGACGCTTGCCGTCGGAGCGAGACGGGCGCCGCCGCAGGTGAACGCTTCGACGTCGAGGCGCACGTTCTGCCCCGCTTCGGCGAGGTGCGGCGCGCACAACCCGGCCGCGGTGAGCCCGCCGAGCGGCGCCAGCACGCTGTTGCGCGGCGAGGGAGTCGTCACAGCCCAGTCGACGTTGTTCGCGTCGCTGTCCGGCGCCGCGCAGCTCCAGCGCACGAGCGCGTTCTCCATCGACGGCGACGGGGCGTTCTGCGCGGGATCGAACGGCGCCGCGGGCTCGTTCCAGGACGCGAGCGCGCCGAAGCCCACGAAATCCACGAGGTCGGGGCTCGACGGCGCCGAACCGCTCAGCGCCACGGTGCTCGAGAGCAGCGCGAGCTTGCCGTCCGTCGTCGGGATCGCGAGCAAGCTGGTCGCGTCCGGCGTCGGCAAGGCCATCGACTGCCCGGCGGGAAGCGTGCCGCCCGCCGACATGCGAATCAGGAACGAGCGGCCGCTGTCCAGCGTGACCGCGGGCAGAGCGGCGACCGACCAGCTGCCCCCGGCTGCCGACGCCACTTGGAGCGACCAACCCGCGAGCGATTGCGGCGCGCCGTAGTTGTGGAGCTCGACGAAGTCGTTCGTGTACAGCGCGGCCGTCTGCCCGCCGCCGCCGTAGATCTGCCGCACGCGAACCTGCGCTTCGGCCTGCCCCGCCAGCGCGCCGAGCGCGGCGCACGCCAGCCCCAGGCGCGCGAGTGGCGCGAAATCGACGGTGAGGAGCATGGAGTGGGGACGGACGGGCGCTCGGTCGGGCAATTCTGCGCCCCCATTCGAATCGGGGCGAGCCGAATGGGCAAGGGTGCGGCCCGTGAAGCGCGCGACGTGGAAGGAGTTTCATGGAGCGCCGAGCGCGCCGCGCCGTCGGCTGGCGCGCGTGCGTGCGCGTTCGCAAGATGCCCGCTCGATTCGACCACCCCAGCGCGCGCCGCCGCCGCTCCTTTGCTCCCACTGCGACGCCCTTCTATGCGCACTTCGCTTCGGATCCCGCGTTCCGCCTGCGGCTCGACGTTGCTCGCGCTGCTCGCCATCGGCGCAGCGGCCTGTTCGTCCTCGCCCGGGAGCGAGGCGAGCTCGAAGGCTGGCGCGAGCTCTCTTCGCGCCTATCCCGCGGCGCCGCGCGGCGACATCGTCGACGAGCACCACGGCGTGCGCGTGGCCGATCCATATCGCTGGCTCGAGGACGCGGACGCGCCCGCGACGCAGGCGTGGATCGAAGCGCAGAACAAGGTCACACGCGCGTGGCTGGAGCAGGTCGAGGAGCGCCCCGCGCTGCTGAAGCGCTTGACGGAGCTGTGGGACTACGAGCGCTACGGCTTGCCCGAGTTTCACGGCGGTCGTTGGTTCGTGACGCGCAACGACGGGCTGCAGAACCAGGCCGTGCTCTACAAGCTCGACTCGCTCGACGGCGAGTTGCACGTGTTGCTCGATCCGAACACGCTCTCGGCCGACGGGACGCTCGCGCTCGCGGGCGCGGAGTTCAGCGAGGACGGGCGCTACCTCGCCTACGGCATCTCCGACGGCGGATCCGATTGGACCGTGTGGCGCGTGCGCGACGTCGAGAGCGGGCGCGACCTGGAGGACGAGCTGCGCTGGGTGAAGTTCGCGCGGCCGCAGTGGGCGCCGGATTCGAGCGGGCTGTACTACTCGCGCTACGACGAGCCGGCGCCGGGAGAGGAGCTCGCGGGAATCAATTTCCACCAGAAGCTGTGCTTCCACGTGCTCGGCTCGAAGCAGAGCGACGATGCCGTCGTCCTCGCGCGGCCTGACCACAAGGAATGGAGCTTCCACCCGACCGTGAGCGAGGACGGCCGGTGGCTGGTGATCTCCGTCGGCCGCGGAACCGACCCGAAGAACCTCGTCTTCGTGCGCGACCTGCGGCAAGAGAACGGAGACATCGTCGAGCTGGTGAGCGAGTTCATCGGCAGCTTCGAGTACGTCGCGTCACACGAGACGCGGCTCTACTTCCGAACCGACCTCGACGCGCCGCGCGGGCGGCTCGCGTCGGTCGACCTTTCCGCGCCCGGCCCGGCGACGTGGAAGACGCTGGTGCCGCAGGGCGACGACCGGCTCGACGGCGCGGACTTCGTCGGCATGCACTTCTTCTGCACGTACACGAAGGACGCGCGAAGCGCGGTGAGGATGCACCGCGAGGACGGCGCCTTCGTCCGCGACGTCGAGTTGCCGGGCGTCGGCGACGCCGCGGGCTTCGAGGGCCGGTGGCGCGACCCGCTCACGTTCTATTCGTTCTCGAGCTTTCGCCAGCCGTCGACGGTCTACGTGTACGACGTCGAGAAGGGCGAGAGCCGCCTGTGGCGCGCACCGAAGCTGGCCTTCGATCCGGCGAGCTTCGAGACCGAGCAGGTCTTCTACCGCTCGAAGGACGGCACGCGCGTGCCGATGTTCCTCACCTACAAGAAGGGTCTGCGGCGCGACGGCTCCAACCCGACGTTGCTGTACGGCTACGGCGGCTTCGACGTCACGCTGACGCCGAACTTTCGCGCCTCACGAATCGCGTGGCTCGAACGCGGCGGCGTGTACGCGCAGGCGAACCTGCGCGGAGGCGGCGAGTACGGCGAGGAGTGGCATCGAGCGGGCACGAAGCTGCTCAAGCAAAACGTGTTCGACGACTTCATCGCGGCCGCGGAGTTCCTCGTGCGCGAGAACTGGACTTCGCCGGCCAGACTCGCGATTCAGGGCGCTTCGAACGGCGGCCTTCTCGTCGGCGCGGTGCTCAACCAGAGGCCGGAGCTGTTCGGCGCGGCGATCCCGGCCGTCGGCGTGATGGACATGCTGCGCTTCGAGAAGTTCACCATCGGCTGGGCCTGGACCAGCGACTACGGTTCGGTCGCGAACGCCGACGAGTTCCACGCGCTCCACGCTTACTCGCCCTACCACAACGTGAGGTTGGGCGCGCACTATCCCGCCACGCTCGTGGTGACCGCCGACCGCGACGACCGCGTCGTGCCCGCGCACAGCTTCAAGTACGCCGCTGCGTTGCAACACGCGCAGGGAGGCGACGCGCCGATCCTGATCCGCATCGAAACGCGCGCGGGCCACGGCGCCGGCAAACCGACCACGAAGCAGATCGAACAGGCGGCCGATGAGCTGGCGTTCCTGATCCGCGCGCTGCGGTAGCGCGCGGACGGGTGCGGCTCGACGGCTCAGTCCTCCTTGCCGTCCGGGTGGCACTGGTAGCAAGCCGCCGATTGCCACACGTAGCCCGCCACATCGTCGTGCTCGTTGTCCATCTCGGACTGGCGGTGAGCGTGGCAGTGCGTGCACGAGAACACCTGGAAGTTGTTCGGCGTCGTATGGCACTCCTGGCACGAGAAACCGGCGTGCTCGCCGCTGGTGATCGGGAACTGCGGGTGCGGGAAATTGACCACGTTCCAGTTGTTCGTGCTGGTGTGGCACTGCTCGCACGTCTGACCGAAGCCCGCGGTGACGTGGTTGGGGTCGGTGGTCGCGGAGTAGTCGCTCAGGTGGCACTGCACGCAACCTGAATTGATGCCGCCGTGGCGGAACGTCGCAAGGTTCCAGCCCGCGGGCGTGTGGCACTGCTCGCACTGCGTCGAGAAATTGAAGGCCACGTGGTCGGGCTCGTCGGCGTTCTGGTAGTCGGCGAGGTGGCAATCGACGCACTGGTTCGGCGTGCCGGCGAACACGCCGCCGACGTGGCACTGCGTGCACTGGACGTCCTGGTGGCGGCCGACGAGCGGCCAGGTCGAGTGCGTGAAGCCGCGGCCGCTCCACTGCGTCGGCAGGTGGCATTGCTCGCACGAATCGACCCAGCCCTGCGCGATGTGGTCGGGGTTCGCGGCGCGCGCGAGGTCGCTGGCGTGGCACGCGACACAGCTCGTGTCCGCGCGCGCGAAATTGCCCGTTTGCGCGCCGGGGTGGCAGCGCCAACAGCCCGTGACCGCGTGCGCGCCGACGAGCGGGAAGCGCGTGCGGTTGTGCGCCGCGATGGCTTCGTTCGGCCTCCAGTTCGTCTGCTCGTGGCACGCCTCGCAGTTGTCGCCGAGCTGGCCGCGGTGCACGTTCTCGTGGCATCCGGCGCAGCCGCGCGCCGCGAACAGCGCGACGGGTCCGCGGTCGTTGTGACAGCGCAAACACTCGGCGCTCCGGTGCGCGCCGTCGAGCTTGACGCCCGTCTCGCGCTCGTGGTCGAAGACGAAGTCCTTGCGGATCGAGCGCCAGCCCTCTCCTTCGTGGCACAGCGAACAGTCCGCGGGGAAGCTCTCGTGCGGAACCACGGGACCGCGCTCGCTCCACCACGACTGCACGGGCCCGCTGCGCTTCGACGCCACGGCGCACGAGATCGCGAACAGCACCAGCACGATGGCGAGCACCGCCCACTGACGCACGCTCGGTGAGCCCTCCTCGGTCGCACGCCTTGAATCGCGATTCGGTTCCACGCTTCGACTCCTCAAAACCGCCGCTGGAGGAAAAAGCCCAAGGTCAACGCGTCCTGCTCGTCGCCTGTGCGCAGGTCCGCTTGCAGCGAGAGATCCCAGTGCTTGCCGAGCATGCCGTCCCAGCCGACCCGCCAAGCTTGCACATCGAGCGCGTTCGCGTCATCGAGCTCCTGCTCCGCGACCTCGAAGGTCGTGAACCACGAGCCATAGGGGCCCCACTTGCGCCAGCCGACGCGCGCACCGAGCACCTCGACGAACTGTCCCTCGCTCGTGAATGCCCCCGCGGTGATCTCGCTGCTCTCGACGATCAAGTCGCGCCAGCTCACGCGCACCTCGCCGCCGCCGCCGCTGTCGTCCTGGCTGCTCCACTGATCGATGCGGCCGTTCAGGCGCACGCGGCTCGTGAGGTCCTGCCAGGCGCCGAGCGACACGCGGTCGAGCTGGCCGTCGATCAGCGTCTCGAGCGTGAGCGGCGGCAGTTCGTCGCGCAGGAGCAGCGGCCACGCGATGTGCGAGTAGGTCAGCGTCGCGCCGCGTCCCGACTTGGGCGTCCACATCGTGGCGAGGTGCAGCTCCGTGAGCTCCGCGCCGCTCGACTTCGGATCGTCGCCGCCGGTGTACCAGTCCACCGTCGCCGCACCCGAGAAGCGCCAGCGTTCGCTCGCGCGCCAACTCATGTCGCCCACGAACACGTCGCGGTCGGCTTCGCCCTCGTGCCACGTCTTCTGCAAGCCGCCCGCGGCCGTGAACTCGTTCTGTGCGCCGCCGAACCAGCGATAGAAGACCGCCGCCTGCAGGTCGTCGCCGGTCGAGAGTGTCGCGTCCCACTCGGGGAACAGGCCGACGCTCGCGCCCCAGCGATCGCCCGACTCGGTGCGCTGCACGAACTCGACGCCGTCGATCACACCGAGCTGCGGAAGCTCCGAAGAGAGGAAACGGCCGACTTCGAAGCGCTGCGAGCGCTCGCGCGAATCCTCGAAGCGCCACGAGAAGCGGTCGATGCGCCCGCGCGTCGTATCCTCTTCGTCCTGGCCGTCGACGCTCGCCAGCCGATGGAAGAGCTGCCCGCCGAAGCGCACTTCGTCGCCGCGTCCCGTCGCGTTCTCGAGCCGCAGATCGAGCCCCGTTCGCGCGAAGAGGTACTCCTGCTCGACGCTCGCGTCGTCGCGCGTCCAGTCGAATCCGAGGAAGTAGCGGCCGGAGAGCGTCGACTCGCGCTCGGAGGGCAACACGCCTTGCACGGGGGCGAGCAGCGGCAGGTCGGTGCTCCAGCCCTCCTCCGCGTACTTCCACGGAAGCGGAGCGTCCTTGGCGACGCGGTCCTCGGGCACGAACACTTCGACCAGCGTTCCGACGTCGAGCTCGGCGGCCGCGCCGACGATCTCGCAGCGCGCACTCTGTCGAGAAGCGGCGCGCACGACGAGCTCCACGCTCACGCCCCCCGGCGCCGTGGCGCGCGCGCGGTCGCCCGGCTCGATCAAGGCGTCGCCGCCTTGGTCGATGTGCACGACCAGACCGGCGATCGCGGTGACGCGCGCCTCGACGCGCTTCACCCCCTGCGTCTGCGCGCGCAACGCCGGCGCCGCAAGCGTCACCGCGGAAAGCACCGCCCAGTTTCGAAGCATCGAGGTCATCCGCCGCGTCTCCCGCTCACTCCGTGGCAATCCGCGCACTCGACGCCGAGCGGCTTGTAGCGCACCACGCTGCGCCCGTCGGCGGTCGGCCACGGCTTGTGGCACGCCGCGCAGTCCAGCTTGATGTGGTTCGCGTCGAGCGCGAAGCGCGCGTCGCGCTGGTGGTCGAAGCGAATCTCGCGCAGCGGCCGCGACGCGTTGTGGCAGCGCGCGCAGTCGGTCGAGCCGCCGCGCGCGAACTGGCCCGCGTGCACGTCGACGTGGCACGCCGAGCAATCGGTTCCCGGCGCGCGGCCGAAGCGCCGGCCGAGCTCGTCCGCGTTCGGCTGAGGCACGTGGCACGCTTCGCACGCGGTGGCGCCGTGCGCGCCCTCGAGCGGGAAGCCCGCCCAACTCGCGTGCTCGAAGGCCGTGCGGTCGAGTTGCGCGAAGCTCGCCACAGTGTGGCACGCGCTGCAATCGCCGGTCGGCGCTGCGGGGTCCGCGCGCTGCGGCCAGCCTTCGTGCACATCCTCGTGGCAGCTCGAGCACGCCTTTGCCGGGCCGCGGACGTGCTCCGACACGAATCCGAGCGTGCGCTCGGACGCCTGCGAGACTCCGGGCGCGCCGTGGCAGCTCTCGCAGCTCGCTCGAACGTGCGCGCCGTCCAGCGCGAAGCCCGTTTGCGCGTGGTCGAAGCTCGGAAGCGCCGGCCGGAAGCGCTCGACGCCGTGGCACTGCGCGCAGAGCCCCGACTTCGCGTCGAGCGCGGCGAGCGCATCGAACGCGCCGCGGTGCGGGTCGCGGTGGCAGTTCACGCAGTGCGTCGTCGGAGCGCCCGCGGGGCTCGGCACGCGACCGAACGTGCGCCCGAACTCGTCCGGCGCCGCGCTGCGCGGGTGGCACGCCTCGCACGCGGCCGCGGCGTGCGCGCCGCTCAGTTGGAATGCGGTCCAGTGCCCATGCTCGAACTTGTCCGCGGCCACGGCGTCGAAGCGCCCCGTCGTATGGCACAGCGCGCAGCTTCCTCCCGCCGCACGCACCTCGCTCGCAACGAGCGAAAGCTGCCGCGAAAAGGCCTGTTCGTGCGCGTCGGCGTGGCAGCTCTCGCACGCGCGCGGCGCGCCGCGGAACACGCGCGGCTGCGGCTCGTCCGCTCGATGGCAGTCGTTGCACGCCGTCTTCGCGTGCGCGCCGGTCAACTCGAAGGCGGTGTGCGCGGCGGCGTCGATGCGGCTCGGCGACCAGCGCTCGACGGTGTGGCACTCGGCGCACGCGCTCTTGCGCGGCGCGTCGAACTGCGCACCGTGCGGACTTGTGTGGCAGCTCGCGCAGTCCTGCGCGCGCGTCCCCGGGTGCCTGGCTTGAAAACGCCGCTCCGCGGGCGCGTTCGAGGCGAGCGCTTCGCCGTGGCAGTCCGCGCACTCCGCCTTCGAGTGGCCGCCGGCGAGCTCGAAACCGCTCGCAGCGTGCAGCTCGGGCCGCATGCGCGCGCCGCCGGCGTCGAAGGTCCCCTCGTGGTCCGAGTGGCACTCCCCGCACGAAGCTCGCGGCGCGACCGACAAGCTCGCGGCGACGCTGGCCACGAAGCGCTCGCTGTGCGGCGAGGAATGGCAGTCCTGGCAGGCGCGCGGCGGCGCGGAGTAGCTCTTCGCTCCGACTGCTTCGACCGCGTGCGGCCCGTCCTTCGCGTGGCATTGCTCGCAACTGAGCCCCGCGTGGCGGCCGAGCAACGGGAATTCCTCGGTGTGGCGGAAGTTGTCCAGGCTCGTGAACGACACCTGTCCGTGGCACGACGCACAGTTCGCGTCGAACTTGCCCTCGTGCGGATCCTCGTGGCAGCTCGAGCACGTCTGCGCGAGTCCGAGGTAGCGTGTTTCGCCCTTCGCGAGCAGCAGCGCCTCGGCGTTGCGATGGCACTTCGAACACTCGAGCGCGTCGTGCGCACCCGCGAGGGAATACTCGACGAAGCCGTGATCGAAGCGTTCGAGGTCGGCGACGCCGGCGAGCGCGAACGCCCGTGCGTCCACGAGCCGCGCTTCGTCGCCGTGGTGCTCGATGTGGCACAACCCGCAGCGCCGCGGATCGGCGCCTTCGAGCGCTCCGTGGAAACCCGAGCGCGCGCGGAGTTGCTCGCCGATGACCTTGTGGCACGTCGTGCACGTGTCCGCGAAGGAGGGCGGCGAACTCTCGGAGCTGTGGCAGCGCTCGCACCCGTCGCCGCCGACGAGCTCGGCCTGCGCCTCGTGCACGCTCGTCAGCGCGCCCGGCGACGTGCGCTCGCTCTCCTGCAGCACGAGCGCGAGCACGACGCCGAGCGTCGCGAGGCCCAGCCACAGCTTCGGATCGCGCAATTTCGCGAGAAAAGCGCTCACGACGAGCCTCCCAGGACCGCGTAGCGCAGCGCGGCGACGATGTGCAGCACGAGGATCAACACCATGAACAGCGCCACCCAGCGATGGAAGTAGCGCCACGAGGCCATGAGCGCGCGCAGGTCCTCGAAGTGCGCCGCCATCAGCGCCGAGCGGTGCGCGCGGCGCGCCAGCGCGCCGATTTCCTCGAGTTGATCGCGCGGCAGGCCTTGCTCGCGGCCCTCGCGCTGCAGCCGCTCGATCGTCGCGCGCAGGCCGCGCTGGCTGGTGAGCAGCGCGAACAGGCGGTGCAAGAACGTGCCGTTCCAACGCCCCGAGCGCGTGAGCTCCCCCACCGCGTTGCGCACGCGCTCGCCGAACTCGCGGTTGCCGCGGTCCCACTCCGCCGACAGCGCCGCGAGCCGCGCGTGAAGCTCCTCCACGGCGAGCTCTCGGCCGTTCGCCGCGCGCGGAACGAAGGCGTAGAAGTAGCGGCCGATCGCGCCGGTGGCGACGAGCACCGCCAGGGCCGCGAGCGCGTGACCGCCGACCGTCGAGCGCGGCGCCATCGCTCCGTGCACGAGCGCCGCGAGCAGCGCGAGCACTCCGGTGACGACGTGCGCGCTCATCCAACGCTGCAGCGAGCCCCAGCGCAGCCGAAAGGCCTCGCCGCGGCGCGCGAGGTACGCGAGGTTGCAGGCGATCAGCACCGTGGCGAGGATCCCGAGCGGCAGTCCGATCGAGCCCGCGGGCCGCAGGCGCGCGTGCAAGGGCGAGTCGAGGCGCGCGAGCAACGGCAGCGCGTAGTAGTCGCGCAGCGCCCAGACCCACAGGAGCACCAGCACCGCAAGGGTGAAGGCGCCGAGCAGCGCGCGCGCGAACCCCGGGCCGCTCTCGGCGAGCGGCGCCAGGTCCGCGCGCTTCGCCGGATCGAAGGAAACCCCGCACTTTTCGAGCAATTGGTACGGCGGCTTGCCGCCCGCGAGGATGAACACGTCGTCGTTGGGCAGCTCGACTTCGCGCGCCTGCTCGCGCTCCTTGACGCGCAGTCGAACCACTTCTCCCTCGATGCTCACGACTTCGCTCGCCATCAACGTCGTGAGCCGCCCGCTGCCCACGGCTTCGAGCAGGTGCGCTTCGTTGCGCGCCTTCAGGCGCGTGAAAGCTTCCTTCCGGTACGACAGCGCGACTTGGTTGCCGGGTTGCTCGGCGAGTCCGAGCGCCGCCTCGACCGCGCTGTCGCCGCCGCCGACGACCAGGATCCTCCGGTCTCGATACGAATGCGCGTCGAGCAGCGAGTACAGCACCTTCGGCAGCTCCTCACCGGGCACGCCCAGCTTGTTCGGCGTCCCGCGGCGGCCCAGCGCCAGGCACACGAAGCGCGCGCGGAACTCGCCTTGGTTCGTGCGCACGACGAACAGTCCGTCCTCGCCGCGCTCGACTCCGTCCATCGCGATGCCCGTGCGGATCGGCAGTTTCTGACCGTGCGCGGCCTTCGCCCACAGCTCGATCAGCTCTTCCTTCGTGTACGTCTCGCGCTCGAGCACGCCGACGAGCGGCAGCTCCACCGGCTGCGTCATCACGAGCTTGCGGCGCGGGTACTTCGCCACCGTGCCGCCGAGTTCGTCCTGCTCGAGCACGACGTAGTCGAGCTCGCGCACCTTCGCCTGGAGCGCGCACGCGAGCCCCGCCGGTCCGGCGCCGACGACGACCAGATCGCGCACGCCGTCCGGGACGCTGCGCTCGCGCAGCGTGCGCCGAGCGGCCTCGTTGGCGACCGCGACGCCGTGTGCAATGGCCGTGCGCACGAGCGCAAAGCCCGTCACCTCCCCGGCGAGGAACAGACCCGGAGTCGTCGCGGATTCGAGGTGCTCGGACAGCGCCGGGAGGTCGCGCCGCTCCTTCAGATCCGCGAAGGTCAGCGCGATGGCGCCGACCGGGCACGCGGGGGCGCAGCGGCCGTGGCCGACGCAGCGCGCGCCGTGGACGACGAGCGCCTGGCCGTGAACGAGCTCCAGCACCCCCTCCTCCGGGCAGGCGT
This sequence comes from uncultured Planctomycetia bacterium, assembly GCA_937952135.1. GTDB lineage: Bacteria > Planctomycetota > UBA1135 > UBA1135 > WYBT01. Next base: position 41,277 of record CALFYL010000254.1, read on the forward strand.
CGACGCACAGGCCGCAGCCGATGCAGCGCGTGAGGTCGACCTGCGGGTACTGCAGTCGCGCCTTGTGGCTCCCGCGCTCGATCGCCGTGCGGCGCTCGGCGAGCCGGCGCGAGGTGGCCACGAGTTCGCGGCGCCGTGCGAACACGGCGAGGGCCAACGCGGCCGTGACCGCTGCAAGGATCCACCAACTCAAGCCCGCTCGACTCCGCTTGAAACTCGCTGCTCGGAAACCGCGGCAGGTCCGCGAACGCTGAGTTAACCGAATTGCGTGCCAGGAATCCGCCCGTGCGCGCCGCGCGGCCCCGACCCTCGCTCGACCGGCGTCTCGACCCGCGCCCGGCCCGTGAAGAACGCGAGTGCAGCGCGCCGCGAACTCTTCCGCCGTTGTCGATTTTCTCCGCGCGGCTTGTAGGAAGTGCCGAGCGCGGTCCAGCTCCTGGACGGCGCGTCCCCAAAGTTTCGACGCTCAGCGCGGGGCCGCGGCGCGCGCGGCGGCGAGTCGTTCGAGGTTCGCGAGCGCGTCGGGGAACCCCGGTCGCACGCGGAGCGCGGCGCGGAACTGCGCTTCGGCCAGTGCGTAGTCGCCTCGCTGCGCATAGAGCGTTCCGAGCAGGTTCCACACCACGGCATCCGTGCCGTCGAGCTCCAGCGCGGCGACGAAGTGCCGGATCGCATCGTCGAAGCGCTGCTGCGCGACGCGGATCGCGCCGAGGCGGCGGTGCGCGCCGTAGAGCCCCGGGCGCAGCGCGAGCGCGGCCTCGAACTCGGCCGCGGCCTCGTCGTTGCGGCCCAGTTGCACGAGCGCTTCGCCGAGGCCGAGGTGCGCTTCGTAGCTCCGCGCGTCGAGCTCGAGCGCGCGCCGGTAGCTCTCGAGCGCCGCCGCGTACTCCTTCGCGGCCATCTTCACGTTGGCGAGGTTGTGGTGCGCCTGCGCGTAGCTCGGCCGCGCCGCGATGGCCGCTCGGTGGAGTTCCTCCGCGCGCGCGAGCTCACCGGCTTGCGCGTGGAGCAGACCGAGGTTCGTGAGCGCGCGCGCGCTGCCGGGACGCTTCGCAACGGTGTCGCTCCACAGGG
>CALFYL010000255.1 GCA_937952135.1 uncultured Planctomycetia bacterium
CGACGTTCTACCCGCCGCACAACTTCGGCGGCGACGGCATCGGCATCGAGCGCCTCGTGCGCGCGCTCGCGCGCCGCGGCCATCCGCAGACCGTGATCGTCGACACGGACGCCTATCGCAAGCTCTCCGGCCGCGAGCCGGAACTCCCGCCGCCGGAACCGAACATCGAGGTGGTCCGACTGCGAAGCGGTGCGCCGACGCTTTCGCTGCTTCTCACGCAGCAGCTCGGCCGGCCGGTCGTGCAGCGAGGCGCGCTTCGCGACTGGCTCTCTTCGGAGCGCTTCGACGTCGTGAACTTCCACAACGTCTCGTTGATGGGCGGCCCGGCGCTGTGGAGCTACGGCGACGCCGTGAAGCTCGACATGGCCCACGAACACTGGCTCGTTTGCCCGAGCCACGTGCTGTGGCGCCACAACCGCGAGCTGTGCGACGGCCGCGAGTGCCTGCGCTGCCAACTCGCCTTCAAGCGCCCGCCGCAGCTCTGGCGCGCGACGGACTTGCTCGAACGCCACGGCCGCAGCATCGACGCGTTCATCGCCATGAGCGAGTTCAGCCGCGAGAAACACCGCGAATTCGGCTTCCCCTTCGACATGGAGGTGCTGCCGTACTTCCTGCCCGATCCGGCGCCGAACGAGACCCCGCAGCGGCTGGCCCCCGCCGAACGCCCGCACCCGCGGCCATACTTCCTGTTCGTCGGGCGGCTCGAGAAGATCAAAGGCCTCGACGACGTGATCCCGCGGATGCGCGAGCACCCGGGCGCCGATCTGCTCATCGCCGGTTCGGGCGAGCATGCCGAGAAGCTGCGCGAGCTCGCGCGCGGCGTCGAGAACGTCCGGTTCCTCGGCCGCGTCTCGAACGAAGACCTCGCGCGCTACTACGCCGGCTGCGAGGCGCTCGTCGTGCCTTCGATCTGCTTCGAGACCTTCGGCATCATCCTCATCGAAGCCTTCCGCCACGGCGCGCCGGTGATCGCGCGGCGCCTCGGCCCGTTCCCCGAGATCGTCGAGGGCGCGCGCGCCGGAGAGCTCTTCTCCACCGACGCCGAGCTGCTCGCCGCCCTGCGCGCCATCCAGGAGAATCCCGCGCGCCGCGACGAGCTCGGCCGCAACGGCTACCGCGCCTTCGTCGCGAACTACACCGAGAGCGCCGTGATTCCGCGCTACCTCGAGATCGTCGCACGGGCCGCGGCGCGCAAGGGCCGCGTGCTCGCGGTGTAGGATCGAGTCGCCCCAGCCCGATGCGCGCGATCCTCACCTACCACTCGATCGATCCCTCGGGCTCGCCGATCTCCGTCGATCGCGCGACCTTCGCGCGCCACGTCGCGTTCCTCGCGAGCGGCCGCGTGCGCGTCCTGCCGCTCGAGCAGCTCCTCGACGCTCCCGAGTCCGCCGACGCCGTTGCGCTGACCTTCGACGACGGCTTTGCGAACTTCGCCACGGAGGCGTGGCCGCGGCTGCGAGACGCAGGGCTGCCTGCGAAGCTGTTCGTGCCCACGCAACGCGTCGGCGGCGACAACCGCTGGGAGCACCGCGAGGCGCCGGGCATCCCGACGCTGCCACTGCTGGGCTGGGACGAGCTCGCGAGGCTCGCTTCCGAGGGCCTCGCGCTCGGCGCGCACAGTCGCTCCCACGCGCACCTGGACCGCGTTTCGGCGCAGCAACTCCACGACGAAGTCGAGGGCGCGTACCGGGACCTCGCCGACCGCGTCGCGAGCCCGCCGCGCGCGTTCTGCTACCCGTACGGCGACTTCAACGAGCTCGTCGAACGCGCGGTGGCGGAGCGCTACCCCTTCGCCTGCACCACCGAACTCGACGCCCTCGGCCCCGCACCCGCGCCCCACCGCCTGCCGCGGCTCGACGCGTACTACTTCCAGGCCCCCGGCGCCCTCGAAGCCTTCGGCGCCGCGCGCTTCCGCTCGCGCGTCTTCCTTCGCCGCCAGGCGCGAAAGGTCCGACGCTGGGTCGTGCGCTGACGCTGGAGCCGGCGGGGAGAGCTGCGGGTTAACAGTCCCGCCTTCGCGCCGGGTCCCGAAGAATCCGAATGGATTCGCCGCCTTCTGCCGACCTAAGATCCGTTCCACCCGCGCCGCCCATGCCGCACGACACCGCCCAAGCCGAAGCGCACGAACTCGAACTCGAGCTCGCCTTCGCGCCGTTGCACAAGCGCTGCCTTGGAATCGCCGTCGGCGCCGCGCTCGCGTTGCTGACCTTCGTCGCCACCGCGTTGCACATCGTGCGGCAGAGCGACGACCCGTACCCGCTGGTGCTGCTGCAACAGTACTTCCTCGGCTACACCGTCACTTGGCCCGGCGCGATCCTCGGCGCGCTGTGGAGCTTCTGGCTCGGTTTCGTGCTCGGCTGGGTGTTCGCCTTCGTGCGCAACCTCGTCCTCGCCGCCACCGCGATCGTTTTCCGCGCCCGCGCGGAGCTCGAGCAGACGCGCGGCTTCCTCGACCACATCTGACGCTCCGCGCCATGAACGCTCCCCAGCCGGTGCAATCGACGCTCCAACGCGCGAACGCGCGCGCGTGGGGCATCGCGACGGGCCTCGTGCTCGGACTGGGCTTGCTGGGTGCGACGCTGTGGATCGTGTTGCGCGACGGCTCGCAGGGCGGCGAGCACCTGGGCCGCCTCAGCCAGATTCTGCCGGGCTTCAGCGTGAGCGTCGGCGGCGCCTTCATCGGCATGCTGTACGGCTTCGTGATCGGCTACGCGCTCGGACGCGTGCTCGCTCCGCGCCAACCGCTCACCAGCGCCGAGCGCAACAGCGAACGCAACAAACACCTGCGCTTGAACGGCGCCGCGTGGAGCACGACGCTCGGCGCCTTGCTCGCGATCGCGGTCGGTGGAACGACCGCGGTGCTCGTCGCGCGCGGCGGCGCCGAGGTCGGGCCGCTGCTGAAGCACCTCGCGATCTACTTGCCCGGCTACAGCGTCTCGTACGGCGGCGCGGCGCTCGGCGCGGCTTACGCCTTTGCGATCGGCTGGCTGCTCGGACGCACGCTGGCGCTCGTCTACAACGCGACCGTCGTGCGCGCCGAAGAGAGCATCGCGGCAGGTTGACGGCCGCGAGCTCGGCGGCGGCGAACTCGATCGCGACGCTTCACTCGTCCGCTTCGAGCACGAAGACCGTCAAGTAGGCGTCGACGTGCCGTTCGCTCGTCACGCGCCGGCCCTGCATCAGAGGCAGCCAATTGTCGTAGCCGAGCGGAATCTGGCCGCGGCGCAGCACGATCACCGGGCGCTCGTGGCCCTCGGCGCCGACCGCGGGCAACTCGTTCGGCGCTCGGAAATCGAGATCGCGGCCGTAGGCGCGGTACGGGAGCACGTGCTCGAACATCGACGGCTGCGAGAGCAGCGCGGTGTAGAGCGGTCGTTCGTGCGCGGCGCCGACTTCGCGAGCGAGCGCCACGCCGGCGCGCATGTCCTCGACTCCCCGCCCGCCCGCTTGTGCGATGCCCAGGGCGAGCGCCGCGCCGCAGGCGAGTGTGACGGCGCCGCGCGACGCCGCGCTCGCGCGCTCGAGCAGAGCCGCGAGCAACAGGGCGACGGCCCAGGCGACCGGCGCGAAGTACTGCAGCGGCAATCGATCCCAGGTCCACCACGAGATAGCGACCAGCACCACGAAGTGCGCTGCGGCGAAGAGCGCGAGGGCGCGCATCGGTTGCGACAGGCTCGGCGAGGCGGGCGCCTTCTCGCGCGCGAACCACGCGCGGAGCGCGGCGAGCACGAACACGACCAGGGCGAGCTTCGACAGCCAGGCCCACAGACCGCCGAGCGCCCCTTGGTACGGCGCCAGCAAGCGCAGCGGCAGCGCGGCGAACTCCTTGAGCAGCGCGCTGCGCAGACGGAAGCCGCCGATCTCCTCGTGGTAGTCGAGTCGGTCGCTCGTCGCGCGCTGCGCGAACTGCACGGCCCACAGCACCATCGGCGCGAAGGCCAGTGCGCCGGCGGCGATCAACCGGCCCAGCGGAACGAGCGTCGGGCCGCGCACGAAGAGGCGCGCGACGCCGATCGACAGCACGCTCACGGCCATGAGCCGGTGCGTCCAGATGCCGGCGAGCGCGCAGCCGAAGAACACGGCCGTGCGCAGCGCCATCGAGCGTTGGGAACTGAACGCAGCCCACGCGGCGCCGGCGGCGAACAGCGTCCAACACGCGTAGGGGCGCAACTCGGCCCCCCAGTGCACTTGGTACGGCAGGCACGCGACGAGCCACACCGCGAGCGCCGCTCCGCGCGAGCCGCCGAAGGCTTCGCGTGCGAGCAGCCACGTCGGCAGAAGCGTCAGCAGACTCGCGGCGATCGGGATCCAGCGCAGCCACGCGCCCTCCTCCCACGCCCCGAAGAGCTGCGTGAAGGCGAAGAACAGCGGCACGTGAACGCGCTCGAGCTCGACCTGCGCGAGAAGGGCCGCGAGCGTCGGCTGCGAGGCGTGCGAGAGCGTGTGCAACTCGTCCAGCCACAGGCTCGACTCGACGGCTTCCCACACGCGCAGGGCGAGGCCTGCGACGAGGGCGGCGACGAGCAGTCGACGAGCGAGCGGTCCGTCGGGGGCGACGGCTTGGTCTGGGGGAGACGGGAGCATGCAAGCACGGGGCGCAGCCGCGCGGGCGCGCCCTTCGCACGAGGCTAGCTTCGAACGTCGGTGGAGCCAGAGGCAAGCTCGCGCGGCTCGAGGTTTCCTTCCGCCTGCGCCGCGACGAAGTAGAGTTCCGCGCCGCCCGTGCACGAAGCTGGACACGACTCCGCCCGACCCTCGATCGCTCGGCCGCGGGAGCTCGCCGTGAGAGATCCGGACTAGCAGCCCGTTGAAAAAGTCATCCGGTACGCTTCCGCGCCCAGACGCGCCGACTCGGCGTCGGGCGATCCTCAGCGAATCCACTTGGATTCGCCTCCGGTCGCCCTCCTTGATTCGACACGTCTGGGTCGGAGTCGCACACGGAGCACTTCTTCAACGGACTGCTAGCCCACTGTGTCGAACGCCTCCCCGCCCAGCCCGGCGCCCGCCCCCGCACCGGCGCCGCCCATGAGTCCGCCGCCCGCTCGGACCGCCGCCGTCGCGCGCCACTTCGCCGCGCTGGCCTCGGGCGACGCGCTCGCGCGCATCGTGGCGTTCCTCGCCGGTGTGTTCGTCGCGCGCCGCCTCGGCGCCGAGATGTTCGGCGTGATGACCTTCGGGCAAGCGGTGGTGCTGTACTTCAACCACCTCGCGGCCTGCGGGACGGACCTCACGGGCATCCGCGAGATCGCCGCCGACCCGTCGCGCGCGCGCACGCTCGCGCCGTCGATCCTGTTCGTGCGCACGCTCGTGGCGCTGGGGCTGTTCGTCGTGCTGAGCGCGGGCGCGATGGCGCTCTTGCCGCCGCTCGAGGCCGCCGTGGTGGCGCTGTTCGCGGCCACGCTGTTCGGGCACGGACCGAATCCGAAGTTCGTGCTCGTCGGCCTCTCGCGCCCCGGCCCCGTCGCGTGGTCGCGAAGCGCCGGCGAGCTGCTCTACGCGCTGCTCGTGTTCGCCTTCGTCCGCGAGCGCCACGACGTCGTGTGGGTCCCGTGGGCGCAGGCGCTGGGCGATATCTCCGCCGCGGCGCTGATGTTCGTGTGGCTGCGACGCCTGGGCTTCAAGCTGCCGGTCGAGCTCGACTGGCGCGTGGCGCGGCCGCTGCTCGTGCGCTCGTTCCCGCTGGTGATCAACATCCTGCTCGGCCTGCTGATCTTCAACAGCGACCTGCTCGTGCTGAAGTTCTTCCGCGGCAACGCGACCGTGGGCTGGTACTCGGCGTCGTACCAGCTCATCAGCTTCCTCATCAACATGGCGTGGGCCTACAGCCACAGCCTGCTGCCTGCGCTCACCCAGGCGCCGCGCGAAAGCGGCGAGCGCCATGCGCTCTATCAGACTTCACTCGCGCAGTCCTTCGCCGTGGCGTTGCCGATCGCCGTCGGAGGAGCGCTGCTCGCGGGGCCCCTGATCGCGCTCGTGTTCGGCCCGCAGTACGAGGCCTCGGGTGCGCCGCTCGCGGTGCTCGTCTCGAGCGTGCCGTTCATGGTCTACAAGGACGTGGCGATGGTCGCGATGATCGTCTCGGGCCGCGAGCGCGCGGTGCTCGGCATGACGGCGATCGCCGTGGTGTTCAACCTGGCCGCGAACCTGATCGTCATCCCGCGCTTCGGCATGGTGGGCGCGGCCTGCACCACCCTCGCGACCGAGATGCTGCGCGCGTTGCTCGCAGCCGCCTACGTGCGCCGCGACGGCTTCGAGTTCGCGGCGCCGAGACGTCTGGCGAAGAGCGCGTTGGCGGGCCTCGCGATGGCGGCCGTCCTGCTCGTCTTCCAGGTGCGAACGGTGGTGTTCGCGGTCCCGCTCGGCGCCGCCGTGTACGCCGCGGCGCTCTACTTCAGCGGCGCGCTCGTGCTGCGACGCGGCCAGTCGCCGGCCCTGCGGGTGTGAGCCGCGGGGCCTCGCTCAACCGGGATCCGCCGTCGCGTAGCCGGCGAACTCGCCGAGCGCCCAGAACGTTTGCAGCACGACGATCAGCGGCAAACAGGCCGCCAAACGCCCCTTGTTGGCGCCGCGGCTCAGCGCCGTCTTCGCGAGCCGCCACGTCATCAGGAGCGGCAAGAGCGGCGCCGCGGCCGCCCAGATCCAGCGCTTCGGCGACCCCGCCATGCGCGCGCGCGTGCCCGCGAAGGAGCGCGCCCACACGAGGCGCTCGCGAAGCGCCGCGGCGAACGACAACCCGCTCCGCGCCTGCCACACGACCACCTTCGGCGTCGTGCACAGCTCGAAACCGGCGTCCACCATCGCCCAGTGCACGGCGGTCTCGTGGTAGTCGCCGCGCCACACGGGCTCGACCTTCTCGAGCGCCTCGCGGCGGTACGCGACGTTGCTGTCGCTCACGAACTCCGAGCGCCCCTCCGGCAACGGGTTCTGGTAGCGGCCGAAGTCGCAGAACCACACCGCCCAGTTGAGCAGCGCGTCGCTGTCGCACTCGACCGCGCCGCCCACCGCCGCCGCTTTGGGATGGCGCTCGAGCGCCGCGACCATCTCCGCGCACCAGGTCGGCGCCGTGTGCGCGTGGTCCTCGGTCAAGGCGATCACGTCGCCGCTCGCCGCGCGGATCCCGAGCGTGCGCAACGTGTCGTGGTGCTCGCGGCTCGCGCCGGCGCGCGCCGCGGCGGTGTCGAGGCCTTCGGCTCGCAGGAACTTGACCGCGGGGAACTGCGCCGAGAGTTCGGCCACGTCGCGGCACGGATCGTCGTAGGGCACGAGGATCTCGAGTTCGAGCGACGGCGTCGAAGCCTGGGAGTGAAGCGCTCGCAGACAGCGCTCGAGGTCGGGCTTCGCGCCGGAGATCAACCCGACGACGACGGACAGTTTGCGGGGCGGAGCCATGGCGGCGCTCGCGCTACTCGACTTCCCGGAGCGCGTCGCCGGGGCCCTTGAGGTAGCCGAGCCACTCACCGTACGAGTAGCAGCACCACGCCGGGATGAGCAGCGGCAGCGTCGGGATGTAGCAGAGCACGAAGTCCTTGCGCTCGATCACGCGCCGCGTGACGCGCGCGAAGAGAAACAGCGGGAAAACCGGCCCCAGCACGAGGTGCGCGAAACGCTTGAGCGGCGAGACCAGGTCCTTTTGCGTCCCACCCCACACGCGCGAGAGCAGGTAGCGCTGGCGCAGGTAGTAGCGGTAGTCGAAGGGACCCGTGTGGTGCACGCCCAGCGCTTCGAGCGCGCGAAAACGGCCGTCCTTCGCAAGCTGCGGGTGCAGCACGACTTCCCAGTACCCCTTGTCGAGCACCGCGCGGTGCTTCAGCAGCTTCGCGCGGTCGTAGGCGATGTTCGCACCGTTCAGATCGAAGCGTTCGACGTCGCCCCAGGGCGGCATGTAGTTGTGGTACTCGCTGAAGTACACGCACCAGTCGCGCAGGCGCGTGTAGCCGTCGTCGAGGATCGGCCCGCCGAGCGCCGCGTCCTGCGGCTCGAACTTGGACTTGATCGTCTCCAACCATCCGGCCGGCGCGGTGCAGTGTTCTTCGAGCACCGCGACGATCGAGCCGCCGGCGGCCTCCGCGCCGAGCCGGCGCAACTGCGGAATCGTGGCGCGCTCGCCCGCGGGCGCGGCGAGGACGCGCACGCTCGGAAACTGGCGCACGATGCGCTCGCGCGTCGCGGGCCCCACGCGGTCGACGACGATCACTTCGGCCCCGAGCTCCTTCGCCTGCGGCGCGACCGAACGCAGACAGCGGAACAGGAACTCGCCGCCCGCGCCGGAGGCGATGACGACGGAGACGGTGCGCGAAGGCATGGATGTGCGGCTCGAAGCTGTGGAAAGGTCGGGGATGCGCTCGCGGTCAGAAGCGCAGCTCGAACGAGTGCTGCAGGCCCTTGCCCGCGCCCCACTGGATCACGAAGAACAACTTGTCGTACTCGCTCTCTTCGATGCTCGGCTTCGCGCGGCCGCCGCTGAGGCGTTCGACGAGCGCCGGCACCGTATTCGAATGCCCCGCCACGACCGCGAGCGAGCCGCGCGGCAGCGAGTCGAGCGCACTGAGCAGCCCCTTTCCATCGCGCGCCGCCACGGTGGTCACGGGCCGCCCCACGGCGCTCGCGAGCGGCGCGAGCGTCGCCTGAGTGCGCACGAACTCCGTGGCGATCAGTTGCGTGACCCCGCTGTGGCGCAGCATGTGCGCCAGTCGCTCCGCGCGCGCGGCGCCGGCCTCCGAGAGCGGCGGATCGTTCGCGGGCTCGGCGCCCTTCTCCGCGTGCCGCACGAGCACGAACACGCGAGGAAATCGCAGCGCGTCCGTCGCATCGGCGGGCGCCTGGGTTCCAGCGGACTCGCCACCTTGCGTCGTCGCGCTCGCGAGCCCTGCGAGAGCGGTGGCGCCGAGGATTCCACCCGCGAGCCCGCCCAGGAACTCACGCGCGCTGAGCCGCGAGCCGTGGGCGCTCACAGGTAGCCCAGCGAACGCAGGGCCCGCTCCGTCGCGCCGTCCACCTCGCGCGTCGAGTTCTTCCGATCCAGTGACGATTGTTCTTTGATCCATGGTTCGAGCAGCGCCTCCAGCCGCGCGGCGTGCGCGTTGTCGCCGTGCACATTCCGCCGCTCGGCGGGGTCCGAGTCCAGATCGAAAAGCGCGCGCCGGCCGCGCGTCAGATCGTGCACGAGCTTCCACGAGCCCTCGCGCACGCTCGCCGCGAGCACGCGCTTGCCCCACGAGAGCTTGGAATCGTCGAGCCACACGCACGAGAACGCGCGCGCGTCCGCCAGGGCCGCCCCCGCCTCGCGCTCGCGCTTCGCGACGCTGAGCCAGCTCTCCGCGCGCCGCGGCCTCGCGAAGTCGACCCCCAGCGCGTCGAGCACCGTGTCGAAGAGCGCGCGCGTCTCCACCACCGTCCGCACCCGCTGCGCCGGCGCCCCCGGCGCGGCGACGAGCAGCGGCACCGCGAGTTGCTCCTCGAACAGGCTGATCGTGTGCCCGAAGTTCCCGCGCTCGCCGAACTCCTCGCCGTGGTCCGACACGACCACCACGAGCGTGTCCTTCTCGAGCCCCGACGCGCGCAGCCAGTCGAGCAAACGCCCCACCTGCGCGTCGGTGTGCTCAATCTCCTCGTGGTACAGCGCCCGCAGCCATTCGACGTCGGGCGCTTCGACGAGGTGGCGGATCTTCAGCAGGTTCTCGAAGTCGTTCTGGTCGCGCAGCCAGCCCTGGTAGCCGTCCGCCCACGCCGCCGACTCGTGGTCGCGGTACTCGTAGTGCGGATCGAAGTAGTGCGCGAACAGGAAGAAGGGCCGGCCGTCGCGGCCTTCGAGCGCCGCGATCGAGAGGTCGGTGACCGCCGCCGACGTGATCGCCTGATGGCCTAGCGCGTTCGACGCGTCGAAGCTCTCGAAACCCTGGTCGAGCCCGTGCCGCCGGTCGAGGTAGATGTGGCTCGTCACCGCGCACGTTTCGTAGCCCGCTTCGCGCAGCACCTCCGCGAGCGTCGTCTCGCGCTGGCCGAGCCGCGAGGTGATGCGGTGCGCGCCGTGCTCGAGCGGATAGCGGCCCGTGAACATCGACGCGAACGACGGAAGCGTCCACGGCGCCTGACTGACGGCGCTCTCGAAGTCGAGCGCGCGCGCCGCGAATTCGCGCAGGCGCGGCGTCGTGTCGCGTCCGTCGGGGCCCGGACCGCGGAGCGAGGTCGCGTCGGCGCGCAGGGTGTCGATGCCGATCACGAGCACGTTGAGCGGCCGCTGCGCGCGGAGCTGCGGCTCGACGCTGCGCTGCGCAAACGCCCACACCGCAGCGGGAGCGAGGACGAGGAGCGCGGCGACGGACAGAGCGACGGGGCGTCCCGAGATCGAGGGAGCGTGCGCAGCCGTCCGCGCCGAGGCGAATTTCGCCAGCACGAAACGCGCGGCGAAGGCCGCCGCGAGCACGAGCGCCACCCGAAGCCACGCTCCTGGATCCGTCGGCTGCCATGGAAGCGTGCGCGCGCACCACAGCAGCGCGGGCGCCGCCGCGGCGCCGGCGATCCAAGCGCTCGATCGATCCCCCGTTCCAGCCCCCGTTCCAGCCCCCGTCGAACCGCGCGCGTCCTCCGCCTCGTTCGACGCGCGCCTCGCGCACCACGCCACCGCGAAGCTCGCGGCGGCGGCGAACGCGAAGTCGCGCGCGCCGAGCCAGCTCTTCGACGCGTGCAGCGCGGCGAGATAGGCGACCGCGCCGAGCGCTGCCGCGAGACCGAGTTGGCGCGCGAGGACGCCGCGCCGCAGGGCGAGGCCCGCGAGCAGCGCGCTCGCGGCGCACGTGAACGTCAGCGGCGCCGCGCGGAGGAGATGCTCGTCGAGCGCCTCGCGCCACAGCGTGCGCGCGCCGATCGCGAAGCCGGCCGCGTCGTAGCCGTGCTCGATGGCGCGCGCCTTCGCGGAGCGCGCGGCCTCGAGGGTCGCGCTCCAGGCGCCGGCGCCGGCGCAGGCCACGGCGACCCACAGAGCGTTTCGAACGTACGGGACCCGCGGCATGCCGGCAGGTTATCGGCGCAAAAGAACGAGGCGCCACAGCGGGCCGAAATCCCCCGCCGCCCGCTCTCCGCCGCCTTCGTTCTCGGGCCGCCGATTACGCCAGCGTGAGCCAGCCGCGCGAATCGAGCAGATCCACGAGGCGCGCGACGTTCGGTGCGACGCCGGTGGCCGCCGTGTCGAGCCGCAAGTCGGGCTGGAGCGGCGTTTCGTAGGGCTGGTCGATGCCGGTGACGTTCGCGATCTCGCCGCGCCGCGCACGCTCGAACAAGCGCTCGACGTCGCGGGACTCGCACACCTCGAGCGGCGAATCGCAGTGCACCTCGAGGAAGCGCGCGGGCCCGACGATCGAGCGCGCGTTGTCGCGGATCTGCTCGCTCGGCGACACGAACGCGCCGATCACGATCAAGCCCTGGTCGAGGAACATGCGCACGAGCTCCGCCGCGCGCCGCGTGTGCTCCGCGCGGTCGGCGGCAGAGAAGCCGAGGTCGCGCGAGACCCCCGCGCGCAGGAGCTCGCCGTCGAGCACGAGCGCGTGGTAGCCGCGGTCGAACAGGGCTTGCTCCAGCGCGTAGGCCACCGAGCTCTTGCCCGAGTGCGGCAGGCCCGTGAGCCACACCGCGAACGGCCGCTGGCCGACGCGGCGCGCGCGCTGCTCGGGTCCGATGCCCGACTGCTGCGCCACCGGGTCTTGGCCGTGGCGCGCGCGTTGCTCGGTTTCGAGCGCGCGCTCGGCCGGCGTGCGGTCGAGGATCATGCCCGCCGCGAGCGTCGCGTTCGTCATGCGGTCGACGAGGATGAACGCGCCCGTGTGGCGGTTCTTGGCGTACGAATCGGCGGCCAGGGAGCGCGCGCACTCGAGCCGGATGCGCCCGATCTCGTTGAGCTTGAGCTGCTCGGCGCTCTCCGAACGCAGCGTCTCGATGTTCATGCGGTAGCGCAGGTGCGTGACCGTCGCCGGAGCGAGCAGCGCCGCCTGCTGCATCAAGTACGAGCGGCCCGGCTCCAGCGCGGCCTCGCTCATCCACACCACCATCGCCTCGACGGCGTTGTCGAGCGGAGGCGCGTTGTTCGGGCGCACGAAGGTGTCGCCACGGCTCACGTCGATCTCGGTGTCGAGCGTGAGCGTGACCGCCATGCCCGCGAAGGCCTCCTCGCGCGCGCTGCCGGCCGAGGAGATCTGCTTCACGGTGCTCCGGCGGCCCGAGGGCAGCGCGACGACCTCGTCGCCGACCCGCAGCACGCCGGAGGCGATCGTGCCCGCAAATCCGCGGAAATCGAGGTTCGGCCGCAGCACGAGCTGCACCGGCATGCGGAAGTCGATCAGGTTGCGGTCGCTCGCGATGTGGACGTTCTCGAGGTAGTCGAGCAGCGGCCCGCCCTTGTACCAGGGCATCGTCTCGGAGCGTTCGACGACGTTCTCGCCGCGCCGCGCGCACATCGGGATGAAATGCAGGTCGACCACCGGCAGCTTGGCGAGGAAGTCGACGCAGTCGCGGCGGATCTGCTCGAACACGGCCTCGTCGTAGCCGACGAGGTCCATCTTGTTGATCGCGATGACGACGTGCTTGATGCCGAGCAGCGAACAGATGAAGGCGTGGCGGCGCGTCTGCGGCAGGACTCCGCGGCGCGCGTCGATCAGGATGATCGAGAGGTCGGCCGTCGACGCGCCGGTCGCCATGTTGCGCGTGTACTGCTCGTGGCCCGGCGTGTCGGCGACGATGAACTTGCGCTTGGGCGTGCTGAAGTAGCGGTAGGCGACGTCGATCGTGATGCCCTGCTCGCGCTCGGCCTGCAGGCCGTCCATGAGCAGCGCGAAGTCGATCTCCTCGCCCGTCGTGCCGTAGCGCGTCGTGTCCTTCTTGAGCGCCTTGAGCTGGTCCTCGAACACGCCTGCGCTGTCGTGCAGCAAGCGGCCGATCAGCGTCGACTTCCCGTCGTCCACCGAACCGCAGGTGAGGATGCGCAAGAGTTCCTTGCGCTGGTAGTTCGCGAGCCAGCCTTCGATGCCGACGCGATCCAGTTCGACTCCGTGCAACACTAGAAGTACCCCTCGCGCTTCTTTTGCTCCATCGATCCGGCTTCGTCGTAGTCGATCACGCGGCCCTGGCGCTCCGAGCTCCGCGAGCGGAGCATCTCCTCGATCACCTCGGTCAGGTTCGACGCGTCGGACTCCACCGCGCCCGTGAGCGGGTAGCAGCCGAGCGTGCGGAAGCGGACTTTGCGCATCTGCGGCGCTTCGCCGGGCTCGAGCGGCATGCGGTCGTCGTCGACCATGATCCACGTGCCGCCGCGGTTCACCACCGGACGTTCCTTCGCGAAGTACAGCGGCACGACCGGGATGCCCTCGCGGTGGATGTAGAGCCACACGTCGAGCTCGGTCCAGTTCGACAGCGGGAACACGCGGATCGACTCGCCCTTGGCGACGCGGCCGTTGTAGAGGCTCCACAGCTCGGGGCGCTGGTTCTTCGGATCCCACTGGTGGAAGCGGTCGCGGAACGAGAAAACGCGCTCCTTGGCGCGGCTCTTCTCTTCGTCGCGCCGCGCGCCGCCGAAGGCCGCGTCGAAGCCGTAGTGATCGAGCGCCTGCTTGAGCGCCTCGGTCTTCATCACGTGCGTGTGGCGCTGCGTGCCGACGCTGAAGGGGCTCACTCCCGCCTTCACGCCTTCCTGGTTGATCCAGGTGATCAGCTCGTGCCCGCGCTCCTTCGCGATGCGGTCGCGGAAGGCGATCATCTCCTTGAACTTGAACGTCGTGTCGACGTGCATGAGCGGGAAGGGCAGCTTCGCGGGCGCGAAGGCCTTCTCCGCGAGGCGCAGCATCGCCATCGAGTCCTTGCCGATGGAGAAGAGCATCACCGGCTTTTGGAACTGCGCGACGACCTCGCGCAGGATGTGGATGCTCTCGGCCTCGAGCTGCTCGAGGTGGGAGAGGTTGTACTGGCTCATGTTCGGGAGGGCGCGCGGACGCGAGGGGGTCGACGCTTGTCGGCGGGCGCGGGTGGGGCGCTGGAGCGGTTTGCGGGGGCGAAGAGTTTACGCAGCGCGCGCCGCCGCGGCACTCCTTCGGCGCCCGCGACGCGCGGTCCGCAGCACCCCAGGGGTCGCACGGCGGCGCTGGGACCCACGCATTCGAAAGCTAGGATGCGGGGCCACCATGCTTCGAACAACCGTTTGGATGACCCTCGGCGGCGCCGCCACGTGCCTCGCGCTCCTCGCCTGCGGCCAGGATTCGGTGCAAAACGGCTCCAACGGCCAGCGGCTGTACGCGGAAAAAGGCTGCGTCGCGTGCCACGGCCCGCGCGGCGAGGGGACCTTCATGGGGCCCAAGCTCGACGCGCTCGCCTCGCATTGGGAGCGCGACGCGCTGGTGCGGTTCTTCGTCGATCCGACGGCGACCGCCAAGCGGGACGCGCGCCTGGCCGAGCTCATGCGCGCCTACCGCACGCCGATGACCCCGATCGCGGCCAGCGAAGCCGAACGGCTCGCCATCGCCGACTGGTTGCTCGCGACCTTCCCCTAGCAGCCCGTTGAAGAAGTCATCCGGCGCGCTTCCGCGCCCGGACACGCCGGCTCTGCGTCGGCGGATCCTCGTTGAATCGCGATTCAACTGTGGTCCGACCTCCTTGATCCGACGCGCCCGGGTCGGAATCGCACACGGAGCACTTCTTCAACGGACTGCTAGCGCGCGGACTCGGCTCGCGGCCACGGCGCGACGATCACGCCGCCGTCGCGCGCCTCGATGTGCAGATCGGGGCCGTAGACCTCGCGCAGCACGTGCGGCTGAAGCACGTCGCGCGGCGTTCCGAGCACGCGCACCCGGCCCTGCTGAAGCACGCACATGCGGTTCGAGGCGCGGCTGGCGAGGCCGAGTTCGTGGGTCGCGACGATCACCGCGCGTCCTTCGCGAGCGAAGCGCGAGAGCAGCGCGAAGACCGACACCTGGTGCGCGGGATCGAGCGCTGCCGTCGGCTCGTCGACGAGCACGACGGGCGCGGCTTGGGCGACGGCGCGCGCGATGAGCACGCGCTGGCGCTGGCCGCCGGAGAGCTCGGTCAGCGAGCGCGAACGGAGATCGAGCGCGTCGCAGGCCTCGAGCGCACCCTCCACATGCTCGAAGTCCTCGCGCGCCGGTCCGCGCCAGCGATCGATGTGCGCGTAGCGTCCGCCCAGAACGAAATCGTCGACGCGCACGTCCGGCACGGCCGGCAGGTATTGCGGCACGAAGGCCAGGCTTCGCGCGCGCTGCAGCGCGTGGAGCGAATGCACGTCGCGTCCATCGAGCTGCACGCGCCCCGCGCTCGGCGCGAGCAAGCCGCCCAAACAGCGCAGCAACGTGCTCTTGCCCGATCCGTTCGGACCGACGACGGCGACGAGTTCCCCGGCGTCGACCTCGAGCGTCACCGCGTCGAGGGCGCGCGCACCCGAGGGGTACGTCAGGCTGAGCTCGCGCGCTTCGAGTTTCGTCGCCACGCGGCTCACCAGTTCGCGATCTCGCGCCGCTGGCGCAGCAAGAGGAACAGGAAGAAGGGTCCGCCGACGAGCGACATCATCACGCCCGGCTGCAACACGCCGTCGCCGAGCACCACTCGCTGCAGCACGTCGGCGCCGAGCAGGAACACCGCTCCGGCGGGGATCGAGAGCCACAGCACGATCGAGTAGCTGCTGGAACACACCAGCCGCAGGATGTGCGGCACGACGAGGCCGACGAAGCCGATCTGACCCGCGGAGGCGACCGCGGAAGAGGCCGCGAGCGACGAAGCGAGCAAGGCCAGGGTCTTGACGCGCCGCGCGTCGACGCCGAGCGCGAGCGCGTCCTCTTCGCCGCTGCGAAACAAGTCGAGCTCGCGCGCGATGAACGGAATCGCGCCGACCGACAGCGCCAGTCCAGCCCACACCGTCGCCGCGTGGACGCCCGAGCGATCGTCGAGAGCACCGAAGGTCCAGGCGAGGATCGCCTTGCTGACCTCCCACTCCGCGAGCGTGAGGTACTGGATCGCCGCGAACAGCCCCGCGACGCACAGATTGACCGCGATGCCGACCAGCAGCAGCGAGGTGACCGAAGTCCGTCCGTGGAGGGCGGCGACGAGCGCGACCACGGCCGTCGTCGCCGCGGCCCCGACGAAGGCGAAACTCGGAACGACGAACGCGCCGAGCCAGCCTTCGAGCGACGCGAGCGCGGGCGCGGCGCCGCCGAGCACGAGGAAGCCGAGCGCCGCGCCGACGCTCGCGCCGCCGGTGACGCCGATCAGCGACGGGGACGCGAGCGGGTTGCGGAACATGCCCTGGATCGTCGCGCCCGAGAGCGCGAGGGCCGCGCCGACACCGCTCGCGCACAGGCCGCGCCAGGCGCGAAGCTCGACGATCGCCTGGCGGTTGGCGTCGAGCGGCTCGCCGAGTCCGACGAGCGCGAGCAGACCGCGCGCGACGCTCGCCGCGTCGAGGTCGCTCGGGCCGAGCGATGTGGACAGCACGAGCAGCGCGAGCAGCGCCGCCACGAGAGCCGCTGCGGTGGTCCAGGCGCGCCGAATTGGATTCGCGGAGCTCATCGCGTCGACTTCGCGGGCGACTCCGCGGGCGATTCCGGGGGCGCGCGCCGTTCGAGTTCGTCGAGCGCCTCGCGCAGGGCCTCGGCGGCGCTCACGATCTCGTGCGAGCCCGTCGCGAAGAGCCACGCGGGGAGCGCGACGATGCGCCGTTCGCGCACGGCGCGCAGCGACGCGAGTTGCGAAGCTTGCAGCAGCACGCGCTCGGAGGCGCCGCCCAGGTCGCCCTGCGCGCTCGGAGGCAGGCGCAGCGGCGCGCTCACCACGATCACGTCGGGATCGAGCGCGATCAGGCCCTCGAAGCCGAGGTCGATATGCCCCTCGCGACCCTGCGTCGCAATGCAGTTCTCGAGGCCGGCGAGGCGCAGCACGTCGTCGATCGTCGTGTGCGCTCCGGCGGTCGAGCCGACGCCGCCGAAGTTCGAGTACACGACCCCGCGGCGGCGCGGCGCGGCCTGCGCGCGTTCGGCCAGCCGCTCGACCCGCGCGTCGAACTCGGCGCACAACTTGGCGGCGCGCTCGGACACTCCAAGCTGCGCGCCGAGGTCGAGCAGCGTGCTCCGCGCGTCGCTCCAGCTCGCGATCGCCGGCAACGTCACGACGCGCACGCCCGCGTGGCGCAGCCGCTCCGTCGTCTCCGGCGCCTGGTACGGATCCGCGATCACGAGGTCCGGCGCGAGGGCGAGCACCGGTTCGGCGAGGTAGACGTCGAAGCGCGGGCGCGCGGCGAACTGCGCCGCCGAATCGTGCAACACGGAGTACTCGAGCGCCTGCACGGGCAGGCCGGCGAGCCGTTCCGCCGGCAGCAGCGCGGTCGCGAAATCGACCGCGGTCGCGCTGGCGGGCAGCACCCGCAGCGGCACGGCGTCCGAGCGCGAGGAGAGCTGGCGATTCGAGTCGGTGTTCGGGTCGGTCGCGGCTGGCCCGCACGAGGCGACGGCGAGCAGCAGGCCCACGCCCGACAACGCTGAGGTGGAAAACAGGCCGAGAACCTCGACCAGTCCCGCTCGACGCGTGAAGCGCGGCGCGGCCGGCGGATGCGGTGCAGTCAACGGATCCAATGCGAACACGACCTTGCGACCGAAGGACCGTGCCTCGGCGGTGGGCATTCCGACTTGCCGCGCGCGGCGGCTCACGGTTGCGGGCCAGCCCCGGATTCACACCGGGTTCCCCCACACTCCCCCCGCGCCGAGCGCCGAATGCGGCGCGGCTGGAGGGGCCATGGCACGACAGGATTGTCAGCCGCGCATCGAGACGAGCGGCGCTGGAGCGCCTCCAGCAACGGCCAGCATGCGGCCCGCGCTCGCGGGGGTCAACAGCGGCTCGCCGCGCCGAGTCTCGGGCGCGGGCCCGTGTCGTTTCGGGCCACTGTCCTTCGACACACTGTCCTTCGACCCTATGTCGCTCGACCCTGTGTCGTTCAACTCTGTGGCCGCGCCCCCGCGCGGCTCACTGCGCCGCGAGCCAGTCCAAGAACTCGCGTTCGAGGTTCGCGACGCCGAGCTCGCTCGACGACAGCGGTTTGCCGTAGGTCTCCTGGACGAGCTCTTCGAAGGTCGCGGCGCTTCCGACCTCGACGACTTTGTTCAGGAGCTCGGCGAACTTCGCGCGCGACTCCGCCGGAGTCTTCAGCGCCTTGTTCCGCATCCAGTTCGCGAAGGCCGTCTTGTAGGCGCGAAAGAACTCCTGGTAGTCGGTCATGAACTCGGGCGGCGGCGGCTCCTTGCCCTTCGCCGCCGCACCGAGGAACGGGGCGCTCACCGCGATGCGGCTCGCGGTGTCGTCGGCGGTCAGTTGGAAGTGAACGCTCTTGTCGTCCTTGCCCTTCGCCGACTTCGACCCGAGCTTCTGCGCAGCGCGCAACGGCTTCACGAAGTAGTCCTTGCCCGAGGTCGTGCGCCAACCGCTCTCGGCGTTGGTCGGCGGCAGCGCGCCGCCGTTCGAGTTGCCGCCGGGAATGAAGGCCGTCATGCCGTCGGTCGTGTTGCCGCGGCTCGCGCCGCCCGAGCGCGTGTTGTTCTCGCCGAACATGTCGACGACGAGCGCCTGCGCCAGCGCCATCTCCACCGCCGGGTCGAGCAGCTTGTCGAACGTGTGCCAGCTCAGTTGCACGGCGCAGCGTTGCGCCACGTGCTGGTACAGCCCCGTCGGCTCGCGCAGATCCATCGGCAGCCCTTCGTTCAACTTGTCGGGCTTGGGAGTGACCGGCGGGTACACGAGCGCGACGACTTGCAGCTCGTTCCAACCGAACTCGGTCCAGCCCATCAACTGGTCGTTCCAGTTCATGCTGCGGCTGTCGGGCTCGAGCTTGCCGAACACTCCCGCGAGGTGGAGGAAGTCCTCGCGCGTGGGCGACACGACGAGCACCTGCAACTTGCCGCCGCGGGGCTTCAAGCCCAGGGCCGAGCCGGTGCGGAAGCCCTCGGACAGCCGCTGGATCTGCGGAGCGAGCGCCGCGCCGCCTTGCAGGGTTCCGAAAAAGTCCGTCGGCACGACGTCGCCGTTCGCGAGCTTCGCCGTCTTGAGCCACTTCAGCAGCGCGGCGATGTCGGCCCGCGCGGTGTCCGCCGCCTCGCCCTTGCAGCCGAGCAGGTCGAGCCACGTGTTGTGGGTCGTGAGCAGCGCGACGACGACGCCCTTGAAGCTCTCGACGGTTCCCTTCTCGCCGAGAAACGCGCGCGGGAAGCGCAGATCGATCGCACCGACGCTCGCCGGGAGAAAGTGCGCCGCGACGAGGTCTTGGAGCGTCAGTTCGTCGGCGCTCTTGCCCTCGACCGGGTGCTTCGCGAGGTAGGCGTCGGCGAGCGCGGAGAAGTCGACGAGGCTCGTCGCACCCTGCGTGGGCGCGAGCGCCGCTCCGGCGGCCGGCGGCCAACCCGCGGCCGAGCCGGGTGCGCCGATCCACGACGACGCGCCCAAGGATGCACCCGAGGACGCACCCGACGAGAGGCTCAAGGTCGCCACGAGCCACGCCGCAGCGAGCGAGCGATCGCGGGAGACCTGGGCGAGAACGAAACGGAGCGAGCGAGCCAATCGAGTCATGACGAGGTCCTCGGCGAAGGTGAGCAACTGCGGGGAAGGGCTCCCGCAGGTTGTACCCACGTCCGCGCACAGGTTGAGTTGCGTTTGCGTTTGAGTCGTCCGCGGGACTCAGGCGCTCGGTCCGGCCCATTCGATTCGAACCGGGATCGCGACGTCGGGCGCGAGGCTCCGGTGCACCGGGCACGTGAGCGCCGCGCGTTCCAGCGTCGTCCGCGCACGCTCATCGTGCTCCCCGGCCATGTGCAACACGACCGTTAGTTCCCCGATCCGTCGCACGGGCTGGCTCGCCATCGCCTTCTCGACCTCCGCGCGCGAGCCGCGCAGATCCCAGCCGTGCCGCTGCGCCACGATGCCCATGGTCGTCAGCATGCAGGCGCCGAGCGCGGTCGCGACCAGGTCGGTCGGCGAGAAGGACTCGCCGCGTCCCTGGTTGTCGACGGGCGCGTCCGTGGCGAGGCGCACCCCCGACGGCGCGTGAACGGCCTCGCAACGCAGGTCGCCCTGGTAGGTGAAGGTGATCTTGACCATCGGTTTGGATTCGAGGGGCCCGCTCGACAGGTTGGATGGGCGCCAGTTGGGATGCGCGACGCGCGCGCGGGGCACGCCAAACTCGCAGAGGTTAGAGCGCTCAGGGCGCGCGGTACACGACCTCGCCGTTGATCACCGTCAGTTTCACGCGCGCGCGCAGGAGCTGCGCGGGGTCGGCGGTGAGCGGGTCCACGTCGACGACGGTCATGTCGGCGAAGTAGCCGGGCAGCAGCGTGCCGCGGCGCTGCTCTTGGTGCGCGGCGCGGGCGGCGCCGAGGGTGAAGGCCGCGAGCGCTTCAGGCGCGCTCAAGCGTTGGTCGGGGCGAAATCCGTCGGGCGGAGTGCCGTCCCAGGCCGCGCAGGTGATCGCCGCGTACAGACCTTCGAAGGGGTTCGCCCGCTCGACGGGAAAGTCGCTGCCGAAGGCGAGTTCCTCCGGCGTGCGCGCGAGGCGACGCCACGCGTAGGCGCCGTCGACGCGCGCTTCGCCCAAGCGGCGCGGCGCCCAGGGCATGTCGCTCGTCGCGTGCGTCGGTTGCATCGACGCGACCACGCCGAGCTCCGCGAAACGCGGCCAGTCCTCGCGCGCGACGACTTGCGCGTGCTCGATGCGCGGCCGCAGCTCGCGAAAGCCCGCGTCCGCGCGCATCCGCTCTTCGAAGGCGTCGAGCACGACGCGGTTCGCCCGGTCGCCGATGGCGTGCACCGCGGGCTGCATCCCGGCGTCCGCGCAGACGTCGATCGCCGCGCGCAGCGCCTCGGGGTCGGTGACCATCAAGCCGCTGTGCGAGCCCTCGTCGTGGTACGGCTCGAGCAACGCCGCGCCGCGCGATCCGAGGGCGCCGTCCGCATACAGCTTCACACCGGGCACGCTGAGCCGATCGTGCGCGTCGGCAGCGAGCGGGAAGCCACGGAGGTCCCCCGCGCGCAGTCCCGCGCCGCCGCTCAGGTACTCGACGAGCCGCAGCTTCAGCCGGCCGTCGTCGCGCAGTCGCTCGAGCAGCGTCACCGTCGCCGGCGAAACGCCCATGTCGTGCACGCAGGTCAGTCCGAGCTCGAGCAGGTGCTGCTGCGCGGCGAGCCAGCGGCGCTCGCGCGCGGCGGCGTCGGGCTTCGGCGCGGCGCGCTCGAGCGGATTCGACGCGGCGTCGACGAACACGCCCGTGGGCCGGCGCTCGGAATCGAGCAGCACGCGGCCGCCCGGGAGCTCGGTGTTGCTGCTCCACGCGCGATCGACACCCGCCGCGCGCATCGCGAGCGCGTTCGCGAGCGTCGCGTGCCCGTCGACGCGCTCGAGCAGCACCGGATGCTCCGGCGTCGCCGCGCTGAGCGCGGAGTGGTGCGGGAACTCCTTCACGGGCCACAGGTTCTGGTCCCAGCCGCGCCCGCGGATCCACTCGCCCTTCGGCGTGGCCTTCGCACGCTCCGCGACGCGCGCCACGAGCTCGTCGTAGGAGCGCGCGCCGCGGAGATCGACGGTCTCGAGCGCCTCGCCGAGACCTTCGACGTGGCCGTGCGCGTCCTGCAGCCCGGGCAGCGCCGTCGCGCCGCCGAGGTCGACGCGCGACTCGATGCTCCACGCTCCGTTCTCGAGCTCCTCCAGCGCTCCCGCGCCGACCACGCGGCCGTCCGCGACGAGCAAGCCCTCCACCGCGAGCCACTGCGGCGCGCCGAGGTAGATGCGGCCGTTGTGGAACAGCGTGGCGGCGCCGCGCGGCGCGGGTTCGTTCGAGGCGCACGCGCCGAGCAGGACGGCGAGCAACGTGAGGCGGAGAGCTTGCATGCGCGTCAGTCTGCCGCACGCGTACCGCGCTTTCGATGCGTGCCTGCGCGGAAGCTCGGATCGAGCGCCGCGTCTCGAACGCAAGCGGCGCCGCGGAGCGCGACAGTAGACTTCGCGCCATGACCTCCGCACCCCCCACAGCTCCCACGCTCGACCGCGCACTGGATGGCAAGCTCGCCCTCGTCACGGGCGCCTCGTCGGGCATCGGCGAGGCCATCGCCCGCGCGCTCGCCGCCTCGGGCGCGAGGCTCGTGCTCGCCGCGCGCCGCCGCGCCGAGCTCGAACGCGTCGCCGCGGACCTGCCGGGTTCGCAGGTCGTGACTCTCGACGTGCGCGACTTCGCGGCGGTCTCGCGCGAGCTCGCGGGTTTCGCATTCGACATCGTGGTCGCGAACGCGGGCCTGGGCCGCGGACTCGAGCCGCTGCAACAGGGCGATCCCGCCGACTGGAAGGAGATGCTCGACACGAACGTTCTCGGCGTGCTGCACGTGCTGCGCGCGACGACGCCCGCGATGGTCGCGCGCCGCAGCGGCGACGTCGTGTTCATCGGAAGCGTCGCGGGCCGCCAGGTCTACCCGGGCGGCAACGTGTACTGCGCGTCGAAGTTCGCCGTGCGCGCGGTCTACGAGGCTCTGCGCCTCGACCTGTTCGACAAGGGCGTGCGCTGCTCGACCGTCGATCCGGGCATGGTGAAGACCGACTTCAGCGCCGTGCGCTTCAAGGGCGACCTCGCGCGCGCGGAGAAGGTCTACGCCGGGGTCGACCACCTGCTCCCCGAGGACATCGCCGACATCGTGCGCTTCGTCGTCACGCGTCCGCGGCGCGTCAACCTCGGCGAAGTCGTCGTGTGGAGCACCGACCAGGCCAGCGCGACCCAGGTCGCGCGCCGCACCTAGCCCGCCCTATTCATGAACCGCGTAGCGAGAGCGCGGAAGCGCTTGCACCGCAAGGTTCTTCGGCGGGCGCCGCCAAGGGTTCCCGCGTCAGGCGACGAAGTCGCCGTGGACGAGCATCCCTTTGGATGCTCGTCAGCGGGAGCGACCTCTAGGTCGCTGAGGACGCCGCACGTCGAAGAAGACGCAGCGGGGCAAGATGATTCCGCGTTCGTAGTAGCGGGCTCATGAATAGGGCGGGCTGAGCGGAGTCACTCGAAGAAGCGCGCGTGCAGGGCGCGCAGCGCGTCGTGCGCCGCGTCCTGGCGCGTCACGACGCTCAGATTGATCTCGTTCGCGCCCATCGAGATCATCTCGACGCCGAACGACGCAAGCGCCGAGAGCGCCGACGCGGGCACGCCGGGCGTGTCGCGAAGGCGCTCGCCGACCAGCGCGACGATCGCGCGCTCGCGGGCCACCTCGACGCTCGCGAACTGCGAGATCTGCGCGCACAGGGCTTCGAGCGGTGCGTCCGCCTCCACGGTGAGCGACACGGACACCTCCGCCGTCGCCACGAGGTCGACGCTCACGTCCAGGCCGCGGAACACCTCGAACAGGCGCGCGAGGAAGCCCGAGTGCGCGAGCATGCGCGACGAGGTCACGGTCAGCACGTGCACAGGCCCGCGCGTCGCGAGCGCCGTCACCGCGCGCTCGCCGCGCGAACGCGCGCGGATCGTCGTGAAGCGTCCGTTCGGGCGTTGCGTGTGGCGCACGGTCACGGGAATCGAGGCTTCGACCGCGGGCTGGATCGTCGCGGGGTGCAGCACCTTCGCGCCGAAGGCCGCGAGCTCCGCCGCCTCGGCGAACGAAAGCTCGGCGATCGGCTCGGCGCAGGGCACGACGCGCGGATCGGCCGTGTACACGCCCTCGACATCGGTCCAGATCTGCACCTCGGCGACGCCGAGCGCGGCGCCGAAGAGCGACGCGCTCCAGTCGCTCCCGCCGCGGCCGAGCGTCGTCGTCGCACCGCTCTCGTCGGCGCCGATGTAGCCCTGCGTCACGACTGCGCGCCCCGGCGCCAGCCGCGGCGCGAGCCGTTCGCGAACCAGCGAACGCACGAGCTCGACGCGCGGGCTCGCGTCGCCGTGCGCGCTGTCGGTGCGCATCGCCTCGCGCGCATCGAACCACTCCGAGCCCTCGGCGCGCGTGCGGAAGTACGCCGCGAACACGGTCGTGGAGAGCAGCTCGCCGCGCGCCGCGATCGCGTCCATGGAGCGCGGGGAGAGTTCTCCGAGCAGCGCGAGGCCCTGGAAGATGCGGTCGAGCTCGTCGAAGCGCTTGGCGAGCGAATCCTCGAGCTCGCGCGGCGGCGCGCCCTCGAACAAGGCGCGCGCGGCGTCGCGGTGCCGCGCGGCGATCGCCATCGCGTCCTCGCGCGCGGCGTCGAGCCGGCCCTGCACGGCGGCGCGCGCGGCGCGGAACAGAGCGTCGGTGGTCTTGCCCATCGCCGAGAGCACCACCAGCGGCGAGCGCGCGAGCGAACGCTCGACCAGCTCGGCCACCTGCCGCATGCAGGCCGCATCCGCGACGGACGAGCCGCCGAACTTCATCACGAGCGTCATGGCTTCACAGCATCCCGCGCGAGCGCAGCAGCTCCGCGTTGAGCACCGACGCGCCCGCCGCGCCGCGCTCGAGATTGTTGCCCATCACGAACAGCTTGTGGCCGAGCACGGCGCATTCGCGCACGCGGCCGACGTGCACGCTCATCCCGCCGTCGCGCTCGGCGTCGAGCCGCGGCTGCGGCCGGTCGTCCGCGTCGTGCACTACGAGCGGCGTGGGCGGCGCGGTCGGCAGCCGGCGCTCCTGCGGCTCGGCGCGCCATTCGACGAGGGCGCGTCGCACGGCTTCGACGCTCGGCGCGCCGCGGAGGCGGACCGAGAGCGCTTCGCTGTGGCCGTCGATCACCGCGACGCGGTGGCAGTGCGCGGACACGGCGCACTCGGCGGGCGCGATCGCCCCGCGCTCGAAGACGCCGAGCAACTTGCGCGTTTCCTCCTCGACCTTCGGCTCCTCGCCGCGGATGAAGGGCACCACGTTGCCGAGCGCGTCGAGACTCGCAACGCCCGGATAGCCGGCGCCCGACACCGCTTGCATGCTGGCCATGAGCACCGCTTCGACGCCGAAGCGCCGGTGCAGCGGCGCGAGCACGCTCACGAGCACCGCCGTGGTGCAGTTGGGGTTGCACACGATCGCCCCGCTCCAGCCGCGGCGCTCGCGCTGCACGTCGAGCAGCGCGAGGTGCTCGGGGTTGACCTCGGGGACGAGCAGCGGAACGTCCTCCGCCATGCGAAACGCGCTCGCGTTGGAGAACACCCACGCACCCGCGCGCGCGAACAGCGGCTCGACTTCCGCGGCGGCCGCCGTGTCGAGCGCCGAGAACACGACCGGCGCGGTCACCTGCGCGGGAGAGCACTCGACGATTCCGCGCGCGCCGAGCCCCGCATAGGCCTCCACCCCGCTCACGCGCCACGCACACGCGTCACGGAAGGTCTTTCCCACGCTGCGCTCGCTCGCGGCGAGCTGCGCGATCTCGAACCAAGGGTGGGCGGCGAGGCGCGCGACGAAGCGCTGGCCGACGACGCCGGTGGCGCCGAGCACGGCGACGGGGATGCGTTGGTTCACGTTGAACTCTGCGGGGACAAAGGTCGCAGAGCATGGCATCCCCGCTGCGCAGGCTCAATCTTCGCGGAACCGTTGCAGCCCTGAGCCAAGAAATTGCGCGAGGGACTCAAGAGCCGCGACCCCGGCGCTCGAACTGGAACGTCGTTCGAACTCCGCGCCCGATCCGGGCGGGACGTCCGAACGCACGGCGAAGAGGGCCGTTTTCGATGGGGAACATTTTTCGAAGCAACCGTCGCGCCCGAGCGCGGCGCGGGATGAGCCTCCTGGAGGTGCTCGTCTCCATTTCCGTGCTCGTGATCGGCCTCGCAGGCTTCCTGCAGACGATCGTGACGACGTCCTCGATGGAATCGACGACCAGCGAGCACGCCGCCGCGGCCGCCGCCGCGCGCGCCACGCTCGAGAACATGCGCTCGACGACCTTCAGCGAGGTCTTCGCGCGCTACAACGCCTTCGCCGACGACGACCTGCCGACCGGCGCTTCGCCGGGCGCGTTCTTCGCCATCGACGGTCTGCGCGAGATGCCGGGCGCGCCGGCGGGGCAGGTCGGCGAGATCGTGATGCCCGTCCATCCGAACACGCCGGGCGTGCTGCGCGAGGACCTCGTCGCCGAGACCCTCGACTTGCCCGCGGACCTCGACCTCAACGCCGACGGCGATCTGATCGACGTCGACAACACGCTCGACTACCGGCTGCTGCCGGTGGTGGTGCGCGTGCGCTGGGAGTCGCGGCGCGGACCGCAGGTCTTCGAGCTCCGCACCATCCTGGGAGAGCTGCAGTGATCGCACGCTCGCGCTCCGCTCGCCGCAGCGGCTTCACACTGATCGAGATGGCGCTCGCGATGGCCGTCTTCTCCCTCGTCATCGGCTCGGCGATGACGCTTCTGCTCGACGGCAAGAACGCGACGCAGGCGACGCAGCAGCGAGCCAACGCGGCGCGCAAGGCGCAGTCCGCGCTCGACCGCGCCATCGACGAGTTCCGCGAAGCCTCGAGCACGGTCAACCCCGACCCGAGCGGTCCGCAGGGCAGTCCGAGCCTGCAGTTCCAGCAGCCCGTGGGAGTCAACGGCAGCGCCGTCGTCTGGAGCGGAATGCTGCAACTGGTGTGGGAGTCCGATCCCGCGGACGCGCTGGGTGGCGGCGACCAGGACGGCGACGGCCTCGTGGACGAAGGCCGCCTCGTGCTCGTGCGCAACGTCGGCGCGTTGAACGAACGGCGCATCGTGCTCGCCAGCAACGTGCCGCTGCTCGACCCCGACGAGAACGCGAACAACGCCGACGACAACGGCAACGGCGTCGTCGACGAAGGCGGCTTCAACATTCAGCGAGTGGGCGACGTGTTCACGTTGCGACTCGTCGTGAGCGAACCGGGGCCCGGCGGCCAACGGCAGATCGGACGCGCCGAAGCGTCCATCCGGCTGCGGAACTGAAGAAGGAACGGGAGAAGACTAGCTATGCGCAAACAACTTCGTGGTCGGCAGTCGCAACGCGGCGGCGCCCTGGTGGTGACGGCGGTGAGCCTGACGTCGCTCTCCGTGCTCTCGCTCTCGCTGCTGTCGGTGATGCTCTCGAGCTCCAATCAACAACGCGTGCAGCGCGAGAAGCTGCGCGCGGAGTACGTGTGCGAGGCGGCCCTCCAGCAGGCGGTGCTCGACCTCAACATCGGCGGCGCCGGCGCGCTCGGCTCGCAACAGGCGCCGCAGACCTGGGGCGACTCGCAGTTCTGGGTCGACGCCGAGGCGCCCGGCGCGCAGCTCCGCCGGCTCACCGCGACGGCCGTCGACGACCGCATCGGCGCGCGCATCGAGCTCACGCTCGAGCGCCAGATCGACGCGCTCTGGCGCTACGGCGCCTTCGGCGACGTTTCGCTGCACCTGGACAGCAACGCGCGCGTCGACAGCTACGACTCGTCGCTCGGAACGACCTGGCACGACCAGGCCATCAACGGCTCGGGCTCGGACCAGCACGCGCTGCTGAGCGGCGACATCGGCTCGAACGGCTCCGTGCTGATGGAGCAGAACTCGAAGGTCTGGGGCGACGCGGTGTGCGGCTCGAGCGACACCACCACGATCCTCGGCAACGCCGTGTGCACCGGTTCGACCGCGCCGTCGTCGACGCCCATGGCGCTGCCGCCGCTGGTGTTCCCGTTCGCACCGAACGCCACGAACGTGGTCGTGAACACGACGCTGGACATCCCGGCGGGCAACCACGCGTACGGG
Organism: uncultured Planctomycetia bacterium; assembly: GCA_937952135.1. Taxonomy (GTDB): domain Bacteria; phylum Planctomycetota; class UBA1135; order UBA1135; genus WYBT01. The sequence continues at coordinate 27,674 of CALFYL010000255.1, forward strand.
GACTTCGCCGCGAAGTCGAATTCGACCGTCAACGTGACCGGTCCCGCGACGCTCGTGTTCCGCAACTTCCAGATGCGTTCGGGCTCGCAGTTCCTGATCGACACGACCGCCGGTCCGGTGAAGATCTACGTCGAGAACGACTTCACGCTGGGCAGCAACACCATGCTGCGCCCGCTGAACTACAAGCCCCTCGACGTCGAGCTCAATCTGCTCAGCGACAACATCATCAACCCCGAGGTGGTGGTCGAGCTGGACGTCGTGGACTTCAACTCGAACGCGAAGATGTACGGCACGATCTACGCGCCCAACGCCGCCATCGAAGTCGACAGCAACTTCGAGCTGTTCGGCGCGTTGATCGCCAAGAGCGTCGACCTCGACAGCAACTGCCGCATCCACTACGACGAATCGCTCGCCCTCTCCAAGGGTGGAACCGCGGGCGACTACCAGGTCGTGTGCTGGCGCTCGCTGCCGTACACGCACTGACCCTGCCCCCACTCCCCACCCGAGGACGACTGCCGTGCTGAGCGTGTTTCTCTCGATCCTGACGACCCCGGCCTGGGGTGGCGGCGCCGCCGCGGACGACGAGCATGCGCTGTGGCGAGCGGTGGCGTCGGCCTCGCCGGCGGAGGCGGTGAGCCTGGTCCTGCGCGAGTCGCGCCGGCCGGACGCCCCCAAGGCGCCGGAGCTCGTCGCCCGACTCGTCGAACTCGGCGAGCCGGGCGTCGACGCGGCGATGGGGATCCTGCTGGAGCGCTCGGTGCCGCTGGTCGCGCCCGAGGACAAGCCGCAGACCTTGAGCGATCCGCAGCGCGAGTTGCTGCTCGGCGCGCTCGAGTCGTGGCCGGCGCAGCGAGCGCTCGAGCGCATCGAGCACGAACTCGAGCTCGGCGTGACCCTCGATCGCACGTGGGCGGCGATCCACGTGTGGAGCGTGCTCGGAACTCCGGAGCACTGGGAGCGCGGCGCGGCGCTCGCGACCGAGCACCTGAGCTCCAAGCGCCGCACGGAGTTGCTCGAGAACGCGCTCGAGCTCGCCGCGCAGCGCCTCGTTCGCCGCCGCCCCGAGAGCTTTCGAGTCTTTGCCGACGCCTACGCGCGGATCGATCCGCGCCTGCGTCTGCACTTGATCCTCGGCGCCGGCGCCGGCGGCGACGCGCGCGCGAGCGAGCTGTTCGCGCACGTGCTCGCGACCGACCCGGCGCATGCACCCGCGGCCATCGCGCAGGCTCAGCGCATGGGCCGTTCGTGCGACGCGCGCACGCACGAGGCGCTGTGCGACGCACTGCGCGCCCAACTGACGAGCGACTCGACCACCGTGCGCAACGGCGCGGCCCGCGCGCTCGGCGCCCAGCGCGACTGGCGCAGCATCGAAGCGCTGATCGCGCTGCTCGACGACCCCGACGGCAGTGTGCGCGCGAGCGCCGAGTGGTCGCTCAAGAAGGCCACCGGGCTGCAGTGGCGCGAAGCCGCCGCGTGGCGCGCGTGGCACTCCTCCGAGGTGCGCTGGCGGGAAGAGCGCATGGACCTGGTCATCGACCGGCTCTCGACGTCGTCGCCGAAGCAGATCGTGTCCGCGCTGCAGGAAGCCGCCTTCCACCCGTTGTTCTCGAGCGAGAGCGCGCCGTGGGCCGTGGACGCGCTCCAGTCCAGCAGCGCGCAGGTCCGCAGCACCGCCGCCGAAGCGCTGGGCCGGCTCGACAGTCCGCTCGCCTACCCGGCGCTCATCGCCGCCCTCCAGGACGGCGCCCCCGAAGTCGTCTCGGCGGCCCACGCGTCGCTCACTCGGATGTCGGGGCTGACCTTGCCCGCCGAGGCCGACGACTGGCGCGCGGCGCTGCTGCCGTAGCCCTCTCGGTCGCCGGCGCCGGTGCGGTTCCGCGCGAGGACGTTCCGGCATCGCGCTCGCGGGGGGACTGACGATTCGCGAGACGCGCGGTATGCTGCGGAGCTTGGCCCCAAGAACATGACCAAGCCGAACGACCACCGCCGCGATTCCCTGTCCCTCGAAGTCGAAGCCGCTCTGGAGGGAATCAACCTCCAGGACCTGGACGAGAGCGGGCGCGCACCCGCCGCTCGCGGGTCGAAGGGCGGCGCGGGCCCGCGCGCCGGCGAGAGACTCGTCAAAGGCACGGTGGTCGGAGTGAGCGGCGACGACGTGATCGTCGAGCTCGGGCCGCTCGCCCAAGGCGTGATCAAGCGCCTCGAGTTCGACGAGACGCCCGCGGTCGGCGCGGTGTTCGAGTTCTCGCTGCACGGCATGGAAGACGGCCTGCACGTGCTCTCGCGCAAGGAAGCGAAGACCCTCGCCGCGTGGAACGACCTCGCCGTCGGCGCGCGCGTCGAAGCGCGGGTCACGGGCCAGAACACCGGCGGCCTCGAGCTGCGCATCGGGCCCATCGCGGCCTTCATGCCGGCCTCGCAAGTCGGGCTGGGCCGCGAGGACAACCTCGCGCAGTACCTGAACCGCAACCTCGAGTGCGAAGTGCTCGAGATCGACCCGAGCAAGAAGCGCGTGCTCGTCTCGCGCCGCGCGGTGCTCGAAACCGAGCGCGAGGCCGCGCGCAAGGACGCTGTCGGCACGCTGTCGCCCGGCCAGATCGTGCAGGGCAAGGTCACGCGCGTCGAGCCCTTCGGGGCGTTCGTCGACATCGGCGGCGGCGTCGAAGGCCTCCTGCACGTCTCGAACATCTCGCGCAAGCGCGTGGAGAACGCCACCGAAGCCGTGAAGAAGAGCGACGTGGTGCGCGTGATGATCCTCGAGATCAAAGAGGGTGGGAAGCGCATCGGGCTCGGCATGAAGCAGCTCGAAGCCGATCCCTGGGACGACGTCGGCTCGCGCGTCGCGGCGGGCCAGACGGTCAGCGGCAAGATCGTTCGCCTGACCGAGTTCGGCGCGTTCGTCGAGCTGCTGCCGGGCGTCGAAGGCCTGCTGCACGTTTCGCAGATGGCGAAGGAGCGCGTGCGCCGGCCGCAGGACGCCGTGAAGCTCGGTCAGACGATCACCGTGCGCGTGCAGAACGTCGACAGCAAGCAGCGCCGCGTGTCGCTGACGCGCTTCGACGAACGCGGCGCCCTGATCGGCTCCGAGGATTCGGTCGAGAGCGGCTTGATCGACGAGATGCTCGAGCGGAACGCGGGCTCGAAGGCGAGCACGAACCTCGGCTCGCTGTTCAAGAAGGCGCTCGGCGAGAAGAAGAGCTGAGCGCGGTTCGGGGCGCCTCGAGGCGCACAACCGTCACGAAAAACTGTCACGAAAAGGGCCGGCCGGGAGCGATCCCGGCCGGCCCTTTTCATGTCGCGGTTCGATGGTGGCGAGCGCGGGCGGCGCGGCCCCGGGCGCCGCGGCCTATCGCTCGCACCCGCTCACAGCCAGTTGGCGTTGTTGTTCGCGGCGTCGAGCGCGTTCTTCAACTGCTCCTGGTAGGCGCGGTTCGGGTCGCCGACCGGCGTGTAGCCGTCGACGCCGAGCGCCTGGTTCGCCATGAAGAGCAGGTCGCCGATGGTGAGCGCACCGAACGCGCTCTGCACCCGGCAGCCGAGATCGACGCCTTCGGAGAGCACGTTGAGCTGCATCGCCGCGAGGTGCGCCGAGAGCATGTACGACATGTTCGTCGCCTTCGCGCCCTGCAGGTACGCGCGCCACTGCTGGACGTCGCCGGTCGGGTCGAAGGCGGCGCCCTGGCCATTGACCAGGTTCAGCGCGCTCAGCTCGTCCCAGAACGAACCGCCCACGATGATCGCGACGCCGTTGTTGTTGCGCCAGAAGCCCGGGGTGCGTCCTTCGCACGAGGTCTCGAGGGCGACCTTGCCGAAGTTCACGACGCGCGAGCCGCAGCCGCAGTTGGCGAGCACGACGTCGAGCGGGGTCGTCGCCTGGAAGACCCCCGTGTCGAGTTCGAGCACGACGCTGCAATCGTCCACCGCGACGTTCGAGAACAGGTACTCGCCCAGGTTGTTCGTGCTGGTCGTGGCCATGACCTGGCCGGGCGTGGCGGGGTTGTTCGACACCAGCTTGACGACGCAGCCGGCGACGCCCGCTTCACCGCTGTCGCGCTCGCCGTCGCGGTCGGTGTCGTCGAACACGACGCCCGAAACCGTGCCGGGCGAGCCGTCGCCGACGCGGAAGTACCCGATGCGCACGATCTGCGACGCACCGCTGGGGAGCAGTTCGAACAGGATCATCTTCCCCGTGCAGAGCAGGTCGGGGCGCGTCGGGATCGGCGCGGGGTTCGAGAAGGGGAAGATCGGGAGGCTGTCGCCGACGCCACCCAGGCCGGCGCCCACCGCCGGCAGACCCGGAGTCGCACTGAGGCGCGACATGCTGAGCGCGCCCAGACCGTTGTTCGTGATCTGGAACATCCGGTCGCCCGGCGCCAGTTGCGAGAGGTCGCCGAAATACAGATCGAGGACCTGGAAGTAGTAGATGCCGCTCGGAATCGTCGAGTCGAGGGCGGCGTAGATGCTGCCGTCCGGCGCGACGGTCATCGGCAGGGAGTACGTCGGGTTGTCGATCGGCAGCGCGATCGTCGCGTACGGGAACAAATTGCCCTGGACGTCGGCGAGATTGGGGTCTTGCGCCGAGGCGGCGCCCGACAGGGCGAGCAGGCTGAAGCAGGCGAGAGCGGTCTTCATGGAGTCCTGAAATAGGATTGGGACATGGGTCGACAGAGTCAGGAAGTAGACCCCGATCCGTAGGAAAGTGCAAACGCCGCCACGCCCCGAAACCGACGCCGGACCTCGGAAACAACTTCCACGCGCGCGCGCGCGCAGCGCCGAGCGGCATGACAAGTCTGCGAGCCCATCCGCGCGTGGAGCTCGCGGATCCGGCCGTTCGCTCAGTAGCTCTCGTCTTCGCTCGGAAACCCGCGCGCCTTCACGTCGCGGTGGTAGCGCTCGAAGGCGTCGAGCATCGACTGACCGATCTCCGCGTAGCGCCGCACGAAGCGCGGGTGGAAGCGTGTGTAGATGCCGAGCATGTCCTGGGTGACCAGGATCTGCCCGTCGCATCCCCCGCCGGCGCCGATGCCGATCACCGGGATCTCGACGAGCTTCGAGATCTCCGAGGCGAGTTGCGCCGGCACCTTCTCGATCACGATGGCAAACGCGCCCGCCTCGGCCAGCGCGTGCGCGTCGCGGCGCAGCTCGTCCGCTTCCTCGGGCTCGGTGGCGCGCACCTGGTAAGTGCCGAACTTGTGGATCGATTGCGGCGTGAGCCCCAGGTGCCCCATCACCGGAATCCCGACGTCGACGATGCGCCGCACGGTCGCGCAGATCTTCTGCCCGCCCTCGAGCTTCACGGCCTCGACGCCCGCTTCCTTCACGAGCCGCCCCGCGTTGCGCAGCGCCTCATCGGCGTTGATCTGGTAGCTCATGAACGGCATGTCGCCGACCACCAGCGCGCGTTCGACGCCGCGCGCGACGACCTGGCAGTGGTAGAGCATCTGCTCCAGGGTCACACCCACCGTGGTGTCGAGGCCCTGCACGACCATGCCCGCCGAATCGCCGACCAGGATCACGTCGATGCCCGCCTGATCGAGCAGCTCGGCGGTGAGGAAGTCGTAGGCCGTGAGCGCCGTGATCGGCTCGCTCCGCTGCTTCATCTGGAGCAGCGAGCGCGTCGTGATCTTGCGCTGCTTCTTCGAATCGGGCTTCGAATCAGGCTTCGCGTCGGACTTCAAATCTGGGCGGGGTTCGGTCGACATGCGGTGTTCGTGGGCGCCGGCGGGCGCGGGATCTTGGCCTCGAAGCGGGTCAGCTTACGCGCGCGGCGGAGGGCGCGCTCGAACGCAGCAGCGTCCGCGCGCTGTTCGCGCCGTCGAGCGCCGCGCTCATGATTCCGCCCGCATACCCGGCGCCTTCCCCCACCGGATAGAAGTTCTCGATGCCGTGCGCGTTGCGCAGCGCCGGATCGCGCAACATGCGCACGGGCCCGGAGCTGCGCGACTCGAGGCCGACGAAGAGTCCTTCGTTGCTCGCGAAGTGCGGGATCTGGCGCTCGAAGTTCTCGAGCGCGCGGCGCAGCGCATCGCGCGCGAGCGGCGGCAGGAGTTCGTCGAGCCGCGCGGGACGCTCGCCGAAGGTGTAAGTCGAGCGGCGCACGCTCGAGCTCTCGCGGCCGTCGACGAAGTCGCGCGCGCCCTGCGCCGGCGCCGTGTAGTCGCCGCCGCCCGCGACGAAGAACCTCGCTTCGAGCTCGCGCTGGAAGCGAACTCCGGCGAAAGCGCCCTCTCCGAACTGCTCGGGGCCGAAGGTCGTCACGATCGCGGAGGTCGCCCAGGCCGAGCTGTGCTTCGAGTTGCTCATGCCGTTCGTGCAGAGCAGTCCCGGTTCGTTGACGCTCGCGACGATGCGTCCGCCGGGGCACATGCAGAACGAGTAGGCGGACGGCGCGCCCTCCGACGCGCGGCACACGAGGTTGTAGCTGGCCGCGCCGAGCTCGGTGCGCGCGCCGCCGAAGCGCCCGCGGTCGATCAGCTCCTGCGGGTGCTCGATGCGCAGTCCGAGCTGGAACGGCTTCGCGCCGAACTGCACACCGCGCGCTTCGAGCGCGGCCCACGTGTCGCGCGCACTGTGGCCGACCGCGAGCACGACGGCGCTCGCGGCGAGCTCGCCCTGGTTCGTGCGCACGGCGCGGATGCGCGAATCCGCGAGCACGAGGTCCTCGAGGCGCGTGTCGAAGCGAAACTCGACTCCGAGCTGCTCGAGCTTCGCGCGCAGCCGCGGCAGGATGCGGTGCAGCTTGTCGGTGCCGATGTGCGCGCTGCTGTCGTAGACGATCTCCGCGGGCGCGCCGCATTCGACGAGCACTTCGAGCAGCGGCACTTCGAGCGGATCGTCGACGCGCGTGTAGATCTTCCCGTCGGAGTAGGTGCCTGCCCCGCCCTCGCCGAACAGGAGGTTGCGCTCGGGATCGACGACGCGGGTGCGGTGGAAGCGCACGACGTGGCGGCCGCGCTGCTCGACGGCCGGGCCGCGCTCGAGCAGCACGACTTGCGCGCCGTTTCGCGCCAGCGCGTAGGCCGCGAACAGTCCGCCCGGTCCGGCGCCGACCACGACGATCGGTGCGCGCGTTCGGTCGCGCCACGCGGCCTGCACGTCCTCGATCTCGACGCTCGCCGCCGGCGGCGCTTCCTTCACGCGGCCCGCTCGCAGCGCGCGCTCGAGGCGCGGCGGACGCTTGCGCGCATCGACGACGAGGTCGACGTGGCAGACCCAGCGCAGGCGCCGCTCGCCTCCGCGAACGCGCGCGTCCAGGGCGCGCCGCGCGATGCGAAAGCCGCGCAGCTCTCGCGGATCGAAGCCGAGCTCGCGCGCCGCGTGTTCGCGCAGGTGCGCCTCGTCGGCGCCGAGCGGAACTTCGACCTGCATCAGGCGCCACGCGGCGAGCGGTGAGTCGTGCGTCATGGAGGGACCTCTTGGGGCCCAGGCGCCGCGGCGCGAAACGCGGCCGCGGGGGCAGGATGGTACCAGCGCGCCGTGCGAACTTTTCGGAGCCGCACGCTAGTCTCTGCGCGCTTGGCCAAGCTCCAGAATCTCTCGCCGGAAGACTTCACACCGCTCCTCGCCGACCTCGGCCTCGAGCCGTCTCAGTTCGCCGTGGTCGATCCCGCTCCGCCGCCGCCGAGCGAGGGCAAAGCGCCTCCGCCGGTGCCGCGCGCGAACTTGATCTTCGGGCAGATCGGCACGGGTCTCGACATCCCGCGCGCGGCGGAGCTCTACCGCCAGCGCGGCAACGCGTCGCTGCCGGCCGACGGTTGGGCGTTGTTCTTCCTGAAGGACGCGCGCACCGACGCCGAGCTCGCGCGCTGGCGCAACCACTTGTGGCCGTGGCTGCACGTCGTCGCGCTCTACCGCATCGCGGGCGGACGCGCCGAGCGCGAAACGCTGCAGGGCCGGACTCCGGTCGCGGGCGAGATCGCGAAGAGCGGGGTGATGATCGTGGCGCAGCGGCGAGAGCAGGTGCTCTCGCCCGTGGCGACCGTGCAGAAGTTCGACGCCAACTCCGGCGGCTGGAACGGCGAGCCGGGCAAGCCGGGCTACGCGCACTTTCGCTGGATGCGCAAGTACGTGGCGCTCTTCGCACGTCCCGGCGGCTCGCGGCGCATCCTCGATTTCGGCTGCGGCGCGGGCTGGGTCGGCATCGAGGCCGCGCTCGCCGCGGGCGACGCGCAGCTGTGCGCCTTCGATCCGAGCCCCGAGATGGTCCGCATCGCCCAGGAGAATGCGCGCAGCAGCGGTGTGAAGCGCTTCGAAGGCCGCACGGGCTTCGGCGAGGCGCCGCCGTTCCCCGCCGCGGGCGAGGAGCGCTTCGACTGCGTGATCGCGTCGGGTGTCGTGAGCTTCTCGCCGGACCGCAAGCGCTGGTTCGACGGGCTCGTGAGCACGGTCGCGCCGGGCGGCGTGCTGGTGGTCGGCGACCTCAACCGCGAATCGAAGGGCATGCGCCGTCGGCGAGCCGAGCGCGCCCTGCTCCCGGCGCGCGAACTCAACGGCCTGGTGGCGAGCGAAGCCGCGGCGGAACTGACGTCGCGCGGCTTCACGATCGAGGAGAGCGCGGGCTACCAGCGGAGCTGGCCCGCGCCGCAACTCGCTCACTACTCCGACGCGAAGCTCGGCGGCGCGCTCTCGCCGCTCGTGCTCGCCTGGAACCGAATGTCCGCGGGCCCGACCGCGAAGCCCGAGAAGTTCGACTCGTGGGTGCTGCGCGCGCGCGCGCCGCGCTGACTCCCGCGCTGACTCCCGCGGCGCCTCGTCGCGCGCCGCGATTCAGCGCGCGAACTTGATCGCCTTCGCCGCGCCCGGTGCGGGGGCCGGCGCCTTCGCGCCGCGCGAATAGTCGATCAGGCGCGCCAGGATCGGGCGCAGTTCGTGGCGCTTGACGATGTGGTCGAGCTGCCCTTTCTCCAGAAGGAACTCCGCGCGCTGGAAGCCCGCCGGGAGCTCCTGCTTCAGCGTGGTTGCGATCACGCGCGGGCCCGCGAAGCCGATCAGCGCCCCGGGCTCGGCGAGCGTGATGTCGCACACGCTCGCGAACGACGCGGTGACGCCGCCGGTCGTGGGATGCGTCATGACGCAGATCGAGTAGCCGCCCGCGTCGTTGAGCTCCGCGAGCGCCGCGCAGGTCTTCGCCATCTGCATCAGCGAGAGCACGCCCTCGTGCATGCGCGCGCCGCCCGAGCCGGTGAAGATGAGCACCGGCAACTTGCGCTTCACCGCGACCTCGACCGCGAGCGCGATCTTCTCCCCCACGACCTCGCCCATCGAGCCGCCGAGGAAGCTGAAGTCGAGCACCACGAGCATGACCTCGCGGCCCAGGATCTGGCCGACGCCGCAGAGCAGCGCTTCGTTCTGCCCCGTGCGGTTGACCGCCTTCTGCACCTTGTCGAGGTACGGCGTGCTGTCCTTGAACTCGAGCCGATCCTCGCTCGTGATCTCGGCGAACATCTCGTTCCACGAGCCCTCGTCGAGCACCATCGCGATGCGCTCCTTGCCGGGCAGCGTGAAGTGGAACTCGCACGACGGGCACACGCGCCCGCGCTCCTCGAGTTCCTTGCGGAAGATCATCGAGCCGCAGTTCTCGCACTTCAGCCACAGCCCCCCGGGCATGTCCTTCTTCTTGCGGAAGCGCGCGAAGCGCGTCTCGCTCATGTCCTTCGGGGTGAGCTCACCGCCCTCGGCGGGAGTGCTCGGCTGTTCGTTCGATTCGCTCATCGTGCGGGCCCTCTTCGGTACGGGTCGTCAATTCAAGCCGTCGGTGCGAGTCCAGGCTGGTGGTGTCATCCGCGCGAGGCGGCGTGGAGTCGTTGAAGCTCGCGTTCCGCGCTCGCGCGGAACCCGGCGATCGTGGCGCGCATGTCGCGCGCGCCGAACACCGCCGAGCCCGCGACGAACACGTTCGTGCCCGCCGCCGCGCACAGCGGCAAGGTCGAGTCGTTGAGTCCGCCGTCCATCTCGATGTCACCCTCGAAACCGCGCTCGCGCAACCAGCGGACCTTCGGCAGCACCTCGCCCATGAACTTCTGGCCGCCGAAGCCGGGAAACACGCTCATCACGAGCACCAAGTCGACGGCGTCGAGGTAGTCGGCCACCGCCTCCGGCGGCGTGTCGGGGTTGAGCGACACGCCGACCTTCGCGACGCCGTTGTCGCGGAAGGCGCGCGCGACCTCGCGCGCCGCGGCGACATTCGCGCACACCTCGGCGTGGAACGTGAGCACGTGCGCGCCGGCCTTCGCGTAGTGCGCGGCGTAGCGCAGCGGCTCGGTGATCATCAGATGGACGTCGAGCGGGCGCCTGGCGACCTTGCCAATCGCCTCCACGACCGGCGGCCCGATGGTCATGTTCGGCACGAAGTGGCCGTCCATGACGTCGACGTGGAGCCAATCGGCGCCGGCGGCTTCGACGCGCGCGATGTCGTCGGCCAGGCGCACGAAGTCCGCCGAGAGGAGCGAGGGAGAGATCTGGATCGACGGCGTCCGCATGCTGCCCGGCATCCTAGCGCAGCGCGTGCCGCGCCAGACGTCGAAGTCCGTGGGCGCGGCGGAGCGGCATCCGACAGTGCGGGTCGGCGCTGGCCAGTGCGCCGAGAACGAGCGCCGCGGCGGGCGCCGGAGCGGCCAGCGGCGACGGCCCACGCGCGGCGCTCGAGCTGCCGCGCGCCGACCCGTTCGCCGCTGCGCTGCGCCCCGGCGACGGAGCGCGGACCTCGAGATCAAGGCAGCAGCGCGACCTGGAGCGCGTCCGACATCACGCGCCCCGCTGCGCTCAGCGGATCCCGAACGGCGCACTGGAAGTTCAACGTCGTGCCGAACATGAAGGGCAGCCCCTGGGCGCCGCTGTGCGACTGCGCCCAGTCCAGCACGTCGATCGAAACCGAGCCGTCGCAAACGCCCGGCGTGCCGTTCGACGGAACGCTGCCGATGCGCTGCACGGGCGTGCGCACGCACAGCAGCCCCGCGCCGAACGGAGTCGGCGGGTTCTTCGGACCGTGCAAGCTGTAGAAGGTGCTCGTCTGCCGCTGGCCTTCGATGTTGGCCGTGGTGACGACGTAGCCGCTCGCGGCGGAGGCGCTCGCGACGCCGGCGGCGCTCATCGTCGGTGTGCATCCGATGGCCGATACGCCCGCGGTGCAGTAGCGGGTCGTGACGCCCGGAGCGACGGTGAAGACGCGCGCGACGCGCTGGCGTGTCGCTCCGTCGTAGGACGCGAACGCGCCGCCGATCAACAGCCTTCCGTCGGCCTGCAGCGCCAGCGCGTGGACCGCCGCATCCGCGCCGCTCCCCGGATCGAAGCTCGCATCGAGGCTGCCGTCCGCGTTCAGCCGCGCGATGTTCCGGCGCGCGACGCCGCCGTAGGCGAGGAAGCTCCCGGCGATCAGAACGTTTCCATCGGGCTGGACGGCGAGAGCTTGGACGAAGCCGTCGGCGCCGCTCCCCGGATCGAAGCTCGCGTCGAGGCTGCCGTCCGCGTTCAGGCGCGCGATCGAATTTCGCGCCACGCCGTCGCAGGCCGTGAAGCTCCCGCCGATCAGCGCCTTGCCGTCGGGCTGGAGCGCGATGGCCAGCACCGAATCGTTCGCGCCGGCGCCAGGGTCGAAGCCCGTGGCGAGGCTCCCGTTCGCGTTCACGCGCGCGATGCGCGGGCGCGCGACGCCGTTGTAGGCGGTGAAGCCTCCCCCGATCAGCGCCTTGCCGTTGGGCTGCAGCGCCACGCTCCACACCGTGTCGCTCGCCCCGCTCCCCGGACTGAAGCTCAGGTCGAGGCTGCCGTCGGCGTTCACCCGCGCGAGGTTGTTGCGGCCGACGCCGTCGAAGCTCGAGAAGTCGCCGCCGATCAGCACCTTGCCGTCGGCCTGCGGCGCCAAGCTCCACACCGGACCGTTCGCTCCGCTCCCCGGGTCGAAGCTCACATCGAGGCTCCCGTCCGCGTGCAGGCGCGCGATCCGCCGGCGTTGCTCGCCGTCGAAGAACTGGAAGTAGCCGCCGATCAGCACCTTGCCGTCCTGTGCAACGGCGATGGCCGTGACCCTGCCGTCGGCGCCGCCCCCTGGCTCGAACGACGCATCGAGGCTGCCATCGGGCCGCAGACGGGCGATCCTGTTTCGCACGGTGTTGTTGAAGGCGAGGAAATCGCCGCCGATCAGGATCTTCCCGTCGGGCTGAACGGCCACGGCGTCCACCTTGTCGCTCGCGCCTGCGCCCGGATTGAAGTCCGCATCGACCGCACCGTTCGCCTCGACTCGCACGACGCCCCTGCGCGGCGCGCCGTCGAACGACTCGAAGTCGCCGCCGATCACCAACGCTCCGTCGGCGCGGAGCACGAGGGCGTGCGCCGTGGTCGCGACGAAGCCTCCTGCGGCGCCAGTCCCGGGATCGAAGCTCGTGTCGAGCGCGCCGTCGCCGTTCAAGCGCGCGACGCGGCTGCGCGTCACGCCAGCGCAGAGTGTGAAGTCCCCGCCCACGAGCACCTTGCCGTCGGGCTGCAGAGCGAACGCCGAAACGCTGCTGTTCGCGCCTGCGCCTGGGTCGTAGCTCGTGTCGAGGCTCCCGTCCGGATGCAGGCGCGCAGTGCGCCGGCGCACGGCGGAGTCGAACGAAGTGAACAGGCCCCCGAGCAGCACGCGTCCGTCGGGCGTCAACGCGAGGGCCGCGACGAAGTCGTTGGCCCCGTCCCCCGGGTCGAAGCTCGCGTCGAGGCTTCCGTCGGCGTTCAAGCGCGCAACTCGCCCACGGGGGGCCCCGTCGAAGAACTGGAACGCGCCGCCGATCAGCACCCGACCGTCGGGCTGCAAGGCGAGCGCGTACACCGCGCCACTTGCGCCGATCGCCGGATCGAAGCTCGCGTCGAGGCTGCCATCGGCGTTCAGGCGCGCGACGAACAAGCGCTCGACTCCGGCGTAGGACGTGAAACCGCCGCCGATCAACAGCTTGCCGTCGGGCTGCACCGCGATGGCGTCCACCGAACCGTTCGCCCCGGCGCCGGGATCGAAACTCGTGTCGAGCTCCCCGTCCGCGTTCACGCGCGCGAGGCGGCTGCGCGCGACGCCGTCGTAGGACGTGAACTCGCCCGCGACGAGCGCCTTGCCGTCGGGCTGCAGCGCCAGGCGCCAAACGAGCCCGTTCGCGCCGGCGCCCGGGTCGAAGCTCGCATCGACGCGGCCATCCGCATCCAGGCGCGCGATGCGGTTCGCTTCCGCGCCGTTGAACCGCGTGAAGGCGCCGCCGATCAGCAGCTTGCCATCCTGAGTTTCCGCGACGGTGTGCACGGGCCCGTTGGCCCCGTCGCCAAACGTTCCGTCGTCGAGCACGTTGAACGTCGGGTCGCCGACACCCGCCTGGGCTGCGCCCGCCCGCGCGAACGCGAGCAGGCACACGGAAATCAGCAGCGCGAGAAGCGCGGGTCGAGCGAGCGCCGACAGCGCTCCGTCGAGGGACTCGTGCGCGGACGCGCGCGATGTGGAGTTCATGAAGCTCTGCATGGCGAGACTCCCAGAAGCTCGAAGGTGGATCGTCGAATGCGGTACCCCGTTCGCGACGGACAACGGCTCCGAGCGCGCCCTCTCCATCGCGGACACGGCCACCGAACGGTGGAGCGCACGCGGTGCGGCGTTCGTCCGACGCGCCGAGGATTGTCGCACCCACCGCGCGCGCGGGCAACGACGCCTCCCCGGCCCACGCCGCGCCGAGCCTCGCGCCGTGCTGCGCGCTGTCGGACGGAGGCTCTACGTCGGACGGGCCCGGAGCGAGCGCTGCATCGGGACGACTCGACGCTTGCCACGGAGCGGAACGCGAGGCCCGCAACGCGCGCCTTCAGCGAAGCAGCCCGCGCGGAACGATCAGTTCCACGCGGGCTGCGTACAAAAGGAGCGCGGGAAGGGTGGAGCTCGCGTCAGACCTTCAGGGCCGCGATGCCCGGAAGCGTCTTGCCCTCGAGCAGTTCGAGGGACGCGCCGCCGCCCGTGGAGACGTGGCGGACCTTCGCGGTCAGCTTCAACATCTCGAGCGCCGCGACCGAATCGCCGCCGCCGACCACGGTGTAGCCCGCGCAGCTCGCCACGGCCTTTCCGACCGCCGCCGTGCCCTTCGCGAAGGCCGGCATCTCGAACACACCCATCGGTCCGTTCCAGACGAGCGTCTGCGCGCGAGCGATCCGCTCCGCGAACAGCCTCTGGGTCTTGGGTCCGATGTCGAGCGCCATCCAACCGTCGGGGATCGTCTCGACGGTTTTCGTCGACGCGTCCGCGGCGAAGCGATCGGCCACCACGTGGTCGAGCGGCAACAGCAGCTCGACGTTCTTCGCCTTGGCCTTCGCGAGCGCCTTCTTGACGACGTCGACGCGGTCGAGCTCGACCAGCGACTTGCCGATCGGCTGACCCAGCACGTGCAGGAAGGTGTACGCCATCCCGCCGCCGATGAGGATCGAGTCGCAGCGCTCGAGCAGGTTGTCGATGACGAGCAGCTTGTCGGACACCTTGGCGCCGCCGAGGATCGCGACGAGCGGCCGCTTGGGCTGCTCGAGCACGCGCCCGAAGGCTTCGATCTCCGCTTGCAGCAAGCGTCCCGCCACGGAGGGCAGGAGCTTCGCGACTTCGCTGACCGAGCACTCCGCGCGGTGCGACGTGCCGAAGGCGTCGTTCACGAACACGTCGCCGAGCTTCGCGTACGCCGCGCTCAGGGCGGGGTCCGCCTTCTGCTCGCCGGCGTTGAAGCGCACGTTCTCCAGCAGCACGACGCTGCCCGCCGGCGCCCCGTTCACCGCGGCTTCGACCGCGGCGCCCGTGCTGTCGTCGAGCTTGATGACCTTGCGCTTCAAGAGCTTCTCGAGCCGTTGCG
>CALFYL010000256.1 GCA_937952135.1 uncultured Planctomycetia bacterium
AGCTCTCGCGTGTCTCGCCACGCCGCTCCCCCAAGCGCGTCCTCGCGCTCCGCGCTGCGGGCGCGCGGGGGAGACCCGTACCCGGCCCTAGCGCCGGCCCTGAATCATGGGGTGAAGACGCGCGGAAACGCGCCGCGCTGCTGACTCGAAGGTGCCCTGCGTCCCAGAGCAGTCAAAGCACCTCGAACGCGGCCTCAGCCAACGATCCAACCGCTGCCCCAGCAAACGGCACAATCGACGTGTCCCAGCACGACTCCCTCGCCGCCGCACTGCGTGCAGACCTCAGCGCTCGCCGGTCGACGCGGACGGAGCGGCTCCAACTCAGGAAATTTCCGAGCGGCTTTGACAAGCGCGAGGATCCGCCAGCGTTCTTCGGTAGCCGTGCTGACATCCCCGCTGTCCGGGTGGTAATGAAGAACCGATCCATTCGGTGCGACGAGGAGGATTCCTCCCATATCTGAATGCACCGGGACCGCGCCCGTTCGTCTGGCCGCTTCGCGGGTTCGCGACGGCGACGCCTCCGCAGCTACCTCCTGGCTCAACCGCCGGATGATCGCGGCCAGCTTCGAGGGGACTTGAGTGCTCATGGCAACAGGTGCAGCAAGTCCGATCCCCGCTCCACCAGGATGGATCCGTCGGGGCCGAGCGTTGTCGTAATGCCGCCAACGTTCTGGAGCATGATATCCCCGCCTTCTCCAGGTGTGGCAACGCCCGGCTTCAGGTCGAGCTCAGCGGTGGCACGCTCCACCACGCCCAGCGCATACGCTCTACGAGGAGCTTGAGTCTCCGAGCGACACAATCTCCGAACAGAAAAAGGAGATGAACTCCTCCTCGAGGTCCTTCACTTGGAAGTGCACACCTTCCCATCCGCGTCGCGAGACGTCTTCCACACCGAGACGGACGAGCTCCAGGAGCTCCGTAGTTTCACCACGAAACCGGAGCTCCCGCACGCCAAGAAAGCGCACACACAGGCAAGGTGAGCCGTCTGCCGGCACGAGCCTTACCGTAAGACTCAGAGCTGAAGCACTTCGCTCGAGAGTCAACAGCGAAACGTGACCGGGCGTGCCTAGAGCAGAGGGACTAGCATGCATCATCGCGGTAGGAATTCTCCTGGTACGTGACTCTCGATCTCCATTCCGGCGGTGCCGGCCGATGACCAATCGTAGACGTGGTGGTGGACGGCAGGAATCCCCTGGGCAGCGTTTCCTGCGTTGAAATCCGTTCGGCCGATGAGGCGACCATACTGGTCGTAGTGAGCGCGCCATGGCTCGACGCGTCCGAAGTCGTTCACGTGCTGGCCCTCAAGCACTCTCGTCCCAGGGGTGACTTGCTTTGGTGCCTTGCTCGCGAGGTATTCGCCCGCGCCCACCCCTTCGCCAGCGCTTCCCGCGCTTGCTCCGTCGGCGCCGCCTCCTCTGCAACTCCCACCCTCGCCGGCCGCTGCTGCATGCCGCTCCCCAAGTCCGGCTTCGCGCTTCGCGCTGGAGGCGGACGGGGGAGGCCCGTCCGCGGCTCTCTCACCCCATGAATCAGGGCGTCACTGCGTGTATGTACATCCGCAGCACGTGCTGGCGATGAGCGCGTCCAACGGTGCCGCGGGCTTCCGCCCGCGGCATCGGCTGGCTAGATGTCCACCTCGACCGCATACTCCTCGATCGGGCGACGCAGCTTGTGCGTCGACCGCTCGAGGCACACCGTCTCCTGCGACAGGAGGCTCCGCCAGTCGGGGGGGAACGGCACGCCCATCACCTGCTGCAGGTACTCGAGCACGACCGCAGGTGGCATCCGATCCTTCTTTCGTCGCTTCTCGTATAGCTCCGGATGCTCGAACGGGTAGCGAGCCCCCTCCTCGTAGAACTCCCACCGATCCGAATCCAAGAAGCAGTGCACTGCGCGCCGCAGCTCCCCGTTCTCCACCACGCGCCACATGCAGCCGTTCGTCGCCCACGATCCGTACATGCCGCGACACGCCAGCTCTTTGGACAACGAGATGAGGACATCGTTGGCCGCGATAACACGCTCATTCCTGAGGACAAGTGTCCACCCTGCCCATGGCACGTGCAGGTAGCGACTCGCAAACGACGCCAGCGGAAGCAGGCGCGCGAGCGCCTCGTCGACTCCGCGATTCCGCCAACGCTGGACGGGTCCGTAACGTCTCATCGACGCTTCGTTTGTGTCCGCCGCTCGCGTGAGGTCTGCCTCAAAGGCGCAGATTTCATGAAGATGCGCAGACAGCCGCGTCATGGTCTCCTCGTTGTAGCCGAGGTCGGTCGACCTTCGCCATCGATGCCGATGAAGGTGTTCACTGCGTCGGGATCGTTCGCTGGCACCACCCGCTGGTGCCTCAGCGAGCCTGATTCGCTCGTGTCGATCTCGATGTTTACGCGTTGACCTGTCTCGGGGTGGGTCCCCTGCACGTCTGGCCGATTCCGGCCGACGACGTTGCCCTTCGCGTCGACCTGTTGCTGGTTCACTCGAACATCCCTCCACTTGTTCTTCTCCATCGACCTCGCGATCTTCCGCACGCGCGCGTCGTGCGCCGGGCTACCGTGCGGCGGCGAGACCCCGTTGTTCGCGGGTCGAGCCCCAGTACCCCCCCGTGGAAGTACGCGCTCGTGTAGTTACCCGCGTTGTAGTCTGCGACCGCGAAGTCCCGCAGGTCCGCTGCGTTCTGGAAAGCGGCGTCTCCGAGCAGCCCGAGAAAGTCGGGGCCCCTCGGCGTGACACCTCGCCCGTACGGATCACTCCACCGCACCGGGCTCTGCCCCGGCCAACCCCACAGCGTGCTCCGCGCGTCGTGGTACGCGAGCTCGTCGATCGCGCTGAACACCCCCACCTCGGGCAGCCACACGCGGGCCCGCATTGGAGTTGCCCCCACGGGCGTGGGTCAGCGGCGCGAGCTCTCGCGTGTCTCGCCACGCCGCTCCCCCAAGCGCGTCCTCGCGCTCCGCGCTGCGGGCGCGCGGGGGAGACCCGTACCCGGCCCTAGCGCCGGCCCTGAATCATGGGGTGAGCACGCGCGGAGGCGGGCGTGTGCCGAGGGCGGGAGCATCGCGAACAGGCCCCCGAGCGCGGCTTCGTGCGTATACATGCGTTTCGCGCTCGCTCCGGCGTGCCCCCGTCCCGGCGGGACGGGAGGTGCTCATGGTCGATCTCGCTGAACGACTTCGTGCGCACGCGGGTCGGATGCGTCACGCGCGCCGACGCCCAGCGAGGAGCGTGTGTGGCGCGCGCTGCGCGGCCGGCAGCTCGGCGTCGTGTTTCGGCGGCGGGTCGTCGTCGGTGGCTGCATCGTCGACTTCGCGGCGTCGTCGGTGCGGGTCGTCGTCGAGGTCGATGGCGGGTATCACGCGGAGCGCGTCGCGGCCGACGCGACGCGGGATGGACGGCTCGCGCGCGCGGGGTGGCGCGTCGTCAGGGTTGGCAGTGAGGAGCGGATCAAGGTGGCGGTCGAGCGGGTCGCGGCGGCGGTCGGCGGGTAGCGATGGGGCACGATAGGCGCTCTTACGCCGCCTGCCCAAGCGCGAGCTCGCTCCTCGCGCTGCGTGCACGCAAGCGAGACCCGCATACAGCTCTCCCGCTCACGCATCGGGCGACGCGGGATCGACGCGGTTGGCG
Organism: uncultured Planctomycetia bacterium; assembly: GCA_937952135.1. Lineage (GTDB taxonomy): Bacteria > Planctomycetota > UBA1135 > UBA1135 > WYBT01. Next base: position 3,619 of record CALFYL010000256.1, read on the forward strand.
CGCAGGCGGGCCTCCCAAGCATCGTCACCCGCATCGCAGCACGCAGGGTCTCGAGCGACACGTTGGCCAACTAGGGCGCGTCAGTATGGGAGCGGAAGGCCTCTCGCCCGGAGCGTGCTCTCGTACACGCGAAGCATATCGGAGAGCCGTTCGCGGAGCTCCTCGGCATCGTCGATGAGGTCGGCATCGCCCGTTCGAGCCGCCTGCGCCGCCACCGAGCCTGCCAACTTCACTAGCATCGACAGGGAGTCGCCCTGCACAGATAGCGCCGGCGAGCGGCGCTGTGGCAGTTGTACGACCGCCACGTTCCCGTCCTGTGCCAAGACTCGCATCTGTCCTCCTCGCCGTGTCGTTCAGGGGCTTGGCGCGCTCGATGCGGGCTGGCGCGGAGGCGAGCGCCCCACCGAGCATCCTCACGGCGGTCGCGGCGCCCGGTTCCCGAGCTCGCGCGCCACGTGGGCACTCGAGCAACGCTAGCGATACCCAGCTCGATACACACTCGCCGCTTCAGCAGTCCGGCCGGGCCGCTCCTCCGCGTCTGGACAATATAGTGACAATCCAATATTTGGACATTCAATGCCGCTTTCATCCTCTACGGTCCCCGAATCGACCGTTCGCAGCCAGCCTCGTAACGCGACAAAAGGCTCCTCGAGCAAACGCCTTCCTCGAAAAATTGGCATCACATGTCCTCCGGCAAACTCCACAAACTCACATGCGTCGTCTTCAACACCGTAGTACACATGCACAAGCAACTCCTCGAAAGCATCGACTTTCTTGAGTGGCTGAAGCGCAGACTTCGTAAATTCGCGAAAGCGAGAGCCGACAGAACGCCGGACTTCATCCCGACGCATTCCGAAGACTATCGGTCCCACTCCGTAGAACGGTTTGATCTCCCAGTCCATCGCCTCTCCTTATCTGTCGACTACGGCCGCCACAAGTGCGCGCGGTCCGGAAGCGCGAGCAAGCTGAGACGAGACGGAGGACCGCGAAGACGATGCATGCGCCTACACGCGTGTGGCGCGTGCTTCCGCGTGCTCCGCGTCCCGGCGGGGCGCCGGGCTCGCTCGGGCCTGCACCGGTCGCGCCAAGCACGGGGGAAGGTCGATGAACCAGGACACCAAAGTCCGCTCACGCAGCGCGTGGTCCTACCGCTTGCCGGCTTGCCGCGCCCGCGCTCCTGCGCCGCGAGCTCCTGCCTCAAGCGTCGCGCCTCGTGCGTCACATGCGACGACTCCTTGCACCGTCCCCCACGGCGCGGCACGACGGGGCACCGCGAGACGTTACGTTCACCTGTTCGTCGGGACGCGTTGGCTGAGGCTCGGTAGATCGACACGCCGATGCGAGTAGTGTCGTCGTTCTTGAAACGCGGTGTCGCGAAGATTGGGGAGCTGCAGGAGGACGCTCAAGTCTCCGTCGATGATGTTGGTCGACTCGTAGAACAAGAAGACTTCGAGTTCACGCAAGGCGCGTAGCGGCGCGAGAGATTGGATGGGACCATCGTTGCACAGGTGCAGGGTGCGGAGCCGACGAGCGCCACCGACGGGAGAGATGTCCTCGAGCTTCCGGCAGCCGTTGACCTCGAGATGCACGAGGTCGGGGAGTTGGTCTACGCCACGGATCGTCGTCAGACCGCGCGCGGAATAGACGCCCAGAAACGTCAGTTTGCGGAGAGCCTCGATGCCTTCGAGGTTCACGAGTCGCGAGCTCGCAAGCCGTAGAGACTCGAGACTCTTCATCCCCACGAGGTTCTTGAGGTCTCTCTCCGGACAATGATTCACCCACAACCGCTTGATCCCGGCGTGAGCGAAGAGCGACCGCGCCTTCGGCCGCCACTCCAAGCAGCATTCCTCGAGCATAGGGAAGCGCGAGAAGTCGATCTCGGTCCTGCAATAGGTGTTGACGTCAAGGTACCGAAGCTGCCTGAGCGCGTTCACGGGCGTGACGTTGTCGAGATTGAAGTGAATGATCTTCAGCCAGGCGAGCGTGCCGCGGAGCTCTGCCAGGAACGACACGTCACGCCCGCACCACCCTTTCGCGTAGTTGAGCTCGAGCTCTCGGACGCCCGCGGCCCTAGCGGCCGAGAGAGCCTCTGGGGACCACGAGGCCATCATCACCATGCGCGGGCCGAAGTGTCCCTCCTCGAGCGTCCAATCAGCGGTCATCAGTCATCGTCGAGCAGGTGTCGTCGCTTCGGTCCGATGGGGTTCCTCTCGTTCTCCACGTTCTCGATGCCGCCCAGTTCGTTGATTCTGCGCTGCTCCGCGATCTCACGTGCTGTCTTTCCACCGACCACCTCCGTCGTGCTGACCTCACTCTCCGGCGGGAGCTTACCGGATCGCGCTTGTTGGGCGAGGCGCGAAGGGATGTTGCGAGATTGTCCTACGTAGGACTTTCCCGACCGGCCGTTGAATTGATAGATGCCTTGCTGAGCCGCTCCTCCGGCCGCGCCGCCGCCAGCGGCCGCGCCTCCACCTCCGAGGGGACACATCATCCCCACGGAATCTGCAGCGGTCGCATAACGGCGCCCGAAGAGCGACGCAACGACGCCTGCCTCGAACAGAGTCTTGGACGCTTGAACGTCGAGGAACGCCTTCCCGTAGTTGCCGCTGTCGTAGCCCCGTGAGGCGTCCAGCGCCGCCCTACCGCTCGCGAGGAAAACGTCCGCGATCTGCTGCGAGCTGAAGAGCCCCACTTCGAGCTTCCCTCCAGGCGGCTGGTGACGACCGCTCGGGTCCGCCCACCGCACCGGGCTCTGCCCCGGCCAACCCCACAGCGTGCTCCGCGCGTCGTGATACGCGAGCT
>CALFYL010000257.1 GCA_937952135.1 uncultured Planctomycetia bacterium
CGCGTTCTACGTGCAGGGCTGGTTCCGCGACCCGCCCAGCGCGAAGTCCACGCAACTCTCCGACGCGCTGGAGTTCGGCATCCAGCCGTAGCTCGCCGCGCGTCAGCGGCGCTGCCGTTACCTGCAGGTGACGAGGCGACCGTCGCTTCGGTCGTAGTTTCGCTCGAACGGGTCCGGGCCGCTGGCCAGGACCCCGCGGGAGCTCGCGCAGAGCTCTGGGATCGAGCGAGCACACACCATGCAACCGACCAAGCGAGTTTTCTGGGCGTTGACCCTGTCTCTGGGCGCGCTTTCCAGCAACGCGGCGAGCGCTCAGCGCGCGCATCATCCGCGCCCGTTCCCGAGCGCCGCTGCGCATCCGCATCACGCGTGGTGCGCCAACGTCGTCGTTCCGCAATCGCGGACGTTCCGCACGCTGGCGGCTGCGCCCGAGGTGACGATCACCGGCGTGAAGGCCGACATCCTGATCGTTGACGGCTTGGCGACGACGACGCTCGACATCGCGCTCTCCAACGGCGGCGCGCAGGACACCGAAGCGGAGCTCCTGCTGCCCGTGCCCGAGGGCGCGGTCGTGTGCCACTTCGACTTCGAAGGCGCGGCGACCCAGCCCACCGCCCGCGTGCTGCCGCGCGAGGAGGCGCGGGCGAGCTACGACTCGATCGTGGCGCGCCTGAAGGATCCGGCGCTGCTCGAGTTCGCCGGCTCTGCGCTGCTGCGCTCGAGCGTGTTCCCCGTGCCGCCCGGGAGCGGACAGCGCGTGCGCGTGCGCTACGAGCACCTGCTGCCCAGCGAAGGAGGCCGCTGGGACTACGAGCTTCCGCGCAGCGAGAGCCTCGCCGCGGACGTCAAGTGGGATGTGACGCTCGAGGTCCGCTCCGCGCGTCCGATCGCGGACGTGTACTCGCCGACGCACGACCTGCGGTGCGTCGAAAGCGGCGCCAAGCGCGTGCGTCTGACCGCGCTGCCCGGCGAGCCGATGCAGTCCGGCCCGCTGAGCGTCGCGGTGCTGCTGGCCGACGGTCCACTCACGACGACGCTGTTCACCAGCGCCGATCCCAGCGGCCAGGGCGGCTGGTTCCTGCTGCTGGCGGGGCTCGGCGAACTCCCGTCCGGCGTCGAGTTGCCGCCGCGCGAAGTGACGCTCGTGCTCGACCGCTCGGGCAGCATGGCGGGCGAGAAGTTCGATCAGGCCAAGGCCGCGGCTCGCCAGGTGCTCGAAGGTCTCGCGTTCGGAGAGGCGCTCCAGATCATCGACTACTCCAATGAAGTCGAGCGCTTCGCGCCGACGGCGGTGATCAAGTCGCGCGACACGCTTCCGGCGCTGCGCGCGTACCTCGATGGGCTCGGCGTCGGGGGCGGCACCAACCTGGACGCGGCGCTCAAGGCAGCGCTCGAGTCTCCGCCCACACCCGGGCGGCTGCCGGTCGTGCTGTTCCTCACGGACGGGCTGCCTACGCAGGGCGAAACGCGCGAAGTCGCGATCCGCGCGCGCATCGAGCGCGAGAACGTCCACCAGCGCCGAGTGTTCACCTTCGGGGTCGGCAACGACGTCAACGCGCCGCTGCTCGACGCGCTCGCGGTCGACAGCCGCGGCCGAGCCACCTACGTGCGGCCTGCCGAGGACGTCGAGCGCGCGGTCGCCGACGTGTTCGACGACCTGTCGGGCCCGGTCGTGACCGATCTCGAACTGCGCGTCGAGAACCCCGACGGAAGCGCGAACACGCGCCTGGTGCGCGACCTCTACCCGCAGGTGCTGCCCGATCTGTTCCGCGGCGACCGTCTGGTGCTCGTCGGGCGCTACCTCGGCTCTGCGCCCGCGCGCTTCTTGCTCAGCGGCAAGCGCGCCGCTGCGTCGACACGCTGGACCCTCGACTACGACTTCGCGAACGCGCTGCCGCGCAACGGCTTCGTCAGGCGCCTGTGGGCCATGCGACGCATCGCGGCGCTGGAGGACACGCTGCGCCGCACGGGGGCCGATCCGAGGGCTCTCGCCTCGTTGCGCACGGACCCCAAGTACGCCGAGATCGTCGCGGAGATGCTCGAGCTGGCGACCCACTACGGCGTGCTCACCGACTCGACCGCGTTCCTCGCGCTCGAGGGCACGCGGCTGGGCGAGCGCGAGACTCTGGTCGCCCAGGCGACGCAGAGCGGAGTGGACAACGCGGGCTGCCGCACGGGACTCGATGGCGTCGCCTTGCAGCAGAACGTCGCGATCAACCGCTACCAGACCTGGGTGAACACCGACAACACGCTGTACGCGGCGAACGGCGTCCGCAGCGCCAATCCGACCGTGCAGACCGTGCAGGGCCGCACGTTCTTCCGGCGGGGCGAGCGCTGGATCGACGGCGCGCTCGCGTTGAGCGAGGGCCAGCTCGATCCGGAGCGCCGCGTCGCGTTCGGCTCGCCCGAGCACCACGCGTTGGTCGCAGAGTTGCGCGAGCAGGGCTGTGTGGGGCAGATCGCGCTGCAGGGCGAGATCCTCTTGCGCCACCGCGGCCAGACGGTGCTCGTCACGCCAGCGGACAAGTAGGCTGGCCTGCAGCGCATGAACCGCCCGCGAACGATCTGCGTCGTCGAGGACGATCCGGCCATCCGCCGCGGACTCGTCGACAGCCTGGAGTTCGCGGGCTTTCGCGTGCACGCGTGCGCCGACGGCCCCGCGGCTCGGCGCACGCTCGCGCTCGCCGAGCTCGACCTGGTGCTGCTCGACGTCGTGCTGCCGGGCCTGGACGGACTGGAGTACCTGCCCGAGCTGCGCGCGGCGCGCCCCACGCTGCCGGTGATCCTCGTGACGGCGCGCGGCGCGGAGGAAGACCGCGTGCGCGGACTGCGCACCGGAGCTGACGACTACGTGGTCAAGCCCTTCAGTTCCTCCGAGCTGCTGGCGCGCGTCGAGGCCGTGCTGCGGCGCAGCGCCGAGCGTCCGGCCGACGTGCGAGAGATCGCGTTCCCCGGCGGCAGCGCGCACTTCGAGCGGCGCGAAGTGAGCCTGGCTGATGCGGCCGCGAGGACGCTCACCGAGCGCGAAGCGGAACTGCTCGCGTACCTCGCGCGCAACGCCGGCCGAGCGATCGAGCGGGAGGAACTGCTGCGCGCAGTTTGGAGCCTCGATCCGCGCGGCCTCGACACGCGCACGGTCGACATGACCGTCGTGCGGCTGCGAGAGAAGCTCGGTCCCGCCGGCGCCGACGTGGTGCGAACCGTGCGCGGCAAGGGCTACCTGCTCGGCGAGTGCGCGCGAGTGGTGCGATGAGGCCGACGCGCAAATCGTTGGTGGCGCTGTACGCGCTCGGCGGCGCGGTCGTGATCGCCGCGCTCGCCGCGCTGAGCGCGCTCGTCGTGCGCCAGCAAGTCGAGCACGCGCGCGCAGTGGCCGAGGCGTTGCACCAGGAGGACATTCGCACCGCGCTGTGGCGCATGGAGACGCGCGTCGGCGCCCTGCTGGCGCTGACCACGAGCCGCGCATCGCTCGCGCCGCCGACGCCGGGCGCCTACGCGGCCAACTCGATCGTCGGCGTCGACAACGCGATCAACCCGGCGCAGGCGCCGTCGCCGGCGTTCGCCAGCGAGCTCCTCGCGGCCGCCGATCGCGCCTTCGATCTCGCTTGCAGTACGCCATCGGACGCGCAGGCGCCGACGCAGCGCTGGACCAATCCCGAGCAACAGAACATCGCCAACCGCGGCCTGCAGCGCAGCGCCGACGAATTCGAACGCCGCGCGTGGTCGAATCTCCAGTCGCAGGTGGCGAGCCCCGCGGGCGGCGCGGATCAGCGCCAGGAGTTGCTGGTCGGACCGCTCGCGTCGCGTTGGGAGCGCGACGAGGGACGGCTGGGCTTGCAGTTCGCGCGGCGCATCCAGGGGCCGAGCGGCGCGAGCCACGAGAGCTATCGCATCGAGTGGGAGGAGCTCTCGGGACTGCTGCGGGCCGAGATCGTCGATCTGTTCCCCACGGCTCAGCTCGAGCCCATCGAGGCCGAGCTCCCGCCGCCGGCCGACGCTGACCGCGCCCTGCGGCTCGCGGCGGCGCCGGTGCGGCTGGTCGTACCGCCTCCTCGCCCGGCCGAGCAGCTTCCGCGCGGCTATGCGTGGACGCTGGCCGGCGCGTGGGCCGCGCTGCTGTTCGCGCTGGCGGCTGGAGCTCTCGCGCTGCGTGCGAGCCACACCTGGGGCGACAGGCACCGGCGCTTCACTCACGCGGTGACGCACGAGCTGCGCACGCCGCTGACGACGTTCCGCCTCTACAGCGAGATGCTCGCGCGTGGCATGGTCCCCGCAGCCAGTCAGGGCGAGTACCTCGCGACGCTGGAGCGGGAGTCCGGCCGCCTCGCGCGGCTCGTCGACAACGTTCTGCGCTACGCACGGCTCGAAGACGGCAAGCGCGGGGCGCCACTCACGGCGCTGTGCGTCTCGGAGCTGCTCGAGCGCTGCGCGCCAGAGCTCGCGCGCAACTGCGCGGCGCACGGAGCGCGCCTGGAACTCGATGAGCGCGTCGACGGCGGCGCGCGCGTCGTGACCGATGCCGAGGCGGTGCTGCAGATCCTCTCGAACCTGGTCGAGAACGCGTGCAAGTACGGCCGCGCCGAGGGCGAAGGCGCGAGCGCGGTCACGCTGCGAGTGGCGCAGTCCGACGGTCAGCTCACGCTCGAAGTGCTCGACGAAGGACCCGGGGTGCCCGCGGTGCTGGCGCGCGCGATCTTCGAGCCCTTCGAGCGCGGCGGGCGCGACTCGTCGGACCCGGCGCACGGCGTCGGCCTCGGCCTGGCGCTGGCGCGCGCGCTGGCGCGCGAACTGGGTGGGACACTGACGCTCGAACCTGCGGAGCGCGGCGCAACGTTTCGCCTTACGCTGCCGCTGGCGGAGTGACGCAAGTTGCGACGCGGGCGGCGCAGGCCGTAGCCTCGCGGGCGCATGTCGCGTCGCAACCTTCCCGTCGCTCGGCTCGTCGCCCTGCTCGCGCTCGCGGCGTCCGCGCCGGCTCAGGCGCAGACCGAGGCCTATCGCTTCGCCGTAGTCGGCCACATCCGCGGCGGTCCGGGCAACGGCA
>CALFYL010000258.1 GCA_937952135.1 uncultured Planctomycetia bacterium
CGTAGATCGGCATCACGTCGGTCAGCCCGTAGCGGAAGCGGTCGCGCACCGCGGGAACGCGGGTGGGGAAGTGGAGCTTGATGCGCACCAGGTCCTCTTCCTCTTCGACCGACCAGTCGCGGCCGTAGCGGCGGTCGCGTTCGAGCTTGTCCTGCTCGACGCCGCGCCACTTGGCCCATTCGACCTCCCAGCCGGGCACTTCCTCGAGCTTCGAGAGGTCCTCGGCCGGCGGCAGCTCGCCCGAATAGAGGATCGCGCTCGTCGGGCACACGTCGACGACGGTGCGCGCGTTGTAGAGCGTCGAATCGTGGACGTCGAAGGTGTGCGCCTTCGCGTCCTGCCCCATGAAGAAGATCTCGGGGAAGTCCTGGCAGCACGCGTCGCAGGCGATGCACAGGTGCGGATCGACCGTGAAGCGCTCGGCCTTCTGGACGGTTTCTTGGATTGCGGAGGTCTCGCTCATGGCGCCCTTTTTCGGACGTCGGGGAGGGCAATAAGGACGTGGAAGCCACGAACCCTAACGTGCGCGGAAGGTTAGGGTCCGAACCCACACAGTACCACCCGGAAAGCGATCTCCCGCAGGGGGAATTTGGATCGCGGAGGGCTGGAGCGAACCCCGCGCGGGCGCCGGCCGGCGGTCGAAGGCTCGTCGGACGCTCAGCACCGGCCTCTGCGCAACCAACGCGCGCGCCGCGACGTCCCAGGAACTCAGGACAGGCGAAGAGGAGTCGCGGCGCGCCGCATTCCGCCGTCGCGCGGACCTTAGACTCGCCGCGGTCATGCGCCCCGCCACGGTCGTCTGCGCGCTGCTCGCCCTGGCGTGGATCCTGCCGCTCGAGGCGACGATCGCTTGGGGTTGGGACGAGACGATGCACGTCGCGCTGCCGGCGTGGCGCATGCTCAGCGCGTTCCAAGGCGCCGATCTGGCGCGCTTCTTCGACGCGCTGCACGCCTGCGAGCGCTATCCGTTCGCCTACCCGCTGCTCGTCGCCGTCGAGCAGGGGCTCTTCGGCGTGTCGGAGCACGGCGTGCGCGTGCTCGGCACGCTCGTGTGGTGCGCGACGCTGCTCGTCGTGTTCGCGTGCGCGCGGCGCGCGGCCCCGGAGCGCGGCCACGCCGCGTGGTTCGCGTTGCTGTTCGCGGCGACCTGCCCGCTCGCGCTGAGCTTCGCGGGCACGGCGATGCTCGAGGTTCCGGCGGCCTTCGCGACGGCGCTCGCGCTCGCGACCTGGTTGCGGAGGCGCGACGAGCCGCTCGAGAGCGAAAAACGCGGCCGGCGCGATCGTTCCGCGGGCTGGTGGCTCGCCGTCGCGCTGTTCACGAAGTTCAACTACGGACTGCTGCTGTGGGCCGCGCTCGCCCTCGACGAACTCGTCGAATGGGTCCTCGCGCGAAAGCGCGGGCAGTCGAGTCGAGCGTTCGCGAGTACGCGCTCGCTCGCGGTCTGGCCGCTCGCCGCGCTCGTGTGGTGGTTCGTACTGCCGTTTCCGGAAGGACTCGACGTCGCCGCCGCGCACCGCGCCGCGCTCGTCGACTGGCTGGCCGGCAACCAGGACCAGATCCCGACTTCGTGGAGCGTCAAGCTGCTGAACGCGGCGACGTTCTTCGCGCCGAATCCGCGCGTGTTCGTCGTGCTGGTCGTCGGCGCGCTCGCGACGCTGCGCTGGGCCGGCCGCCCGCCGATCCGCGCGGCGTGGCTCGTGCTGCTCGTGCTCGGCGGCGGCGTGCTCTCCCACCGCTTCCACTTGCCGCGCTTCTTGATTCCGCTCGGCCCCGCGTTGTGGATCCTCGCCGGCGTCGGCTGGACGCGCATCCTTCCGCGCGAGCGCTTGTTGCGCTGGCCGCTCACGGCGCTGCTCGTGGCGCTGTGCACGATCGCGCCGGGTTGGGACGCGGAGCTGCTCGCGGACAAATTGGGCTTTTTCAGCGCAAATCCCGAGGTTCGCGCCTACCAACAGCGCGAGTTCGCGACGCAGCGCGAGCTGTGGGGTTCGCGGCGGCTTCGTTCGCTCGGGCTCTCGGTGGAGGAGTCGCGGCGCTTCTTCGAAGTGCTCGCGGTCGAAGTCGGCGCGGAGGAGCGCGTCGCATGGGTCGACCTGACCGAGGAGGTCTCGCCGGCCGGATTGCAGTACGGTCTTTCGCGCCACAACCGCACGCGGCGCGTGTTCGCCGCGCAGTTGTGGGACGACAACTACGTCTCGATCGGCGGAGTCGATCCGCAGTGGAGCGACGAGCGTCTGGCGGAGTGGGCGGTTCCGTACGACGTCGTGCTCTTCACCGAGCCGCACCACCTGCGCGGCCGCCGCGGACGCGAGTTCTTCGACGGCTACGTCGCGCGGCTCGAGGCGCAGGGTTGGCAGCGGCGCGAGTGCGGGGCGCTGTCGGTCGAACGGCCGTTGCAAGCGCCGCTCGAAGTGAAGCTGTTCACGCTGCGCAGGCGGAAGTGACGCGCGCGGCGAATAGCATGGGGGCGATGGCGGCCGAAGCGGCACGGATGCGCGAAAGCGAGCGCGATGGCGCGGCGTGAGCTCGAGCCCGTGGATGCGGAGTTCGTCGTCGTCGACGGCGAGCGGGGCGAGTCCGCGTCCGCCGCGAATGCCCGCGGTCCGGACGATCTCCGAGCGGGCGGGCACGGCGGAAACGCGCCGCCGCCGCGCACGCTCGACATCGGGCGGGCGCAGGGCCCGTGGAGTTGGTGGGGCACGGCGCTGTGGATCGGCGCGCTCGTGGCGGCGCTCGGCTGGACCGCTTGGTCGGAGGTGCTCGAGCTCGCGCTGCACGGCTGGGACACCTATCCGCTGATCGCGGCGTCGCGCGTGGACGAGGCGCGCGGACTCGGCGCGGTGCTGACCGACGAGCTCATGGGCGGGCGCTTCCCCGGCGGGCGCTACTGGCGGCCGCTCGTGCACGCGAG
>CALFYL010000259.1 GCA_937952135.1 uncultured Planctomycetia bacterium
TGTGCGACTACATCGCCGGCATGACCGACCGCTTCGCGCAGCAGGAGTTCGAGCGCCTCGCATAGCGCGTCGCCCGCGCGTTCAGCCGACGAGCTCGTCGAACTGCTGCGCCCAGCGGCTCAACCTCGCGCCGAGACGTCGCTGCGTCGCCCTTCAGGCGCTGGTCGAAGCGGAACGGAACGCGCGGTGGGGAGCGGAGGCTCGTCGCACAATTCGCGAGCAATTTGCACGACGTTTTGCTGACTCGCGCGCAATGGCGCCGACATCACCCCCAACGTCGGCAGCGCGCTCGGGGCAGCGCAGCGTGAAGCAAACGAGCCCGCGCGCTCGGCTCTCAGCCGCAACGTCGGCTGGTCAACTACGGCAGGATCGTGAACTCGAGGCCGTGCGTAAGGTTCGTTCCGCCCGGTGCGGCGGGGTCGCGCGACCAGAACTGGCCGTAGATGCGCTCGCGTGCGACTAGGTTCGAGTAGGCGCCGCTGCGCATGCGCTCGCCGAAGTCGAAGGAGTGCGAGCCGGAGCAATCGTCGACGCCGATGTTGCCGCTCGAATCCGTGCGCCCCGTGCGCGCGAGCGGCGAAGCGAGCCACAGCGAGCCTCCGCCGATGACCTTCTTCTTGCGCTCGAAGCTGGAGGCGATGAGGTCGGCCTCGAGCGGGCCGTGCGCGATGCCAGCACCGACATGACCGAGTGCTTCGCGCAGCAGGAGTTCGAGCGGCTGACGTAGGGCCGGCAAGTTGCTCACCGGCCAGGGCAGCGACCGCCGACGCCACTCGATCAGCGCTGCGGCCGAACCCGGTGGGAGAATCGTTCGACTCGCGCAGTCACTTCGGCCGCTGCGCCCCGCGGCATTCGGCCACGCTGAGATCTTGTTTCGGTCGCTACTACACCCTGGATTCGTCGCGCAGCGCGAAGAACCCGAGAGGTAGTAGCTCAGGGACTTGTGAACGAGCCGGTGATCGTCGCACGCAGCGACTTGCCTTCCAGCGGCGCCGTGAAGAGTACGAGCACTCGACAGGACTCCTTCGGCTTGCCCCCTGGGAAACCCGAGAACTCGAAGCTCGTCGATGAGTGCGATCCCTGGACCGGAGTCAGTGGATCACCGTCCGCTTCGCGCAAATGGACGCTCTCGATCGTTGCGTCGACGCCGGCGGGAAACGAGAGCGACCCCGTCAGGCCGCACAGCAACTGATCCGGGTCCGCATTGGCGACGAACAGCAAGACGCCGCGGTGGTAGACCTCAGCCGTTCCGTTGCGCGCCATGTCGTTCAGCGCGCTGAGTTCGTAGAGGGGCAACGCGTTGACCTCATGGGCGGCGCCCGCAACTTGATCCTTGTACGACGGCGTCACGTTGCAGATCAGATTGGCGCCGGATGTGTCGCCCGACAGGCTCTTCAGCGTGTATCCCAGGCACACGTTGCCGCCCATGCTGAGGCCGTCCACGTGCGCAGTTGCGTTGGAGAACGTAACGCCGGTTGGGACGCCTTCGACTTCAACCGACGCGGCCGTGCCCTTCTTGATTGAGAACGTGAGGTCCGTGATCAGGACGCCGCCTGGAACCTTGTTGCACAGCTTTCCGGCCGCGTCCGGTCCTGAGGTAGGCAATGCGGCGGGGTCAATCTCACCGATCTTGGTTGTGCCGGCCGTCAGGTTGGTCTCCCCCATGGGGATGGTGTTCGGGACCAGCAGCGCCATCGAAGCCGCGACAGCGACGGCGCTACCGCAAGCCAGCGCGGGGATCAGTCGGGATGTGAACATGAGAATTCTCGTGTCGGGAAGTTGTCTCTTGGGAAGCAAGTGAAGTGACAACGGTCGGCTCAAGGCCGCCGCACCCGCCGACAGCCGTTGGAGCGAACACGACGGAGTCGGTGCGCCGCAGACATGCTGCGAGGTGTTCGGTCAGCAGATGCATCGTGACAGCCACTGTGTATCCACGCGAGACTCTCCGCTGCGACCGACGTTCTCTAGAAATCTCATGGAATGTGGCGTTCGAGGCGGCGCTGCCGCCGAGTTCACACGCCCTCGGGATCGTGCCCTCGCAAGCGCACACGCAGCAGCGCCAACGTCTTGGCGTGCTCGCGTCGAACAGTGCGCTCCGTGGTCGACAGCCTGCGCGCGATGCCTGCGTAGCTCAGCGACAGTGACCGCCGAAGGCGGAGGATGCTCCGAGCAAGCGGCGGCAGTTGCCACAGCACAGCCGCGAGAGCGCGCGCCAGCTCGCCGCGCTCCGCCCTCGTCAGCGGAGCCCCGCTGATGCCCCGGTCGGGGATCTCGTACAGCGCGACGTCGGGTTCCGCTCGTCGAGTGCGTTGATCGCGCCTGAAGTTGCCCCAGCGGCCTCGCGCACGGTGGAGGAGCAGCGGCGCCAGTCCGCGTCCGCAATTGCGCACGTCCTCGCCAGTGGCTGCCGCGCGGCGGAGAAACTCCAGCACGATTCCAGCGGCCAGGTCCTCGGCGTCGTGCCAGTTGCGGGTCGAGCGATAGCAGCCGCTGCGGAGTTGGTCGAGCAGCGTTTCCCTAGATTGCGCCTCAGCGTTCATATCCCCCCAGCGAAGAAACTCGCCCGGCAGCGGCGTGGCTCGGCCCGGGACGTCGTCGAGAACGAAGCCAGCAGAAGGAACCGCGCGGCCACCGGTCCGCGAATCGGCGTCGATCGGCCCGTGCGCCTCGTGCTGGTGTCCGTGGCTCCCCGGGGAGCTTCAGGAATCCGCCGAACCTCGCGACCCGTTGTCGGCGGGGAACAGGCGACGCTCCAGGCGAGCAACCCGGCGCCCCCAGCCCGCTTCTGCTGGGGCCCCGGCCGCCGCCTACGGCAGGATCGTGAACTCGAGGCCGTGCGTCAGGTTCGTGCCGCCCGGTGCGGCGGGGTCGCGCGACCAGAACTGGCCGTAGATGCGCTCGCCCGCGACGAGGT
>CALFYL010000260.1 GCA_937952135.1 uncultured Planctomycetia bacterium
TTTTTTTTCGTCAAGTCGCGAGGTGGCGTTGTCGCGAGTCGTGGGGTGATTGGCGCGTTGGCGAGGTTTCGCGATAGGCACTTTGCGTTCGCGCGGGGCCTTGTCGGACAGATCCATGAACAGATCAGCGAATCAGCGCTCAACCGCCGCGTCCCGTCACGTTGAGCGGCGTAGCTCGATCTCGTCGTCGAGCGCGTCCATGGTGTCCGCCAGCGCGGCGTCGTCGAGGCCGCGGGCCGCACGCTCCAGCGCGAGGCGAAGGCGCGGCTCCGCGCACGCCGCGGCGGCCAGACGAAGCCGCAGGCGCCCGTCGTCGTCGAGCTCAGGGTGGAGCGCGACGGCCGCACCCAGGCGGGCCGTAGCCGGTGCTGTCGAGTCTTCGACGACAGCCCAGAAGGCGTCCGGCGGCGGCGCGAGCGTTCGGAACGTGGTGCGATCGTTGGAGTAGCCACGAAGCGCCTCGAGCCAGTCCTGGGTCTGACGCTCACCGCGGGCGAGCGCCTCGCGGATGTGAGGTGCCCCCTCCGTTCCTTGCGCGTCGATTCGCGCAGCGACGTGCCGCACGAGCCCGTCGATCTCATACTCGATGTCGGTGCCCAGGAGCGCTCGTGTGAAGGCTCCCGTCGCGCCCGCCGATATCGTGAGCGTCCGTCCATCCCTCAAGCGTAGAGTCAGGTTCGGCCCATCCCTCGTGATCGACGCCATGTCCGCGTAGTGAAAGAAGCGAGACGCGCTCAGCAGCCGCTGCACGCGTAGACCATCGGCTCCCACAAAGAGCGTAAGGTTCAAACGAAGAATCACGATCGTATACACGGCGAGGAGGATGGCTGCGCCCGCGGCTGCCGCACCGACCCCGACGAAAACCAATACGCAGAACAGCGGCAGGCATAGAGTCGCGGCGACTGCAACTATGGCTGCTGCGCGGATGCGAACTTGGCGCGCCGTCCCATCGGACACACGATGGCGAACGATTGTCTGGGGAGGTGCAAGCCCTAGGGCGGCGATGAGTCGGTCGGCCTCCGCGGCGCCGTCTACGAAGACGTCGATCGGCCGATGTCCCTCGACGAGCCGAACGAAAACCCGTCCCGCTCGATGCACATGAGCCGCTCGGATCGCATCCCGTTTCACGAGAAGCTGTCGGCTCAGATGCAGGCCGGCACGGTCTGCGCGCACGTCGGTTTGGTGCACACGGGGCCAGCGACGACGTAGGACTTCGAGCGCGAAGCCCGCCGCCACGATGGCCGCGTACCAGACGACCCACCAGAGCATGTACGGCCCCGGATCCACCAGTGCCGGAATGGCAACGAGCGCCGACAAGACCGCCCACTGGGCGGGATAAAGCCATGCGCGCCGTAGGTGCACCTCAGCGCGGGCCTTCTGGAATGAGTCGCCCTCTGCCACCCTCACGACGCCCGATGCGCGAGGCGGCCGGCTGGCCCGCCGGGGTTGGGATCATCGGGACTGGGCTTTCCGTAGCGGCCGAAGCGTGACCACGGACCGGGGGGACCGTCACCGTCCGGAGTCGGCATCACATCGGCGCGGAGCGCAGTCGAGGGTGCCGCCCGCCCCGCCGCCGACGGGGCCACAGGTCCGGTTCCATCGTCCGCCGGCCGATAGCTCAGGGCGCGTGGCCCGGCCGGGCCGGTTCCTGAGTCGTCGTCCGACGGCCTGTGCTTGTCGATTCGGTCTGCTAAGCCTCCGCCCAGGTAGCCCACGTTGAACCCGATGAAGCCGCCCACGCCGGCGCCGATCAACGCGCCGATGACTCCGCCGCGCGCCCCGAGCACCGCCCCCCCAGCCGCTCCAACCGTGCCTCCGACGAGCGCTGCGCCCGCCTGCTTTGTCCCGACCACA
The DNA here is from genome assembly GCA_937952135.1 of uncultured Planctomycetia bacterium. Classification (GTDB taxonomy): domain Bacteria; phylum Planctomycetota; class UBA1135; order UBA1135; genus WYBT01. The sequence goes on from CALFYL010000260.1 coordinate 1,855, forward strand.
AGTCGATAGCCACCAGCATCTAGGATGACGTTCTCACCAGCAGCACCTGCCGCCGGGGCGCTCCCCCCGCGCCCGCTCGGCGATTGAGGGTCTTCGCTGACGCTCTCACCCGGATTGACGCGATTCCACGCGCCCATTGGGAGCTGGGCTTCACCGACGTTTCGTTTTCGACTCTGGGCCTCGTCGACGGCGCTGCGGTTGCGGCGCTGGGGAGGGAGTCCGAGCGCATCGAGCACGCCGTCGATGCGCTCGTCGAGATCACCAGCGTCGCCGGGCCCGATGATGGAGCGTACGTTCCTGTCTGGCGGCGCGAGATCGATGAGCGCGCCGCGCCCGTCGCTCGCGCCCGGCAGATACTTGGCAGTGCGATCCCATCCGCCGAGGCCGCCGTCTCCGCCCCGACCGAGGCCGCCGCCACCGAGGTGGTCGCGGAGTCCGCCGCTGCGCGGGTCGAGGCCCTCGGGGATGCCGCGAGGCTTTCGTGGACCGGGCGCACCCCGAGAGCCACCGACGCCGCCGGTGCTCGTGGGGATCCTGGCGCCGACGCCCGTTGCGCGGGCGTAGCGGTCGGCGAGCTCTGCGATGTCGCGAATGAGCTCGGAGTCGTTGGCGTCGGCTTCTTGTAGTCCCGCCTTGCGGGCGGCGCGGACGAAGGAGCTGGGAGATACTTGCGCGAGGCGCGCGAGGTCGGGATCGCGGGCGAGCAGCTCGAGCGCGACGCGTCGGCTCGCGCGCCGCGCGTCGCGTGGGTCGACGCCCGAGGCGAGCGCCGCGGACGACTCGAGGTGAGCCTCGCGACTGGCGCGGCGATTCCGCTCGAAGGTATTCATCACTGACAGACTCCGGCGTTGTTGGGCAGTCCCCGATCGGGTCTACACGTGCCGCCGTCGCACGGATGCGAGTCGTCGCACATGGCAGTGCACACGAGGTTGAGCCCGCCCTGGCAATGCATATCTGCGGCGCAGTCGTAGGGCTGCTTGCATGTGTCGCCGACCGCGCCGGAGGCAACCTCACGACAAGACTCGAAGGTGCTCACGCCGTCGATGTGGTAGTGGGGCCACGCGCACGTATCGCTGCCGCACTCGGTGCCGAACGGCGTGCACGCCTTCCAGCAGAGCCCGAAGCTCGGGCCGGACGTCGTGTGGACGGCGCACTTGCCGCCGGGTGCACAGTCGGAGTCCTTCGCGCAGAAGCGGAGACACGCGGTCTTGGCGGTGTCGCGGGCGATCTTGATACAATACGAGCCGTTGACACAGTCATCGAGACCGGGCTTCAGTCGGTTGCAGACCTCGCCCTCCGCGTGCAGCGGACCGCCGCCCGGCGGCTTCCACGGGGGCTGGCACGCCGTCACGTAGTCGCCGCCCACGAAGACGACGTGGCATCGAAGCGAGGGGTCCGCGCAGTCCTGCGTGACGGGGTTGCACGGCGCACCGAGCGTGTCGCCCAGGACATCGGGCGCGCCGGCGTCCTCGGTCGGCTCGGGCGTGCCGGTCTCGTTTGTCCCAGCCTCCACGGCAGGCGTCGTCCCATCTGACGACGAGCAGGCAGCAACCAGCGCCGACACGGCGCCCGCGGCCGCAAACGCAAACAACGCGACGATCGAGCGAGACTTGTTGCGCCGTACTTTCAAGACTACCCCCTTCACCGACCGCCTTGGATTCTAGCAGCCGAGGACGCGCCACGCGACGCGGCGAGGATGTGGCGCGAGTCGTCGAGCGCGAGCGTGCTCGATCGCGACACTCGCCAGCTAGAACGACGCGCGGAAGATCAGCGGTGGATGCGGGGGCGCGCTCGGGTGTCTGGCCATGAGGTTCGCGGGAGGGAGCTCGAGCTCCAACGTGCCGTGCAGCTCGAGCGACGTGCCCGCTTCGGTGCGGAAGCGGCGGGCGCTCGTGAGGCTCAGTCGGAACGTGCCCTGGAGTCCCGCGTTGCCGAACCACTCGATCCCGTTCGCGCCGACGATCGTGGCCTTTCCGACGAATGGCAGCGTTGCGCTGCCGTAGCTACCCGGAGTGGCAGCGCCGCTGCTTGGTCCGCGCATGAATCGCAGCCATGCGGTTGCCGAATGGATCTCGGCGGAGCTGGCAACGATCGCGAAACCGTCGCCGTGCCCCGAGCCGTCACGTCCGACCTCGAAGATGATGCGAACGCTGCACGCCCCGTGGCTCGTCGCCGCACCGCTCGCCTGGAAGGAACATGCGGCGCGGCTCGCGTCCGCGGGAGCGGAGTCTCGCGCGCCTCCGTCTGTGGCTTGTTGTGCGCTTGCGTCTCCGGCGGTGCTCGTCGTGGCCGACACGGCGACCGCGACGCAGAGCGCGCCGCCGCACGATGCGGCAAGGCGGAAGGCTCGGTGTCTTGGCGTGCACTTGATCATGGCCGTCGTTCCGGCGGGTGGGACCCGCGACATGCCCCTGAGCTTTGCGCCCACGGTGCTCGCGACGCTCTCTGGGCCGCCGAGCGGCGGCGCAGGAGGCTCACAGAGCGGCGCTCGCCCGAGGCGTTGGTCGGAACGCGACCGAGCGCGATCCTCGATTGGCGCGCCCTTCGCCGCGTCGTCGCGCCGCGCTATGATGAGAGAATGTCGGAGGCGGACCGTCGAGAACGCGCCAAGGCGAGGCGAGCGCGGGGGATGGTCGTCGAGCGGATCGCCTCGCTCGATGCACCGGCGGCGTTTCATGCTGGCGAGACCGTGTCGGAGCGTCTGACCGCGATGACGCGCCTCTGTCGCGCGGCGTGGCTGGTCACGGGTCAACCGCTCCCGCCGTCGGGGCGCGCGCAGCGCGCGTCCCTCCCCGGTGAGGTCTACATCCCCGATCATGTCGCGCCTTGAGCTCCCCGACGATTTTCGCGATCTCCTCGTCGCCCTCGCCGACGCGCGTGCGGAGTTCGTTCTCGTCGGCGGCTCGGCGATGGCTGTCCACGGACGACCGCGCGCGACGGAGGACCTCGATGTTCTGGTGCGCGCGAACCCTGTGAACTCAGCCAAGGTCCTCGAAGCGCTCGACGCGTTCGGCGCGCCCGTCGGTCCGCACGGCGTCGACGCCGGCACTTTCGGCTCAGAGGGGCCCGCGTACCGCTTCGGCATGAAGCCGCTGCGCATCGAGCTGCTGACCAAGATCAGTGGGGTTTCGTTCGACGAAGCCATCCGCGAGCCCGTACACGCCGAGGTGGACGGGCGCGTCGTCCCCGTGATCGGCCGCCGGGCGCTCCTCCAGAACGAGCGCGCGGCCAGGCGCCAGAAGTATTGCAGCAGTCCGCTCGATCCACTGAATGGCCAGCTCTCGTGCAGAGGGCAGCTACCGTCGCGGGGCGGCGACCCGCACGCTGTACTTCACACGAAGCTCACGCAGACGCCCTCGCTCGAGGCGCTGTAGTTGCTCGTGGACGATCGCATCACGAAAATATTCGTCCAGGTCCGGGCTCGAGGGCCGTCGTGGTCCGCCCACAGATTGAGCGATTGCGTAGCCACGAGACGTCAGAAACGGCAACGTCACACGACCTGGGCCAGCCGCCTCGATGGTCGCCCATACATCAGGTTCGACTTCCTGCGGCAGACGCGCGCACACATTGGACTCGCCCGGCGGGCGGTAGCGCATCACGCTGTCCGGGCATACAGGTGGCAAGCCGACGATCCATCGATACCGGAAGGCCAGTAGCTTCTCTCGGCAGCGGAACATGAACTCGACACGCGCGCAGCGCTCCACGCGCACGCGTACTTCTTCTGGCCAGAAGTCGTCGAGAGTTCGATATGCTGCCCGCAGGTCCACTTCCGTTACTTCGACCTTAGGGAGTATGACCTGCTCGCGGAAGCGCTCACGCAGCGTCCGCCCGTCCTGGGGCAATATTCCCAATGAGGAGGTCTCGCGGCGGACGAGCTCGTCGTCGATCGCGTCCTCCAGAGCCTCGTGATCGGCGATGCGTTCCCGCCTTCGGCGATCGCCACACGCGTCCACTTTCCCAAGCGAGAGCTTGCAAGAGCTTTCGATCTCGTCGAGAACGCGCGTGATGTTCGGTTCGAGCTTGGACCAGAGGATGGGCTCCCCGTTCACGTCCGCGGCGACGTCGCGCGCGTCAACGCGCGGCGTGCGTGCCGGGGCGCAGGCGCTGGCGAGGAGCGCGATCGCGATCGTCGGGACGGACGGCGTCAGAGCGCAGCGAGAAGGAGAACCGACACCTCTGCTCCACGTCATCGAGCGCTGCGCCCCGCGTTGAGCGCCCGCAGCGTTTGGAGCGAGGGACCATCGGGCGCTAGATCGTCCTCAGGATTCGGGTAGTAGTCGCCCCACCGACTGCGCCGTCGCACCGTGGCGCCGGCGGCATAGGACCAGGGATTGACCGGCCCGTCGCCCTCTGGGTCTGGCAACGCTACGCGCGCTGACGGTCCAGCCGGCCCGCCTGTGTTGGCCTCTCTAGATCCCCGTATTCGTGGATCGATTGGGGTGCCGCCCTCCGGATTTGGCATCGCCTCGCGCCCACCCCGTACGCGTGGGTCGACGGGCCCGCCGCCATCATCAAAGGGGTTTGGTTGAGCGACCTTCGGAAGGTCCGGGTCCTCCTCCTCAGTTGGCGCTGATGGGCCGGCCGGCTCGGTCGTCTGCTTAGCCGGCGCTGCCTTCCGTAGAATGTAGAGGCGCATCTCCCTGTTCAGGGTGCTCTCCCTTTCGTGTTGGCGACCTTGCCACTCTGATTGCGCCTGCCGCACCTCGGCGCTACTATCGTTAAGTAAGTTTTCAACGGGCTTCGGATCAGCCGCAGACTCTACTTCATAGTGTCGGTTGGCGTCGGCCCAACGGGTATCTGCCGAGCGCGGATCGGAGTCGAACTCCCGCTCGAGTCTTGCGTGCGCGCCAATTCTCGACGCGCCCGGTCGACGTCCGGGCGTGCGCCCCGGAACGCCAGCACCGAAGCCGCGGCGGCCGGTCGTAGGCCCTCCGCTGGGCATCCGTCCACTTGCTCCGGAGATCCATCCGACGATGCTGCGCCGTCCGGCGCCGCCGCCGCCTGGCAGATACTTCACGACCTCAGCGAGCTGGTCGCCGAAGTTGGGCATGGATCCCGGGTCGATGCCGTCGTGCCAATC
>CALFYL010000261.1 GCA_937952135.1 uncultured Planctomycetia bacterium
CGCCGTTCGAGTCCGGCGGCGCGAGCTCCGGCGCGGCCGACTCGAACACGACGTAGCGCCCGTCCGCCGAGAGCTTTGGGTAGAGGCTGTCCTCGGAGCCTTGAGCACCGCTCGAGGACACGCTCACGCGCGTCGTTTGGACCTGCGCCGCGGCGGAGCGGTCCGCGAACGCGAGCGCAAGCGCGCCGAACAGAGCGGGTTCGATTCGATCGACGAGTGTTCGGGTCGGCAGGGGCGTCATCGATGACCTCCACAGCGTGGATGCCGCGGCCCGTCGGACGGGTTCAGGCGAAGGGGGAATCGGACGCCAGCGGCTGCGGGGGAGTGGCGAGGGCGCTTCGTCCGCCGGCTCGCCGTGCGCCGCTCGGCGAAGCGCGGAGCGGGGTTTGCTCACGTGCGGCGCGCGCGGTCGTGGCAGCGGTCGCGTGCGACGGCTCGGGGGCAGGTTCGGGCCGCGAAGTCGCGCGATCGCGATGCGTCCCCGCACACGTCGAGTGTTCGGAAGCGAACTGTCGCAACAGCCAAGGCCCGCGCGGGCGGAACTTCACAAGCAAGAGGAACAACTTCATGGCGAACTCGGCTCGAAGGCTCGATGGGTGGGCGGCGCGCGTCGTCGCGTTGACGGTGGCGTTGCTGGTCTCGGCGTACCTCGTCGCGACGGCCCAGAGGCAGGCGAGACGAGCGGCGCCGGCCGGTGCGCTCGAGCCGACGGTCCAGCGGCCGGACAACTCCGTGTTCGCGGCGCCGGCGCCGTCGGTCGAGCCTCGAGAGGCGTTTCTGTTCTCGTCGAAGTCGATGCCGGTCGAACTCGACGCCGCGCCGAGCACCGAAGCTGCTGGCGCAGAACTAGCAGCTGCGGAAGCCGAAGACGTGAGCGAGGCCGAGGCGCCCGCGCGCGGATCCAACTGGCTGTTCTCCTCGAAGAGCCCGGTTCCGATCGAGTTCGGCGGACCTCTGCTCTACGGGCCCACGCCGTTTCCTTCCGCCGCGTCGAGCGGGAGTCCCACGCTGCGTCGGATCGACCCCACTTACCTGCCGAGCTCCAAGTTCCCGAGCCCGCTTCGCGCGCCGACAAGCGGCCCGGCAGCCGACGACACAGCGGCGAGCAGCACCCCGAAAGCGCCGTGAGCACCCTGCTCGACCCGCTCTACGCCTTCGCGCTGCTCACGGTGGTGTTCCTGCCGCTCGAGCACGTCTTCCCCGCGCACCGTCAACGCGTGCTCCGCGCCGAGTGGGGCACCGACCTGCTGTTCTTCCTCGGCCAGTACTTGCTGTGGAGCGCGCCCGTCGTCGCCGCCCTCGTCTTCGCGCAGCGCTACGTGGGCGAGCTGCCCCTCGCAGGCTTTCGCGAGTTCGTGCGCTCCCTTCCGTTCGCCGCGCAGGTCGTGCTCGTCCTCGCGCTGAGCGACTGCGCCATTTATTGGGCGCACCGCCTTCAGCACCGCAGTCGATTCCTCTGGCGCTTTCACCGCGTGCACCACACCGCGCCCGCGCTCGACTGGCTCGCCGCGCACCGCGAACACCCGTTCGACAACCTCTACACGCGGCTCGTCGAGAACCTGCCGCTGATGGCGCTCGGGTTTCCGCTGAACACGCTGGCCGGCTTCGCCGTCTTTCGCGGACTCTGGGCGCTCTACATTCACTCGAACGTGTCGTTGATGCCCGGCCCCTTGCGCTACTTGCTCGGCGCGCCGCGGCTGCACCACTGGCACCACGAGCCCGAACGCGGCGGCGAGGTCAACTTCGCCAACCTCAGTCCGCTCATGGACCTCGCGTTCGGCACCTACTTCGATCCCGGTCGCTTTCCCGAGCGCTATGGCGCGTCCGAGCCCGTGCCGCACGGCTACGTGGCGCAGATGCTCGAGCCGTTTCGCTCGCGCGGGTGAGCCCGCGAAAGCGCGCCGCGCCTGAGGTCCGGCTGGACCGATGCAGGCGCGGCGCGAAGACGTCCGGGGCTTCAGCGTGCGATCAAGGTTGCACGGCGAAGGCCAGCGCGTTGGAGAGCGCTCCGTGGTTCGGGCTGCCGGGATCGCGGTGCCAGCCCTGCGCGTAGAAGTGCTTCCCGACTTGGAGCGGGTTGCCGAGCGCCGACGGGTGCGAGGTCATGTAGTCGCTCCAGTTGAGGAGAATCTCGCCGGCGCACGAGAACGGCTCGCCGAAGGTCGTCTGGATGGGCGTGCGCTGCAGCGGGGCCTTCACGCACAGGAAGCCCGAGCCCCACGGCGTCGGCGCGAACGCGGTGTTGTCGATGCCGTAGAAGATCATCCCCTGGCGGCCCGCGTCGATGTCGGTGACGAGGAGCGTGAGCTCGACGTTGCCGCTCACGGTGGGGAAGCCGAGGCCCGAGATCACGGACGTGCAGCCGTTCGCGGACTGGCTCCCGGTGCAGTAGCCCACGACGTCGAAGTCGGCGCGGTTGTGCGCGTAGACGTGGCGCGATCCGCCGCTCGGACCGTCGACGAGCGTCGTGGCCGAACTCCAGAACGCGATCACTTGGCCGTCGCGCGACATGCTCGCGCCTTCGCACGCGCCGTTGCTCTGCGCGCCGGCGAGATGGACGCTCACGCGCTCCGTGACGCCGGTCAGCGAGTCGTGCACGAACACGTCGGGCATGTTGTTGGTGTCGAAAGGCACGAGGTTCGTCGCGAAGCTCGCGAAGCACGCGAAGCGGCCGTCCAGCGAGATCGAGACGGCGTCGAGGCCGCTGAGGAAGTTGCCCTGGGTCCCGTCCGAGGCGACGCTCACGCGCTCGGTCACACCGGTGTTGCGGTCGAAGGTGAACACATCGCCCATCGCGTTCGTGTCGCCGGCGACGAGGTTCGACGCGTCGCTGCGGAAGATCACGTGCCGGCCGTTGGCCGAGATCGCGGGCTGGTACGACATCGCGTTCGCTTGCGCTCCGCCGAGTCCGAGGCTCACGCGCTGCGTCGTGCCGCTCTGCATGTCGCGCACGAAGATGTCGCCCATGCCGTTCGTGTCGCCGGCGACGAGGTTGCTCGCGACGCTCGAGAAGACGACGAAGCGCCCGTCGGCCGAGATCGCGCCGGCGCCGACGATGGCGTGCGCGTTCGCCGAGCCGCCCTGCGGATCGACGCTGACGCGCGTGGTCGTGTTCGCCACCGTGTCGCGCACGAACACGTCGGTCCAGGCCGCATCGCCGGCGACCAGGTCGTTCGCCGTGCTCTGGAACACGACGTAGCGGCCGTCCGCGGAGATCGAGGGCCACTCGCTGTCGCCGTTCGCCTCGACGCCGTCCTTGTTCACACTCACCCACGCCGTGCGGTGGAAGCCGCGGTCGCGCACGAAGATGTCGTTGAACGCGCCCGTGTGACCCGCGACGAAGTTGTTCGCGCGGCTCGCGAAGGCGACGAAATCGCCGTTGGCCGACACGGCGACGCCGTGGACGCCGCTCGCGCCGTCGGCTTGCACGTCGCCGGTCGAGATGCTGACGCGGTGCAGCCAGCCGCCGACGAGGTCGCGGATGAAGACGTCGCTGACGCCGTTCGTGTCGCCGGCGACCAGGTTGTCGGCTTCGCTCTCGAAGGCGACGTAGCGGCCATCGGCCGAGACGTAGGCGCGGCCGCTGTCGGCGTTGCCGGGCTGCTGCATTTGCAGCGTTTCGCTCAGACGCGAAGTGGTTTGCGCCGCAGCAAAGCCGTTCAGCGCGAGAAGGGACGTGAGGGAGAGGATGCGGATTGTGTGTTGGTTCATGGGTTGACTCCGCCCCCAACACGAAATCGAACGCGCGGCTCCATCACGCCGGCGCAAAAAAACCCTGCGCGGCGGCGCGCGCGCGCTCAAACCTGCTTGGCCGCGCCGTTCGTCGCGACGAGTTTCCGCAGGAGCAGCGAGCCGAGCGCCGAGACTGCGCCGAAATAGCCGAGGATCGCCATGAACGGAGGCCGCGCGCCGAACTCGTAGAGCGCCGCGGGCACCAGGCAGAGGATCGGCATCGCGCCTCGCGCGACGACGTCGACCGCCCGAGCGGCGGCGACCGTCGTCGCGCGCTTGCGCCACAGCCCATGGGTCATCGTCAGCGACAGCACGGCGGCGGCGATGCTTGTGATCCAGGCCAGCATTGGGCCTTGAAGCGCCTGATCGTTGAGCATCAATGTGCTCGTCTCGCGCGGGTTCGAGACCGATTGGGCAAACAACCCCACGCCGCGTTCGCCCGCGACCATAAGGCCTGCTACATCCCTACCCACGGCGACCCCGCCGATTGCGGCGACGCCCAACGTCATCGCTCCGAGGCTCGCCACGCCGATCGAGATGCCGCCGAGCGCGAGGAGGCCGATCGCGAGCTTTCCGGCGGCGTAGCCCCCGATCGCGAAATCTCCGACCGCGATCACCCCCCGGGCCCAAACGGGTTGCCTTGTCTTCGGATGGCGCACGCCCACTGCGATGTGGAGCCACGGCAACCCGAAGAGCGTCGCCCTGCTGCGGTACTCGAAGGGCGCGCCCGCGACGCGCGCGTCGAAGTAGCGCTGCATCAACGCGCCCAAGCCCGCCGTCGGAGCCGCGCTCGTCTGTGCGCCGCCCAGCGCGCGCTCCAGGTCGGAGTAGAACGCCCGCGGCGTCGCGTAGCGTTGTGCGGGATCCTTCGAGAGCGCCTTGAGCACCACGTCGCCGAGGCCGCGCTCGATGTCGGCCGCGATCTCGTGCGGGTTGGCGACCTCGAGCGTCGAGATGCGCTCGACGAGCTGCTGCAGCGTGTCGCCCTCGAAGGGCCGTTCGAGCGTGAGCAGCTCGTACAGCGTCACGCCGAGCGAAAACACGTCCGTGCGGCCGTCGACGAGGTGCGAGAGCGCGCCCGCCTGCTCGGGCGACATGTAGTGCGGCGTTCCGAGCGTCTCGCCGGTGATCGACAGCGACGCCTGGCCCATGTCCTTCGCGAGCCCGAAGTCGGCGACGAGCGGCTTGCCGCGCGCGTCGAGCAGGATGTTCGACGGTTTCAGGTCGCGGTGGATCACTCCCGCCGCGTGCGCGAACTCGACGGCCTCGAACACGCCGCGCAGGAGCTGCACGCACGCGGCGGAGTAGCTCGCGCAACGCGCGAGCTCGACGGCGCCGCTGGCGCGTGCGAGGTCGTCCGTCGTCGGCCGCGCGCCGCTCCCGCGCAGTGTTGCGATCGCGCCGGCGAGCGTCGGGCCGCGCACGAGCTCGAAGGCGATGAAGGCGTGCCCGTCGTGCGCGCCGACGGCGTGGATCGGAACGACGTGCTCGTGCGCGAGCTTCGCCGCGGCGCGCGCTTCGCGTTGGAAGCGCTCGACGTGCCGTGGTTCGAGCGTGAGGTGGTGGCGCAGCACCTTCAGCGCCACGGCGCGGCCCAGCGAGAGTTGTTCCGCCTCGTACACCACCGACATGCCGCCGCGGCCGAGCTCGCGCCCGAGTCGAAAGTCGCCGAGGACGACGTCGCGCGCCAGTGCGCCGGTCTCGGTCGGCGGCGCGCCCTCGAGCATGCGGAAGCAGCGCTCGAGCTCGAGCCGGTGCTGCGGCGCGCGCGCGATCAGCTCCTCGGGGCGCGGCGCTTCGCCGCGCGCGACGCGCTCGGCGTACGTGGCGATGAGCTGGTCGACGAGGTCGGCGGTTTCGTTCTGGGTCATCGCGGGCTCCTTCCGAGTCTAGTTGCCCCTCGGAGCGTCGCGCGCGGAGCTATTCGACGCGCAATCCGCGAAAAACGAAGCGTTTCAGCTCGAAGTGGCGCGGTCCAGGCGCTCGAACTCCTCGCCCCAGCGGCCCAGGGCGCGGCGAAAGAGCGCGTGCACCGCTTGCTCGCTCGAACCCATGCGCTGCGCGGCGTCGCGCGCCGAGAGCGCTTCGAACTGCCGCAGCACGATCACGCGCCGGTGCTCGGGCGAGAGCTTGCGCCAGGCCGCGAGCAGGTGCTCGCGCGACTCGGAACGCAGCGCCTTCGTCAGCGGACCGCCGCTCGCATCCGCCGGCGCCATCGCGCCGCTCGCGCTCCAGTCCGAACGCACCAGCGAGAGCGCGCTCGCTCCGTCTCCCCGCCGCTGTCGCCGCGCCGCGCGCGCGATGTCCGCGAGCACATTGCGCGCGATGCTGCACAGGTACGCGAGGAAAGGTCCCTCCCCCGCGAACTTGCCGGCCGCGATCCCGCCCAACGCGCGCAACGCCGTTTCCTGCAGCACGTCGTCGACTTCCACGCGCCGCGCGAGCGCACGCCCCAAACGCTGCTCGACGTACACGCGCAGCCGCGGCGCGGCGCGCTCGAACAGCCTCTCGCGCGCCGCGTGCTCACCCTGCGCCGCGCGCGTGTAGATCTCGGTCCACTCCACGAACCCAGCATCCCCTCCGTCTCCCTCGATTCCAATGTGCTCGGACGCCGCCGCCGGGGGAGCCTATTTGCGCAGCGTCGCGAATCCATTCCTCGCGAGTCGGCGCCGCCATCGCGTTCGTCTGGGTGGAAGGGTGCCCGCGAGCCGCGCACATGCGTTGCGAGGCTCCCTGAGGCTCGCTGCCCGCGGCGAGCGCGTCTCGATCGCTCAGCCCGTCGCCAAGAACTTTCTCCAACGTGTTTCGAGCCGCTCACGATCGGGACGATCGGCGGTGCGTGGCGGCGGGACCAACGTCGATCCGTGCAACGCCTGCAAGCCGTGGAGCAGCATCGGCCCGTCGGATTCCTTGAGGATCTCCCGCCGAACGCGAATCGTCAGTGAATCTGGCTCCGGCGCCCAGTAGCCCAGGTCGAAGGCGCCGTGATGCAGGCGGCACAGGCATAGGCCGTTGGAGACGATCGGTTCGCCGAGCGCTTCCGAGTCGGGCGTGATGTGAGCCGCGTCGAGCAGGCGATCGTGGCCGAGTCGGCACACGGCGCAGCGGCGCTGATAGGCGCGAAGCACGCGCTCGCGGAAGGCGGCTTGATGGAGCCGGGTTTTCACGCGACGCATCGCATAGACGCGTTGGATGCGCTGCGAGAAGTCGTCGGCCTCGTTGACGATCGGCGCCGCCGACAAACCGCTCCAACCCACTTGCGAGGCGCTCGGAAGCGCCTCGATACGAAAGCGAGCGGCGGCGCGGTCCTCACCGACGACCCACACCGGATGCACAACGACGAACTGCGCCGGCGGACCGCTCGAAACTTGGTGCAAGTAGACGAGCGGGAGCGCCAGCTCCATCGCACGCCGCACCGAACGATTGTCGCGCGAATCGAGACCGTCGCCAGCCATGGCGTAACTCAGGCTGGCGCCGGAGGAGAACTCGTCGCCGTACGGATCGCGCAGAGAGGTTCGAACGCTCAGCGCGACCTCCGAGCCGGCCGGGCAGTAGATGCCTCGCTGACGGTGGAACAGCGGCTGGATTTGGCCGCGAAAGGGAACGCCCTCGATGAGTTCGGGCCAGCTCAGCGTGTCACGAAC
>CALFYL010000262.1 GCA_937952135.1 uncultured Planctomycetia bacterium
CAACGACCCTGATTCGCTCGACGCGTGGATCGCGGCGGCGGAGCGGGAGTGAGCGCCTAAGCGCGGCGCCGGCCTGCGCCGCGATGCGACCAGCGCCGTGAGAGCGCCACCGCGCCGCAAGCGTTCTCTGCGCTCATGCGGTGCGTTGGTGAACAACAGGCGTCTGTCGCGGGCCGTCGAGCTGCTGTCGCCCGCTATCCTTTGCGTCCTTCCCGCGCATGATCTTCCTGAGCTTCTCGAGCGAGGACCGTGACGCCGCGCGCTGCCTCGCCGCCGGCCTCACAGCCGCTGAAGTTGCAGTCTGGTGCACCGCGATTCCGGGGACGATTGCCAAGGGGCGTCGTCCAGAGATGGAGGTCCCCGCCGCCATCGCGCGCTGCTCCGCATTCGCCGTGCTCGCCGTTCGGACAGAGTTCTCTCACTGGGTTCTCGACGAGATCGCGGCAGCACGACGGCGACTGCGAAAGGAGCCAGAATTTCCGCTGGTGCCGTTACTCGGCCCCGACGTCGACCCCGCGGCGTTGCCGATCACGATCACGAACTTCGAAGGGCTGCGCCTCCCGGCGGACCCGCGCAAGATGCGCGCGGAGCACTTCGCTGCTCTGGCGCGCGAGTTGGGCGAGCTTGCGTCGCACTTGGATCGCGTTGTCGAGCACGGTGGGACGTTCTCCGGCCCGTCGGGAGGCGCGCCACCTCGCCGTGCCGGCGTCGCGCCGAAGCTGGAGATGGTGCGCGCGCCCGCAGGCTTGTTCTTCATGGGCAGCGCCCGGTCTGCGCATGACGACGAGCGTCCACATCACAAGGTCGGCGTGGGAGCGTTCGAGATCGCGAAGCACCCGGTGACGCGAGAACTTTGGCGCGCCGTCATGGGCGACGCGCCGCCCAACGCATCGTGGGCGCGCTTTAGACGCCACGAGGACTTGCCCGCCACGGAGATGACCTGGAGCGAAGCGCGCGAGTTCTGCGCCAAGCTCTCGGCGCGGGAGGGACTCGAAGGCAAGGCCGGCTATCGGCTGCCTTCCGAGGCCGAGTGGGAGTACGCCTGCCGCGCAGGAACTTCGACTGAGTACTGGTCAGGCAGCAGTTCGAAAGACCTCGACCGCGTCGGTTGGTTCGACGAGAACTCCTCCGGCGCATTGCACCCCGTCGGTGAGAAGCCCGCGAACCCCTGGGGCTTGTTCGATGTGCATGGCAACGTGTGGGAATGGTGTGAGGATGTGTGGCATCCGAACTACGTGGGAGCGCCCAATGACGGTCGAGCGTGGGAGGGCGCTCTCGATCAGTGGAGTGTGATCCGCGGAGGGTCGGTGGAGAGCTCTGCAGAGTTTGCGCGCTCTGCATTCCGCGTTCGGTACGACCGCCGCAACCGCGCCCGCGACGTCGGGCTACGGCCCGCTCGGAGCATCTCGAAGAGTTGAGCGGCGGAGGCGGCGCTCACAGCGGGCCCGCGCGTTCGAGCTAGGACGAGCTGAAGTCGTGAAGTCAATCCGTGATTACTGACCTGGCTGGACGGAAGCCGACGCTGGACCATCGGGCCGAGCGGTTGCTCCGGCCGCGATACGCCGAGCGGACGAACTCGGCAGTGACCTGGAAGGAGCCGCCGCGGAACCCGCGGCCCGAGGAAACTTCGTCGACCCACGAGTTTCCGTCGCTCGGTGCGCCGTTGTAGTCGCTGTGCGATGTGTCCTCGCACCACTCCCACACGTTGCCGTGCATGTCGAACAGCCCCCACGGGTTCGCCGGCTTCTCGCCGACAGGGTGAACTCGGTTGCCTGAGTTCTTGACGTACCAGCCGACTCGAGCCAAATCCCCCTCGTCGTTACCGGACCAGTACTCCGTCGTCGTCCCCGCGCGGCAGGCGTACTCCCACTCTGCTTCGCTCGGGAGCCGCGCGCCCAGCCAGCGACAGAACATGGTCGCGGCGTACCAAGAGACTTCATTCATCGGCTCACGCTCCCTCCCGGGCGTCACCGTTGCGCGCCGGTCGAACCTGGCGTACTGCGCGCGAGTCACCGGTGTGCGGAACAAGTCGAAGGCGTGCTCGAACTGGACCCGATGAACCGGGCGCTCGTCTCTGTAACCGCCAGAAGCCGAGCCCATTCGGAACTGTCCCCCCGGGATGGGCGCCCAACACGGATGCTCACCTTGGCAGGTCTGCACAGTCTCGAACAACGGGCCCGAAGGCTTGGCTAGGTGATCGAAGAGCGCCGCGCGCCGCAATGCGACGTCACCGCTCAGGCTCGGCTCGGAGTTCGCGATTGCGAGCAGGGCGCGGTCGATGAAGTACAGGTCCTCGGGCGTGGCAGCTGTGCGCCGGATCTGGTCGAGGAGGCGCACGGCGGAATCGAGGCTGCCGAGCTTGTCTGCAAGTAGCACAAGGAGCCAGCCCCGCTCCTCGATGTCCTCGGTCAGGCCGAGTACGGCCTCGATCGTCTCTGCGCGCAGCTTCTCGGCGCTAGCGACGGCGCGCAGCGCAACCGAACGATTCGTCTTGGCTAGCTTGGCGATCAGCTCGTCTGGGTGCTCGACATCGCCCGCGAGGAACGCGAATGCCTCGGCCCAGAGATTCAGCCGATCGTCGACGCTCGCCGCGCGCTCAACGGCCGCGTCCACGCCGGACTGGAGCAGGCTCTTGGCCGTCAGCGCTTCCTGGAAGCTGCGGTGCCAGAAACTCCAATCGCGTTCGCTCCCACGATACGGGCCCAAAATCCCGCAGCTCCGCAGGCGCGAGAGAACGGCCTGAGTGATCGAATCGCCTGGCGCGGCCCCCCAGGCTGACGGCTCGAGCAGCACGCCATCGCAGCGCTTGTTCGCCTTGAGCAACGCTGTCTCCATCACGGAGAGCGGACACTCGATCTCGCCGCGATGGGTCATTTCAGCTGCGATATCGACAAGCGCGTCACGCACGTAGTCGACGAGTGGCAACGGCCTCGAGGGTTCGTGGTGCTCATCGGCGAGCAGCTTCGCGAGCACTTGGTCGTAGAGCTGCGAGCGACGCGGCCCAGGAGCGCCGCCGCCGTTGATTACGATCGCCATGAGCGTCAGCAGCAGCGGGTTGGCGGCGTCTTCGGCGAGGCTCGCATTGCCGTTCAGTGTGTCCACCCAGTCGGAGGGCGTGCGCCGCTGCGCAGCCTCGGGGCGTAGATAGTGGGTGAGCAGTCGCACCTGCTGGGCGTGCTCGAGCTTCTGGACGTCGGCGACGACGAACGGCGCTGGCAGCGGCGCTTTCGCGTAGCCGATCCGTCGACTCGCGACGACCAGCGTCGAGCTGCCGAGGGCATCGCTGAGCTGCGAGACCAGATTCGTGGCCGCTGAGCGCTTGGTGTCTTCGATCTCATCGAGGCCGTCGAGCAGAACGACGAGTCGGCCCTCTGTGCGGGCGCTCTCTAGCGCGTCGAGCACTGCGGCCTCGCCGTGGGACTCCAGGTGCGCCCGCACGCGCCCCCAACCGTCGCCTCGCTGAGCAAAGAGATCGCGGACGGACAGGTAGACGGGAACCGCGTGGAGATCGAAGTGGTCCGCCTTCTCGAACACCACGTGACGCAGCAGCGTGGTCTTCCCGGCACCGGGATCGCCGCGCACTACCCAGCGGCGCGGTTCGTGCTTCAGGAGGTCGAGCAAGCTTAGGTTGCGAGTCGACTCGAGCGTCGAGTGCTCTGGAACGAGTTCGAGCTGGACGCACACCTGGCCGAGGCCGGCGTGCTGCACGCGCGTGCGGAAGAACGGCAGCAGCTCGCTGTGCGCGTCCTTGAGCCGGCGGAGATAGGGCTGGAGCGGGTCTTCGGCGGCGGGCGGCTTCCAGCGTGCGAGGCGTGCCTCCAGCTGTTTCAACGAGCCGCGTAACCGACCATCGTCGGCGTCGATGTTGTCGCGAAGGAGCTTGATCACATCGCGGGCCCCGTCGAGCGTCGACCGCGGCGGCATGCAAGCCAGCGCGAGCACGGCGCTGGCGCGCTCGTCCTTCGGCATGGCCTTTACGGTGTTCTTGTCGAGACCGAGCTCCGCTTCGAAGCCCGTGCAGACCGCGTTGGTGGCCGTGAGCGGAGCGAGCAGCTCCTCGAAGGCGTCGCGCAGCTCAAGACTCAGTCGAGGGTGGCCGATCGGCGGCTGACGCAGTTTCGACGTGGACAGTCGCGCGCCGATGAACTCGAGTGCGGTGAGCAGCGCGTCGAACGATGTCGCGTACTGCTTCGGCTCGGTGAAGTTGATCGACTGCGCGCGCCGGAAGTAGGTCGGGAGCGGGGCCCTTGCGTGCATCGCCGCGACGATTCGGCCCTCGGCGGCCCACTGAGGACGCTTGCCGATGATTGCCTGCCACTCGTCGCGCACGCGCGGCCGAACGGCAGCCTCAGGCGACCAGACGAGCACGAGACGTCGCGTCGCGTCGAGCGCGCGCTCCACCTCGTCGATCCAGGACTTGCCGCCGCGGATGTCCTCCTCGGAGAAGAAACCGACCAGCCCGTGGGCCTCGAGGTTCTCGTGCAGCGTGTGCGCCCAGTCCTTGTCGCCGCTCCAGAAGCTCAGGAAGTAGTCCTGCATGTCCGCCCGAGCTCAGAGCGGCCGCATGGGGCGCGGGGCCGTGCGAGCGGACTTGCGGTGACGAAAGCTGCGAGCTGTCGACTTGGGCATGGCGAGCGAGGATGGGGAAGGCGATGTAGAGCAGGCAATCTACACCGACGGCGCGCGTGGTTGACGCGCGCGCAGCGCACCGTCGTCGAAGCGTTCGAGCGTCTCAGGGCTGGGAGGGGTCCATCAGCTTGCGCAGCTCCTCAACGAGCTCGAGCAACTGCCGGCGCGTCGGCTTGTCGGCGCAGAGCT
>CALFYL010000263.1 GCA_937952135.1 uncultured Planctomycetia bacterium
GCTCGCTCAGGTCCATCGACATGCCCTCGACCGCCCCAAGGCCCGCGAGTTCGAGGTCGCGCGCGCGGATCAGCTCGGCACGGCGCCGTTCGGCCGCCTGCTTGTCGGTCGACAACGCCACGCGATGCCGCTT
The DNA here is from genome assembly GCA_937952135.1 of uncultured Planctomycetia bacterium. Lineage (GTDB taxonomy): Bacteria > Planctomycetota > UBA1135 > UBA1135 > WYBT01. The sequence goes on from CALFYL010000263.1 coordinate 134, forward strand.
GGCGCGCGCGTCGGTGTAGGTGAGCACCCACTGCCCCGGCCCGCCGCCGCGCTGCACCTTGACGAGCTTGCCCGGCCCGTAGGCGCGGCCCAATCGAGACGCGATCATCGCTTGCCGCCCTCCAGCCAGCGCTCGACCAAGCTCCGCTTCCAGCGCAGCGACCGCCCCATGCGCGTGGCGCGCGGGAAGGTGCGCTCGTGCCGCATCCGTCGCAGGGTGCGCACATCGATCTGAAGCAATTCGGCGACCTCGGCCGCGGTCAGCAGTGAGAGCGGGTCGGGCGCGACGGCATCGGGCGTTGCGGTCGGGGTCAGCACGCCACGACACTTGCTCTGTTTCGCGACGGCCTCCAGTCGATTCCGCAGTTCGTCGACGCTGGTTTGCAGTTGATCAAGCTGCGCGCAGATGCGGGCTTCGAAGTCCGGGTTGGGCGCGCTCATGACGCGATCCTCCTGAGCTGCAACTCGCGCAGGACTTGGCGCTCGACGGCGACTCGCGCGCGATCGTCGAGGGGACGCACCACCGCGCGGCGATTGCCCAGCGAGTCATTCTTGGCCGGCCATGACAGCGCCAACTCTCCGCGACGAGAGCGACGGAGCGCGACGCCGTGGATGACCACGAGTCCGGCGACTTCGAGATCGAGCCAGCCGAGCAAGCCGTCCGCCACGTCGAGCGGGGGAGCGGGCGTAAACGAGACGATGGAGGTGGTGGTCCTCATCGCGTTCCTCCCTCGAAGTCCTCGAAGTCGTCGGCCCACGCGCTCGCGTCCAGGTCACGCGACTGCGCATTCGCGCCGCCGGGGCCACCCCTCTCCGCGATTACCGGTCCGATCGGTCCGTTCGGGCACTCTGCGCCGCACGGACCGTTCGCTGCCAGGTCTGTTGACCGATCGCTGACCGATACGGCGTCGAGATCGGTCACCTTTGACCGATCGGAATCCCCACGGACGAGGTCGGAAGGGGCGGTGCTGACCGCGGTGACCGTTGTGACCGCTTCTGTGAACACCCCCAGCCGCAGCTCCAGTACTCGACGCAGCGCGCCGTTGATTCGTCGGCGGACCGTGAAGTGGCCCGTCGCACGATCGGAGGACGCGAGCAGCCCTTTCTCGAACAGGTGCTTTCCCAACCTTCGCCCCGAGATGGGGATGCGGTTCGAGTCGTCCGACATCGACTGCGCCGCCTTCAGTGACGCTGCGCCGTCGAGGTAGACCCGGTCGCCGTCGATCCAACCCGCACACACGCCGGAGGCGCGCCAGTCGCTCTCGACAAGGCTCGTGGCTTCTCGACGCCACCCGAAAGCAGCCGGGTTCTCACCGTCAGGCACGCCCCCGTCCACCGAGCGCAGGTGCGCGGCGCCGGATCCGAGAGCGGACTGGAGCAGTTGCACGAACATCAGCGCCGGGGACTGGCCGGTCTGGCCGGCCGATTGCTCCGACGCCACCGCGTTGAGTGCGTCGCAGCACGCCTTTCGGAGGTCGTTGGCTTCCTGGGACCCAAGCACCCCCGGAACCGACTGCGCGAATTCGAGGAAGACCTCGACGGCCGCCGTCACCTCGGCGATGTTCGAGGCAGTCCGCCGGTGGCGGGAGTCCGACTCGCCCGACGAGCGCAGCTCGGCGATGCGGGCTCGCAGCCGCTGCTGAACATCTTCGTAGCGGCCAGCAATCCAGTGCACGAACGCAGCCATGCAGCGCGCGTATTCACCCGCCGCCGCATCCGTCTGAAACGTGGTCAGCAACTCGGACGACACCTCGCCCTTGTCGATCTCCACCACGCAGCAGCGCGCAAGCAGGCTCTCGCCGGGTGGCAGGTCTTCCCCCGTCACGACGTACAGCCCACGGGGCGGCTTGCATTCCTTGAGGTTCGCCTCGCTGGTCAGTCGTCCCCGAGCGCTGTGGTTGCCCTGAGCACGCAGCACTCGCTCGGCCTCGCGGTAGAAGCGTTGGACGTCAACCTTGGATCCCGTCGGCGTGAACTCGTCAACGACCAGCACGGCGTCCTTGGCGACGAAGCCCAGTTGCTCGATGAAGTTCGAGGTCGAGCTCCACGACGCTGGAAGATGCTTCACATCGAACCCGACCCCGAAGAACTGCTGTAGGAGCGTCGCGAGCTCGGTCTTGTAGTTGCCGGTGGTTCCCACGAAGAACAACGAGTAGCTCGCATTGCCTAGCGCTGCTCGGAACCCCGACCCAACAAGCGGGAATGCAATCCGATCCGGTAGCTCCCGCACCAATCGCAGCACCGCGCGCACGCTCGCTGCGTTCAGCAGTTCATCGTTCGTCCAGGGCAACCGCAACGGAACGAGAGCGCCCGGGAGGCATACGCCTATCTCAGTTATCGGTCCGATCGGTCCGATCGGTCCGCCGCCATGCAGGTAGCACCACCCATGGCCTTCGATCTTGCGCCACCCGGTGTGAGCAAAGACGGTGTCGGACCGAAGCGAATCGCGGCTGAGTTTCTGGATCGCCGTTCGAAAGCGTTCGCGCAGTCCCTGGCCGGGCTCCACGATGGCGCGCGCGCCGAGCATCTCCCCGACCCAGTTCATGGCGGGGAACGCGCGCGCCGGGACCATGCGCGTGACTTCCCTGCCGTCGATCAGCGCCTTGATCTCGTACTCGATGAACACCTCGACGCCGTCGTCCTTGCTGACCTCGCGCACGATCGACGCACTGAAGTTCGCGAGCAGCACATCGACTGCGCCTTCCGAGTTGACCTTGCGCCAGTACGTGCAGCCGTCGCGGACGTGATAGTCGGCCCCGTCGTCGGGCTCGCCGGCTCGCGAATCGGTTCGCGGTCGTGCAACGCCGCGCAGCGCGAGTTCATCGATGCGCTTCTCGGCCTCGCCGCCATCGAG
>CALFYL010000264.1 GCA_937952135.1 uncultured Planctomycetia bacterium
TGAAGTGCGGCTCGAGCAAGTTGCGGCGCAGTTCCGTCGTCGGCGCGAGCTTCGATACGACGTCGGAGTAGTCCGGCTCATGGCCGTACCTCGTCCAGTACCACCGCGCCGGATCCGCCTCCGCCGCGCCGCCCTCGCCAAGTTGCTCCGCGTGCCTCTGCACGAGGTCGAGCACGATCTGCCAACCGGTCGCGATCCCCGCCGCGCGCGAAACTCCCGAGCCGAGCACGCACGCGAAGAGCTTGGGACTCGATAGAAGCGCGCTTGCCAGTTGATGAATCGGTTGGACATCCATGCGCCGGTCGTCGTACCTCGCGCGCTCGCTCGAGTCCACGCGGCGCGCGCCTCGACCCTCGCCGTGCGCGGGCGACGTCAATGCAAGTTCCTCGGCCTGCGCGGCCGCGAACTCGCTGCCGAGGCTTGCAACAGCTCGCGAAACACGGCGCCACGCGCCATGACGCGGGCGTTAACGAAGCGCACGGGTCACGGTCCGGGCGCGGCGACGTTCGAGTTGACGCCGCGTCGAAGGAGTCGTCCGGCGCGCTCTCCCGGTGGACCGCTACAGTGGGACGGCAGAGACGGACCTCGCGCAAAGAGAAGGGGGTGGATCGCGTGCGCTACTTGGTGGACGGCGCCTTTGCGGAAACCGCGCTGACGCAGGGCGGAGTGCAGCTCGTCGAGCGTTATCCGAGCTTCGTGCTCGTGGATGCGGCGGCGCCGCCGACCGGCGTTCCCGCCGACGCGCTCGAAGCGCTCACTTCGGAGAACGTGTGGGTCCACGGCCGCGAAGTGCCGGTTCCCGAGGGGATTTTCGAGTTCGAGCCCGGTCCGCACACGCTCGTGCGCTTCGCCGGGCCGATCGCGCCGAGCTGGCGCGATTGCCTCCGCGACCTCGGAGTGGAAGTGCTCTTCTGGGCGCCGCCGCACGGCGCGTGCGTGCGCATCCCCGAGGCCGTCGATCTCGACACGCTGCGGACGCGAGCGTCGTTCGTCGTCGGCGCGCAGCCGTACGTCGAGGAGCAGTGCGCGCGGCCGGTCGCTGCGCCCGACGCATCGACGCGGCGCGAGACCGGCGCGCTGCCGAACGTGTGGGATCTGGTGTGCTTCAAACGCGAGCAACGCGTGGACGTCGAGCGCGAGCTCGCGCAACTCGGCATCGAGGTGCTCGCGAGCTCGAGCACGAAGCTGCGCGTGCGCTTCGAGGGCGATCCCGCGTTGCTGCGCGACCTCGTCGGCGTGAAGCTCGTCGGTCCGGCGCGCGCGCCGAAGCTGGCGTCGTCTTCGGCGCTCGCCGCGGCGATCGGCCGCATTTCGAGCGCGGCGCCGGCGAGCACCTCGAACCCGCACGCGCCCGGAACCGTGGACGACGCCGTCCACGCCACGGATGGCCTGGGCCAGGTCGTCGCCGTCGCCGACACCGGCCTCGACCGCGGCTCGCTCGAAGCCGCGGAGCTTCACCCGGATTTCGCCGGCCGCGTGCGCCACTTCGCGAGCTGGCCGATCAACCCGTCGTGGGATTCCTTCGTCGACAACCCGCGGGGAAACGACGGCGGCGCCGACGTGAACAGCGGCCACGGAACGTACATCGCGGGGCTCGTGCTCTCGAACGGCGCGCGCAGCAACGGCGTGCACCGCGGGGTCGCGCCGGCGGCCGAGCTCGTGTTCCAAGCGCTCGAGCAGCGCACGGACGTCAAGGCCCAGCACCGCGCGACGCTTCCGGGCGCGTACTACCTCAGCGGCCGGCCGCTCGACCTGCGCGAGCTCTTCCGTGAAGCGCGCCAGCACGGAGCGCGCCTCCACGTCAATGCGTGGGGCGATCCCGCCGCGGGCCACTACACCGACGACTGCTTCGAGAGCGATCTGTTCCTGCGCGAGAATCCCGACGCGCTGATCGTCTTCGCGGCGGGCAACGAAGGCAGCGACCGCGACGGCGACCGCGTGGTCGATTCGGGCTCGCTCTACGCGCCGGCGTCCGCGAAGAGCGTGGTCGCGGTCGGCGCGGTCGAGGGGCCCGCGCAGGGCGCGGGCTGGCGCGCGGTGTGGGGCGATCTCGACGGCGGTTCGCAGCGCTTTCGCTCCGGCGCCGACCGCGCCGACGCCCTTTCGGGGGAACCCGATCGCATCGCGCTCTTCAGTTGCGCCGGCCCGACGAAGGACGGCCGGATGAAGCCCGACGTGTGCGCGCCCGGCACGAACATCGTCGGGCCGCGCTCGCAGGCGACGAGTGCGAAGGGCTGGGGGCTCGCGAGCCCGCTGCCGCATTACATGTACGACGGCGGAACGTCGGCGGCGACCGGCGTCGCGGGCGGTTTCTTCGCGGTGTTGCGCCAGCGCTGGAGTCTCGCGCGCGGCGGCGCGGCGCCTTCGGGGGCGGCGCTCAAGGCGCTCGCGATCCTCGGCGCCGGGCCCGTGCGTTCGCGCATCGACGACCGGCTCGAGCCGCGGCACGTCGCTGGGTTCGGACGCTTGCAGCTCGACGCGAGCAGCCCGTCGCGCGCCGACGCGGAGCTGCGTCTGTTCGACGAACGCGAGCGCGGTCTGCGAAGCGGCGACGCGTGGTCCGCGGAGTTCGCGCTGAAGTCGGAAGGTGCGGTGAGCGCGGTGCTGGCGTGGTACGACGCGCCCGGCGAGCGGCTGGTCAACGACCTCGACTTGACGCTCCTCACGTCGCTCGGCGAGGTGGTCGCGCGCGGCAACCACGCGCCCGGCGCGGTGGGCAGCGCCGATCGCGTGAACACCGTGGAGCGCATCGATGCGCCGAGGCTCGCACCGGGCAAGTACGTGCTGCGCGTGGTCGCCCGCAACGTGCTCGACGGAGCGCAGCCCTTCGCTCTCGCGGTGGCGCTCGAGCGCGCCGCGCTTGGCGCCGCGACCGCGCCGCTTCCGAGTTCGACGACCGAGTCGGCGCTCGACGTTCCGATCGACTGGATCAGCGGCATCGGCCCGGCGACGGCGAAGCGACTCACCGAGGCCGGTAAGACCGACCTCCGCGCGCTCAAAGCGCTCGACGCCGCGGCGTTTCGCGCCGCTACCGGGCTCGCCGGCGCCACCGCGCAGAAGCTCCGCGCGCGCTTGGGCGTGCTCGTGGCGACCGTGGCGGCGCCGCTGCCGCCGGGGATCTCCGGCGAGCTGACTTTGGCGGCGATTTTCGGCGCGAATCGGCCCGAAAGCGTGGAGAGAACCAGATGGGAGCTGCTCCAGACGCGGCTCCTGCCCCTCCAACTTGTGTTCGACAAGCGCCGCTGGGGCGACGTCGCTCTGCGGCGCTTGTTCGCGTGAGTTTTGGCTTACCAACGAAGATTCGAAGGAGCAGTGAGATGGTCCAGATGAGACGTAGGACTGCGACGGCGACGCGCGCCGCTCGCGACGGCGCGGCGACGCGCACGGCGACGCGTCCGACAGCGACCCGCCCGGCGGCGGCTGCGCGCACGGCGCTGGCGCCGATCGGTGGAGTGACGGCGGCGGTCGTGCCCGTCGGCGCCATGACGGCGCCGCAAGCGCTCGACGCGGACGTGACGAACGAGCTCGCGAATGCGGGGCCGGCCTTCGGCGACGTGTTGATGGCCATCGGCGGTGCGGTGGCGCGTTCGCAGGCGGCGCTCGACAAGGGCATGGTCGACACGGCCCGGCGCCTGTCGGACACGAAGATCACGGTCGTGACCGACGTGATCCAGAAGCTCGACGACGACGGCCGCCCGGTGGCCGACGACACCGACCTCATCACGACCGAGGTGTCGCTGATCAACTTCGTCACGCCGACGGTGCACGAGTGGGAGCACGTCGCGGTGTCGATGGACCTCGAAGTGGGTGAGTTCGACGCCGAGCAGGGCGTGCGCTTCTCGCGCTCGCAGTCGAGCAGCTCGTCCTTCGGGCTCAAGCGCAGCTTCCTCGGGCTGATCAGCCTCAACATCGCCGGCGCGAGCCGCGACAGCTCGAGCTTCGCGATCGGCTCGTCGCGCTCCGACGTCGAAGCGGACTTCGCCACCGGGCAGGTGCGGCTCGACGCGCAGCTCTCGCCGCGGCGCACGACGAAGTTCCCGGTTCCCGCCGAGGTCACGATCGGGCCTTCGCTCTACTTCGCGCAGGGCACGATCACCGAGACCAAGAGCCAGGGCATCGTCACGCAGCGCGCCATGGAGCTCACGATCACCGTGCGCAAGGCGAACGGGGACGTGAACCCGAACGTGCCGCTCGAAGTCGACGCCGACGCGTTCCGTTTGAGCTTCGCCACGGGCGGCGGCTTCAACGGCAGCAGCACCAACGCCCAGGGCCAGGTCAAGGTCACCCTGACGCGGGACATTCCCAACGCGCGTTTCCTGCGCCTCACCGGACAGCGCGTGACGGCGCGGCTCGGCCAGGTCTCGAACTCCGTGGTCGTCAATCTCTGATCCGGCGCCACTTCCAACCCGACGAACCACAAGGAACATTCCCATGGCACTGGCAACACTGATTGGCATCGCTTCGGCGCTCGCGAAGACCAAGCGCGGCGAAGCGGACGTGACCGGCGAAGTGCGCGGCGCGGGGCTCGCGTTCGGCGACCTCGTGCGCGCCACCGGCGACGCCGTCGCGAACACGCAGCGGCAGCTCAACGACACGTCGGCGACGAGCGCGACGGCGCTCGCGACGACGAAGGTGGACGTGATCGCGGTCCAGGAGAAGGTCTTCGACGACCTCGGCAACCTCGACAGCGTGCAGACCTTCACGCGCAAGCTGCCGCTCGTGAACTTCATCGACCCCGTGTTCTACGAGTGGACGAGCGTGCGCTTGCAGGGCGAGTTCTTCGCGCGCGAGTTCACTTCCGAGTCGAACTCGAAATCGAGCTCCTTCAACTCCTCGTCGAACTCGGCCGGGCCGACCGGCGGCGGGTTGATGAGCTTCGTGCTCGGGCCGCCGCGCTTCACGACCTCGGCGTCGTCGTCGCAGAGCTCCAGCTCGAACGCGACGAGCTCGAGCGACACCGCCGTCGGCACGATGCGCATGACCGCGTTGCTGCGCCCGCGCCGCGACGTGGGCGTGCCCAAGCCGAACCAGGCGATCCAGGGTCCGCGCCTCGCGATCATCGAGGGCGAGATCCTCGACATCGCTGGGCCGCCGGCGGCGCGCACCGCCAGCGTGCTGCTCGAGTACCGCCGCCGCGACGGCGCGCCGATCGTCGGCAAGGCGCTCTCGATCGACACCCACGGAGTCCCGTGGCAGTTCGCCGATCCGGCGAACACGGTCACCGACGCGCAGGGCCGCGTCGAGATCGAGATGCGGCGCGAGTTCCTCGACCCCGAGGCCGACCGCTCGCCGATCGACGTGATCGTCGAAGCGCGCATCGGCCTGGTGTCGAACAGCGTGACGGTGACCTTCTGACGCAACGCGTCGGAGCTCGGCACGTGCGCCCGGCGATCGAGTCGGGCGAGCGATTCTGGGCGAGCGCGAGCCCGCGTGCTTTCGCTCGCCCGACTTGACCTGGCGACCGCCGACCTGGCGACCGACGCTCCCCGCACCTTCTCCCTTCGCCGTCTCGCACGTATCGATGCCGCTCCCTTCCCCTCTCGCAGCTCCGCTCGACTCCGTCGAGCTCGGTCAGTTGCTCACTTCGACCGTCGAGTCCGTCGTTTCCGCGCAGCACAAGCTCGACGAGTTCACGCTGGCGCGCGCGAAGGAGCGCGACGCGGCCGCGCCCGGCGAGCTGACGCTTCCGCCGCTTTGGTACACGTTCCGACGCGTCGCGATCGAGCTCGAGATGGCCGCGAGCGTGTCGCGCAGCGTCCCGTCGAGCGGCGCCACGCGCACCGAGTTGCGCTGTCGGCCGCTCGATCCGACCTCCGTGAGCCTGTACGGCTACCAGGCGTCGTCCGGGTTGCGCGTGCGCGTCGAACTCGCGCCGCAGGGTTACGCTGAGATCGTGCCGCCGCGCCATCCCGAGCCGGATCCCGAGCAACCGCGCTGAGCACTTCGACCATGGCCAAGCGAAAGTCCCGCAAGACGCTTCGACCCAGCGCCCCGCTGGTCGCCAACGTGCCGCTCGGCGCCCACATCGCGAGCGGCCCGAACGGCGCGTCGCGAAACCCGTCGACGAACCTCGCCCGCGCGGCGGAGCGCGACGCCGCGGCGAGCTCGACGGCCGCGCCGGGTTCGACCCTCGCCGATTCGCGCACGACCGCCTCGAGGACTGCGGCGGAGCGGTTGCCGACGGATCGGCTGCTGCGCATCGGCGACGAGCGGCTCGTCTCGCTCGACGGCGTGCACGGCGTCTTCACGCCGCTCGCCACGGCGGATGCCGCGGACGCGAACTCCGCGAAGAACCTCGGCGAGATCGTGGCGCTCCTCAAGCGCGAGGTCGTCGCGCTGCGCGAGCAGAACCTCGACCTCCAGCGGCGGCTCGACGAGCAACAGACGAAGTCCGCGCGGACGCCCGACGACTTCGCGAGCGCCGTCAAGCACTCGCTCGACAGCCTGCAAGCACGCCTTGCGGAGTCGAGCAATCCGGTGTCGAACTTCGTCGTGCGCGAGTTTTCGCTCGAAGCCAAGGTGCAAGTCGACGTATCGCCGCTCGGCGTGATCGACTATCGCTTCGTCCAGCCGGGTGAAGCGGTCGATCCCAACCGCCTGAGCAAGCTGGCGCTGACCATCGTTCCGACGCCGAAACCGAGCGCCGCGCACAGCTTCACCGCGCCGGAGTTCACGCCGCAGGTCGCGGTGGAGGAGATCCAGGGTGTCGGCGACGTGTGGGGCAAGCGGCTCAACACGCACGGCGTGTACACGGTCGGCGATCTGCTCGCGGCGGGTTCGCGCGTGCGAAGCCAGGCCGAGCTGGCGGCGCTGCTCACGGTGGACCGCGAACGGCTCGCGGACTGGCTCGCGCAGGCCGAGTTGCTCACGGTGCGCGATGTCGACGGGCGCCGCGCGGAACTGCTCGCGCGCACGGGGGTCGCCGGGCTCGAGGCGCTCGCGAGCGAGGCGCCCGAAACGCTGGTCGAGAAGTTCAACGCGGAGAACGCCCGCAAGCGCGAGGGGCGTGTCGCGCCGCTGAAGGTCGAGGACGCGAAACTCTGGATCGACACCGCGAAGGCTTGGACGGGCCGCGGGAGCGCGGCCAGCGGCGTCAAGCCGAGCTGAAGCTCCGCCGCCGCCGGATCGACGGACTCGTCGGTGCGGACGGCGCCGAAGTGACGAATGCGCGCGGCCGGGGGGGGCGCCAACCCGCGGCTTCTGCGCTACCTTGCGCGGCCGCTGTCCGAAGCACGGACTCGGGACGCTCCGCGCATGCTCCAACGCCGCTCACCGACTTGGCTCGTCCCTCTCGCCGCGCTTGCCGCGTGCGCGCCGGGAAGCTCCGAATCGAGCGAGCGCGGCGCGGACAAACTGCCCGCGAGCACGGTTTCGAAGGCCGAGCGCGCCGTCGTCGAAGTGCGACTCGCGACCGCCACTCCCACCCCGTTGCAGCGCTCCGTCGAGACCACGGGCGAGCTTTTCGGCGAGGAGCGGGTGACGCTCTCGGCGAAGGTCTCCGGGCGCGTGCACGCGGTGTTGCACGACGTCGGCGACGAGGTCGATTCGGGCGCATTGCTCGCGCGGCTCGAGACGCTCGACTACGAACTCTCCGTCGCCGAACGCGAGCGCGCGATCGAACAGGCGCTCGCGAAGCTCGGCCTCGAGGCGCTGCCCGATTCCGCGCCCGATGCCTCGCCATCCGTCGCGGCGCTGCCCTCGGTCGAGCGCGCGCGCGCGCGGGCGGCGAATGCGAAGGCGCGCTTCGAACGCGGCGTAATGCTGCGCAAGTCCGAGGCGGCGACCATGAGCGAACAGGAGCTCGCCGACCTCTCCACGGCTTACGACGTGGCGCGCAGCGAGCTCACGATCGCCGAGCTCGACGCCCGCGCGCAACTCGCGGAGCTCCGCACGCTCTCCGCGCAGCTCGCGAGCGCGCGCCAGCGGCTCGCCGAGACCCGGATCGCGGCGCCTGTCGGCCTGCGGCCGAGCGACACCGACGGAGTGGCCGCGAAGCAGCGCTACGCCGTCGCGGCGCGCCTCGTCGGCGTCGGCGACTTCGTCACGGTCGGCGCGCCGCTGTTCGAGCTCGTCGACCGCGACCCGATCGAGCTGCGCGTGCGTGTCCCCGAGAAGCACGCGGTGGAGATCGCCGTCGGGCAAGCGGTGAAGTTCGCCGTCGAGGGCGAGCGGGAGCGCGTCGCGGGCCGCGTCACGCGCATCGCGCCGCTGATCGACTCGCGCACTCGGACGCTCGAAGTTCGCATCCAGGCGCCGAACACCGAGGGCCGGCTGCGAGTGGGCGCGTTCGCGCGCGCCGAGATCTTCACGCGCATGGATCCGGACGCATTGACCGTCCCGCGGAGCGCCGTGACGGTTTTCGCCGGTGTTTCGAAGCTGTTCGTCGTGGAGGAGGGGCGCGCGCAGGAGCGCGCCGTCGAGCTCGGCGCGCAACTCGGCGACACGCTCGAGATCGTGAGCGGCCTGGAAGCCGGCGAGAGCTACGTGCTCGAGCCGCCCGCGAATCTGGCCAGCGGGACCCCCGTGCGCGCCGCGGAGGCGACGCGCTGAGCGCGCGCGGAATCCGAGCGTGCAAGCGCTGGCCGAAGTCTGCATCCGCCGCCCCGTGTTCGCGAGCATGCTCACGCTCGCGCTCGTGGTCGTCGGGTGGGTGAGCTACAGGCGCCTCGCGGTCGACCGCTATCCGAGCGTCGACCTGCCGACCGTGCGCGTTCAGTCGCGGCTCGCTGGCGCTTCGCCCGAAGACGTCGAAACCGAGATCAGCGACCGCCTCGAGGAAGCGGTGAACACGGTCGCGGGCATCGAGCAATTGCGCTCGATCTCCGGCAGCGGCTCGGGCGTGATCCTCGCGACCTTCGGCCTCGACGCGGACATCGACGTCGCCGCGCAGGACGTGCGCGACCGAGTTTCGGCCGTCGCGCGCGACCTGCCGAACGAAGCCGATCCGCCGGTGGTCGCGAAGGTCGACAACGACTCCGAGCCGGTGCTGCAGGTGGCCGTGATCGGGCCGCGCTCGGTGCGCGAGCTCACGGAGTTCGCCGACCGCGTCGTGCGCGCGCAACTCGAACGCGCGGCGGGCGTCGGCGAGGTGCGCGTCACGGGCGGCCTCGAACGCACCATGAACCTGTGGCTCGACGCCGACCGTCTGACGGCGCTGGGCCTGTCGGCCGTGGCGGTGCGCGACGCCGTGGCGGAGCAGAACGCCGACGTTCCGGCCGGAAACGTCACCACCACGGAAAGCGAGCGCAGTCTGCGCACGCTCGGGCGGCTGACCGACGAGCGCAGCTTCAGCGAGCTCGTCGTCGCCACCATCGACGGTGTGCCGATCCGCGTGCGCGACATCGGCCGCGCGGAGGACGGGACCGCGGAACAGCGCACGATCGCGCGCTGGAACGGGACGCCGACGGTGGTGCTCGAGGTCGTGCGCCAGTCGGGCGCGAACACGGTCGAGGTGATCGAGAGCGTGAAGGAGCGGCTCGCGGCGCTCGAGCAGCAGCTCCCCGCCGACGTGGAGCTGCGTGTCGTGCGCGACCAGTCGCGCTACATCTACTCCGCCCTGCGCGAGATCAACGTGCACCTCGTGCTGGGCTCGATCCTCGCGAGCCTCGTCGTGCTGCTCTTCATGCGCAGTTGGCGCTCGACCCTGATCGCCGCGATCGCCATCCCGGTGTCGGTCATCGCGACGTTCGGCGTGATGTGGGCGCTCGGATTCACGCTCAACAGCGTCACGATGCTCGCGCTCGTGCTGATGGTCGGCATCGTGATCGACGACGCCATCGTGGTGCTCGAGAACATCTTCCGCTTCGTGGAGGAGAAGGGCATGGCGCCGATGGACGCCGCGCGCGAGGCGACGCGCGAGATCGGCCTCGCGGTGCTGGCGACCACCCTCAGCCTGGTCGTGATCTTCGTGCCCGTGGCGTTCATGTCGAGCATCGCCGGCCGCTTCCTCTACCAGTTCGGGATCACCGCCGCGGTGTCGGTGCTGGTGAGCTTGTTCGTGTCGTTCTCGCTGACGCCGATGATGGCCTCGCGAATGCTCGGCGGCGACGCGAAGAGGCACGCGGACACGGCCGCGGCGACTCACGCCTCGGGCCGCGGTTCGGGCCGCAGTTCGGGCGCGGACTCGCGGCGCGGGTTCTACGCGTGGATCGAGCGCGCGGTCCAGGGACTGCTCGCGCTCGCGCTGCGCCACCGTTTCGCGACCTCGGTGCTCACGCTGGCCGTGAGCGCGAGCTCGATCCCGCTGCTCCGCCAGGTGCCGCGGGAGTTCGTGCCCTCGGACGTCGACGAGGCCGAGTTCGGCGTGAACGTCAACGCACCGGAGTCCGCGAGCTTCGAGGCGATGGATGCGGCTCTGGCGGTGATCGAGGCGCGCATCCGCAGCGTGCCCGGCGTGCGCGACGTGCTGTCGACCACCGGCGGCGGGTTTCTCGGCCGCGTCAACCAGGGCAACGTGTACGTGCGCATCGCGCCGCACGAGGAGCGCACGTTCTCCTTCGCGCGGCTGTGGCGCGCGACTCTCGACGGCCGGCCCGCGGCCGCCTTCGAGGGCCAGTACTCCCAGGGCGACGTGATGGAGGAGATCGACGCGCGGTTGCGGGAGCTCGGAGACGTGCGCGCGCAGGTGCGCAATTTCCCGTCGTTCAACATCGGCGGCGGCCCCTTCGACGTCGACTTCGTGCTGCGCGGGCCGGAGCTCACGGAGCTCGCGCGCTACGGCGAGTTGCTGCGCTCGCGCGCGATCGCCGCCGGCGGATTCCGCGGCCTGGACACGACGCTGCGCCTCGATCGCCCGGAGTTGCGCGTCGAGATCGACCGCCAGCGCGCCGCCGATCTCGGCGTGCGCACGAACGACCTCGGGCTCGCGCTGCGCCTGATGGTCGGGGGCGACGAGGAAGTCTCGCGCTTCCGCGACCCTTCGACGGGCGAGAACTACGACGTGCGCCTGCGCCTCGAGGCCGAGGACCGCACGCGCCCGGAGTTGATCGATCAGTTGCTCGTGCCCACGCAGGCGGGCGGGCTGGTGCAGCTCTCGACCCTGGCGACGCTCACGCCCTCGCTCGCGGCCTCGCGCATCGACCGCCTCGACCGCCAGCGCATGATCTCGGTGCGCGGCGGCGTCGCGACCGGCGCGGCGCTCGGCCCGCAGCTCGAAATCCTCGAGCGCCTCGCGCGCGAGCTCGAGATGCCGCCCGCCTACACCACCACGCTCCTCGGCCGCAGCCGCGAGCTCGAGCGCACCTTCGACGAGCTCGGCGTCGCCTTCGCGCTGTCGATCGTGTTCATGTACCTGATCCTGGCGTCGCAGTTCGAGAGCCTCGTCCACCCGCTGACGATCCTGCTCTCGTTGCCGCTCTCCGCGCCCTTCGCACTCGCCTCGCTGTGGCTGACCGGCGGGACGCTCAACCTGTACTCGGCGCTCGGAATGCTCGTGCTGTTCGGCGTTGTGAAGAAGAACTCGATCCTGCAGATCGACCACGCGAACGGCTTGCGCGCCGCGGGCATGGAGCGCGGCGCGGCGATCCTGCTCGCGAACCGCGACCGCCTGCGTCCGATCCTGATGACGACCCTCGCCCTCGTCGCGGGCATGGCGCCGCTCGCGCTCGGCTCGGGGCCGGGCGCGGAAGAGCGTCGCGCCGTCGCGGTGGTCGTGATCGGAGGCCAGAGCCTGTGCCTGCTGCTCACGCTGATCGTGACGCCGGTGGCTTACTCGCTGTTCGACGACTTCGGCGCGCTGTTCCGCCGCCGCGCGCGGCCCTGAATGCGCCGAGGGCGAGGCTCGCGGCCCCGCCCTCGGTTGGAATTCAGCCCGGCGCGGCCGGGCCGCTAGCCGTTAGACGCCGGCGCCGAAGTCGGAGCCGTGCGAGTGCGAGCCGGAGTGCGAGCCCGCCGCGGGCCGGGGCCGGTTCGCGACGGCGACGGGCGCCGCCGGACGCGAATGGGAGCTCGAACCGGTGTGCGGACGGGGAGTCGGCCGGCTCGAGGTGCGCGGACCGCGCGGTGCGTCGCGACGTTCCTCGCGCCGCCCGTCGGTGCGCTTCGGCGCGGCGCCGGAGCGGGCGTGCGAACGAGCGGCAGCGCGCTCCGTGCGCGGCCCCGAGTCCCGCGGTGCGCGCGACGGCTCGCGGCGCGGCGCGGAGCTCCTGCCGCTGCCCGCCGGACGGCCGAGCACCTCGATCGAACGCTTGATCAGCTTCTCGATGTCGCGCAGGAACTCGTGCTCCTCCTCGTCGCAGAGCGAGATCGCGATGCCCGTGGCGCCCGCGCGGCCCGTGCGGCCGATGCGGTGCACGTAGGTCTCCGGGACGTTCGGCAGCTCGTAGTTGACGACGTGCGAGATGTCGTCGATGTCGATGCCGCGCGCGGCGATGTCGGTCGCGACGAGCACGCGCAAGCGGCCGCCGCGGAACAGGTCGAGCGTGCGCTCGCGGTTGTTCTGCGACTTGTTGCCGTGGATCGCCTGGGCGCCGATGCCGTCCTGCGTGAGGCGCTTGGCGACCTTGTCGGCGCCGCGCTTGGTGCGCGTGAACACGATCGCGCGCTCCACCTCGTCGCTCGAGAGCAAGCGCGTCAGCGCGCCGGGCTTCTCGGTGCGCGACACGAACATGACGCGCTGCGTGATCAGCTCCACCGTCGACGCCGGCGGCGTGACGGTGATCTTGACCGGGCTCGTCAGGATGCCGTCGGCGAGCTTGGCGATCGGCGGCGGCATCGTGGCCGAGAAGAACAGCGTCTGGCGGCGGCGCGGGATCGTCGCGAGGATGCGCTTGACGTCGGGCAAGAAGCCCAGGTCGAGCATGTGGTCGGCTTCGTCGAGCACGAGCGTCTCGACCTGGTCGAGCCGCACGTGGCCCTGGCCCATCAAGTCGACGAGACGGCCGGGGGTGGCGACGAGCACGTCCACACCGCGGGCCAGCGCGCGCACCTGCGGGACCTGGCTGACGCCGCCGTAGATCACGGTGACGGACACGCGCAGGTGCGAGCCGTAGGTCGTGAAGCTCTCGGCGACTTGCGCCGCGAGCTCGCGCGTCGGCGCGAGCACCAGCACGCGCGGCTGACGCGGGGCGCTCTTTCGATTCGTGCCCGCGAGGCGCTGCAGGATCGGCAGCGAGAAGGCGGCGGTCTTGCCGGTGCCCGTCTTGGCGCAACCGAGCAGGTCGCGGCCCTCGAGCAGGTGCGGGATGGATTGAAGTTGGATCGGGGTCGGGGTCGTGTAGCCGGCTTCGAGCACCGCACGTTGGAGCGGCTCGATCAGTCCGAGCTGAGAAAAACTAGTCATCAAAGAGAGCATCCAGCGCCGACTTGCGGCGCGGTGGTCGCCCGTCCGCGGCGGGACGAGCGTGTTTCATGGGTCCCGGGCCCCGAGAGTTCCGCGCCCGTTGGGGCGTGGTCGCGAGGGGACCGGAGTCGCGCAGTGGCCGACGCAGCGAGCGTCGAACGGTGTGCGCGGATGGGTGTTCCTCCGACTGGACGAAAGGTCCTTCGGGCGATTCGGGGCTCCGGCGACCGCAGTGGCCGCCCATTTCAAGCCTTCGTCTCGCCTGCCGCGCGGAGGAACGCACAGCGGTGCAGGTATCGACCGGTTCGGTCTTCCCACACCAGACTCAAGGCGCAGAGCCTAGCACATCGCCTCCCCGCGCGGGAAACGGACGGGTCCCAGGCGAACGCGAACACCCCGCCCGCGGCCTCGGGGGCTGCGGGCGGGGTGTTTTCGATCGCGCGGCGTTCCGCGCGGCCGCGACCTCAGGGCATGTTGAAGTTCAGCACCGAGTAGCTGACGTGCGGGGCGCCGACGCGCCGGGCCATGCTCGTCGGTGACTGGTTGCAGCTTCCGAGGTCCTCGAATTGGCGGCCGAGCGCCACACCCGTGATGTCGACGGCCGGCCATCCGCCGATGGTCTCCACGCCTTCGTACCACTCGGTCGTCTGCGCGCCGTTGCACCCGTTCGCCAAGCGCAGATCGCCGAAGTCGAACAGCAGGTGCTCGATGCCGGGGAACGTGGCGGGGTTCGTCCACACGCCGATGCGCTTCTGCGTGAAGCGCGTGTTCGGCCCCGGCGAGACGGCGCTGCCGCACTGACCTTGAGCGAAGACCGTCGAGTCGACGTTCTGCAGGCCGGCCGTCGACGGGCCGCACAGGCAGAACTGCGTGTTCGCGATGAAGTTGCCCTGGGCCGGTTCGCGGAAGGTGCAGATCCCGGGCGACGCGGCCCAGTTGTTCCAGCGGAACGAGCCCTGCGTGATCGGGCCGTCGCTGATGAGCGTGTTGTTCGGCGCCACCGCGAAGGTCGAGCCCGGGCCGACGATCGTGAACGACTTGCCCGGATCGAAGCCCGCGGCCGGCGCGGGACGCACGGTGCCGGGGGCGTGGTGCACCTGATCGCACTCGTGGTTCAGCGACCAGGCCACGCTCCAGGTGTTCGTCGCGCAGTCGAGCGCGTAGTCGATGTGGCCCGTGAAGTAGACGCGCGAGTACTGGCTCAGCGAGGCCGGGCGCTCGCACGGCGTGTTCGGGACGTTCTGCGTCGGGATGAAGTCGCCGTTGATGAGGAAGCGCCACACCGTGGTCGGGGCGAGGCCCGCGGTCGGCGTCTCCATCCAGGTGCGCGAGTACGTCGCGCGCACGCCGGCCGACCAGTGCAGCAGGCCCGTCGCGCAGTCCTTGAGCTGGAAGCGCATGTCGTACTGGCCGCACACGATCGCCCCCGCTTGCACCACCGGCTTGGGCTTGCCGATCGCCCCGCAGAACGGGCGTTGGAACGCCGGCCCGCAGTTGTCGAAGCAGATCCACAAACCGTCCAGGTTCATGGCGGGGAAGACGGGCAGGTTGACGGCGGCCGGCGCGCAGCACGGTCCGAAGTCGAGGTTGTCCGGCACGGTGCACTGGGCGGCGGCCGGTTGGCTGGCGACCACGCTGGCCGCGAGGCCGAGCGCGAGAGCGAAGCGGGAAAGCTGCTGGAACATGGCGGGATTCCTGGAGTTCGAGGGTTCGGGAGGGGGGGGGTAGCGGTCGCGGCCCTCGAAGGGCGGCGACGCAACCCAACTGGCGCCCTGGGGGTCGGACTGGACAGGAATCTCGGGCGAGTTCCGCGCGCGCGCGCGGGCGCCCCGCGGCGTGCGGCTTGTGCGTTCGGCCGCGTCCGCGACAATCCAGGCATGCCGAGCACCAGCCGCGACGCGACGAGGTACCTCAGCGAACTCGTCGCCGGCGATGCGCGCGCCGCGGACGAGCTGTTCGGGCTGGTCTACACCGAGCTGCGCTCGCTCGCGGGCAGCTACCTGCGCGGTGCGAGCCCGGCGCAGACGCTGCAGCCGACGGCGCTGGTGCACGAGGCGTACCTGCGCATGATCAGCGCCGAGAGCGCGGAGGGCTGGCAGAACCGCGCGCACTTCCTCGGCGTGGCGGCGAAGGCGATGCGCAGCGTCATCGTCGACCACGTGCGCGCCAAGCGAGCGCGCAAGCGCGGCGGCGAGTTCCAGCGCGTGCCGATCGACGACCTCGTCGACGACCTCGAGCACTCCGGCGCCGACCTGGTCGCCCTCGACGACGCCCTCGCGGCGCTCGCCGACCTCGACCCCGAGCTCGCGCGCCTCGTGGAACTGCGCTTCTTCGGCGGCCTCACCATCGAAGAAACCTCGAAGGTGCTCGGCGTCTCGACCGCCACCGTCGAACGCTCCTGGCGCACCGCCCGCCTCTGGCTGCGCGACCGCCTCGGCGAGAGCCCGCTCGAGTGAGCGCCGTCGAGCCGACAAGTGCTCGACCCAGCGAAAGCTCTGGCTTTCGCCTCGACAGGGTCAAACGCGAAAGAGCCTGGTCCGGTCGTTCATTCGGGACTTCTCGCGAACAGCCCGGACACGACCTTCGGAGATGAGCCTCGCAATCTCACCGAGCACCTGCCTCTCGCGGAACTGTCCGAACAGTGCACGGGTCGCCTCGACTTGCAGTTCGCGCCGAGTCATGCCATCGCGCAACAGTGTCAGCAGCGCAGGCCGAAGCAGCGCATCGGAGGACGGCAGTGCTTGCGGGTTGGGCTCGAACAGAAGCGCCTGGACCGGCCCGCGCCTCGCGTGTTCCCGATGGAGATCCTTGCAGACGGCTTCGTTGATGAGCACCAAGCCATCTGGGTGCCGAGTCGCATAGATCAGGAAGTACTTCGGAATGCCGTCGGCCAGCCTCGCGCGAATGGGGTACATCCCGGCTTCGCCGAACCGCCGCCTCAGTCGCTTGCTCAGTTCTTCCGCCACGGCATCGACTTCGAGCGCGAAGCTGCCTGCGGGTTTCACGATCGATCTCCACCAAGTTCCGCCGACAGCGCGATCGAGCGCCGAACCCGGGACGTCCTGCGATGGATCGTCGTCGTCCAGCGGATCGTCCGCTGCGTCGCCGAGCGCCAGCGCCGCTCTCGCGCGTCTCACGAATGCTGGAGCGTTGAAGTTGAGCAGTAGCTCCACGCTGGCGCCGCCGTGGATGAGCCTGAATACACGGTCCATGGCGGCCCACTCCAGTCCATCGATCGCAAAGGGATCCGCGTAGATGAACACGGACGCACTCGAAGCGAGCGCTTCGACTTCGGGCAAGAACTCGAGGAACGAAGTACCGACGGCTCGAGTGAATCCGAAACCACGCAGACTGTCCTCGAGCAACCGATGGAGCAGGGGGTCACGTTCCACGCAGAGCTCCGAGCAATCGACTCGTGGCTGCGCAGTGAGGAAGCGTTGGATCGTCTGCGCGATGATGACGGGCGATCCAGCCTCCCCGGTGTTGAAGCGTCCCGGTCCTGCAAACCCATCGACGATCACGATGGGCTTGCCGAGTGTGGCGACCTTCGGGAGATAAGGCGCAAGGTAGTAGGCGAGGATCTCGTCCTTCCGCACCGACCAGGGCTTCTTCTCGTCGAAGAATTCACGGCTCGCTCGGTGGCCCATGGCGTCGCTAGCGCAGAGAGATCAACCTCGAGTGACGCTCCTCACGCGAAGGAACCGGGCACGAACGCGGCGTCGGCATCTCGCTGAATGTACGACCCTCGAGTTCGCGTCCGTTCTTGCTCTTGCGGACGCCGCCCCATTGTTTGAAGAAGAACGGGACTCGCGCTTCTCGGCACTGCTCGCGGATCGAGATCACCCACTCAGGCTTCATCTCGCGCGCACCCGGACCGCTCTCACCGCCGACGATGACCCAGTGAATTCCGTTGAGATCGAGAGCGCCGAGGTCCTCGAGCAGAGGCTCGATCGAGAGGAAGCGCACGGCCGCCGGAGTGTCGCGCAGGGCCGAGATGCGCGGCAGTCCGTGCTTGCGGTTCTCGACGCTCACTCCGAGCCAGACGTGAGGCTGGGCCGCGACCCGCGACAGCCGACGGGTCACGAGGTCGCGCATCCGAGCGGCGCGTTTGGTGAGCACTTGGTAGATGTGCCAATCCGCGAGCTCCATGACTCCGAAGACGCGCGCGACGTAGTCGTCGTGGACGCCGTCTTGGAACAGGTCGCTCATCGAGTTCACGAAGATCGTGTGGGAGCGCGTCCAGAGCAGCGGCTCGGCGAGTTTGTCCTCGACGACCCGAAGATCGAAACCCTGCTCGTAGGGGTGGCCCGGGATCCCGCGCCATCGTTCGGCAAAGGTCTCGGCGTAACAGTGGGCGCACCCGGGGCTGACCTTCGTGCAGCCGCGGACGGGGTTCCAGGTCGCGTCGGTCCATTCGATCGCGCTTCGTTGGGCCATGCGTCAGCTCCTTCGTCCCTACTCTGCCGACTCGGCACTCGAGTGACACGCGCCAGATTCGGCGGGAGCGCACACGATCCTCGGGCGAGCCGACGCGATTCCCGCTGGGTAAGGGCTCCCGAGGCCTTTTCTGGGGCCGCGCCAACCGTGCATCGGCCGGGCATTGCGCGCAGGTCCCGATGGACTCATTCCGCTTCTCGATCCGCGCCGGGACGGTGAATTCCCCGAACGGCCGATCGACGACTCTCGCGCGCACGGACGGTCGGCTCGGCGCGACTTCAACCCACGTATCGCGCCCGCGCTAACGCTCGATCTTCCGGATCGGGCGGATGCCGATCTGCGGCGCGGAGATCTCGGGGCTCATCATCACGCGCTTCGCGCAGCGCAGCTCGATGGCTTTGTTGCTGAAGCCGCCGCCGCGCATGGGGCGGTTGAGGACGTAGCCGGTGGCGCGGCGGCCGTCGCCGGGTTGCGCGGGGGTGGAGTAGTCGCCGAACGCGTCGTCGCACCACTCGCACACGTTGCCGAGCACGTCGTAGAGCCCGAACGCGTTCGCGCGGTACGAGCCCACGGGCGCGTGGAACGCGAAGCCGTCGTCGAGCTCGGGCCAGTCGCTGATCTCGAGCCAGTCCTGGCCGTGCTTGGAGGCCGCCGCATCGGCGAGGTTCGCCGCGCCGCGCAGCGACTCGCGATCGGCGCCGCACCAATAGGGCGTGCGCGTGCCGGCGCGCGCCGCGTACTCCCACTGAGCTTCGGTCGGGTAGTCGAGACCCGCGCGGTCGAGCCACTGCCGGCCCGCGATCCACGAGACGCCCTCGAGCGGGTGCGCGGGAGTCGCCGGGCGGAAGCGCGGTTCGCCGCTTTCGGCCGAGAGGATCGAGGGGTTGCTGCCCGTGATGCGCGCGAACTGCGCCTGCGTGAGCTCGAACTTCGACACGAAGAACGGATCGAGCGCGACTTTGTGCACCGGCCCTTCCTCCGGCGAGTGGCCGAGCTCCTCGCGCGGCGATCCCATCTCGAATTCCGCGCCGGGCAGCAGCACGAACACGAGCGCCGAGTTCGCATCGACTCCGAAGCCGCCGCGCTCGTCGGGCAGCGGCCGCTCGCCGGTCTGCGGATGCCAAAACTCCCACAGGCCGGTGACTTCGTTGCGGCCCAAGGGCAGGAGTCCGAGCTGCGGCGCGAGCTCGAGCTCGCCGTAGAGCGGGTCGCGGGCGATCTCGTCGCGCGCCTCGAGCCACGCCCTGGCCGCTTCGGGCCGATCCAGCGTGAGTTGCGCGACGCTCTCGGCGAACTCCGCGCGCCTTCGCATTTCGCTGAGCGCGCCGATGACCGGCCGCTCACTGCCGAGTCGATCCAGACCCGCGAGCAAGCCCGACAGCACTTCGTGTTCCCACGCCTCCGCGGCGCCGTCGAAGCTCCACTGGCCGTCGCTCTCGCGTCCACGCTCGCGCAACTGCGCGAGCCGCGCCTCGTGCAGCGGCTTGCGCTCGAGCAACTGCTCCGCGTGGCGGATCCACATCCGCATCTTCGGCGCGGCCGGCGGCACCGCGGGCCAGATCTTGTCGGCGTCCTCGGCGAGCGCCTGCACGATGCGCACGTCGGAGAGGCGCGTGATCTGCTCGGCGCGTTCGTGCGCGACGAGCCACAGCCGGCTCGACACGACGAGCCCGCCCACCAGCGCCGCGATCGCGAGCGCCGACGCGAGGACGCTCGCGCGATGGCGGCCGACGAACTTGCGCGCGCGGTAGGCCAGGCTGTCGCTCTGCGCGAGCACGGGCCAGCCCGACAGGTGGCGCGCGATGTCCTCGGCGAGGTGGCCGGCCGACGCGTAACGGCGCTTGGGATCCTTGTGCAGCGCCTTGAGCACGATCGTGTCGAGGTCGCCGCGCAGCCGGCGCCGCGCGAGCTGGGGGACGCGCGCGCCGGAACGCGCGGGGTCGCTGGTCTCGACGGCTTCGCTCGGCGGCGGCGGCGCTTGCTCGCAGATGCGCCGCGCGAGCTCGCTGATCGAAGTCGTGTCGACCTTGTAGGGGAGGCGGCCCGTCAGCAGCTCGTAGAGCACGACGCCGAGCGAGTACACGTCGCTCGCCGTCGTCACGCTCTCGCCGCGGATCTGCTCGGGGCTCGCATAGGCCGGCGTCAGCGCGTGCGCACCGGTCTGCGTGACGAGCAGATCGTCGTCGTCGCTCAAGACCTTGGCGAGCCCGAAGTCGAGCAGCTTCGGATCGCCGGCGGCGTTCACGAACACGTTGCCGGGCTTGAGGTCGCGGTGGACGACGAGGTGTTGGTGCGCGTGCTGCACCGCGCCGCAAACCTTCGCGAACAGGCGCAGCCGGTCGTTGATCGAGAGCTTGTTCGCGTCGCAGTACGCGTCGATGGGCAAGCCGTCGACGTACTCCATGACGATGTACGGCGTTCCGTTCTCGGTCACGCCGCCGTCGAGCAGGCGCGCGACGTTCGGGTGCTCGATCTGCGCGAGCAGCCGGCGTTCGCGGCGAAAGCGCTGCAACACCTGCGGGCTGTCGAGGCCGCCGCGCAGCAGTTTCACGGCGCCGCGCTGGTCGAAATCGCCCTCGGCGCGCCGCGCGAGGAACACCGTGCCCATGCCTCCGCTCCCGAGCTTGCGTTCGATGCGCCAGGGCCCGATGCGGCTGCCGATCAGCGCGACGTCTTGCGGCCGCAGCTCGCGCGCCGCCTCGACGAAGGTCTCGGAGGGCTCCAGATACGCGCCGAGCTCGCCGTCGCGCGCCAGCAGGCGCAGCACTTCCTTGGCGAGGCTCGCATCCGGGCCCGCGCGCTCGCGCACGAGCTCCTCGCGGCGTTCCACGTCTTCGACGAGCGCCGCTTCGAGCAGCTCTCGGACCTGTCGCCAGCGTTCGCGCGTCTCGCTCATCTTCGTGCAGGTCCGCGGCGGCGCATGGTACGCCGCCGCGGCGCAGGTGGAATCGCGGGGGCCGCGCGCGCTCAGCGTTGCGCCGTCGGCGGGGTCGGCTGGGGAACGCGGTTCGAGATGGCGGGGAGGCTCTGCAAGTACGCGAACACGTTGCGCAAGTCGGTGTCGGTGAGCGTCGCCACGTACTGGTAGGGCATGGGCGGAAGCAGCGGACGGCCGCGGCCGAGGTGGCGGCCGTTGCGGATCGTCGCGATGAAGTCCTCGGCGGTCCACTTGCCGAGTCCGGTCTCCTTGTCCGGCGTGAGGTTCGCCGAGTAGCTCACGCCCCACGGACCCGACCACGCGGTCAGCGTGCTCGACGCCGCGGCCATCCACGGCGGCTCGAGCGCCGGCGCCAGCGGCATCACCATGTCCTGCGGGTGGCCGGACAGAAGGCGCGTGGTGTCGGGACCGGGGCCGCTCGGGCCCATCACCATCGGGGTGTGGCAGTCGTTGCAGGAGCCGAAGTTGACCAGGTACTTGCCGCGCTCGATGTCGGGCGTTTCGGTCGCGGCGTTCGAGACCCAGGTGGTGGAGAAGGCGGCGAGGCCGAGGCCGACGACGGCGAGGAAGGTGACGGTGCGGAGCAGCATGGCAGTGACGGGTTGGAGGTGACGGGTAGGAGGGCAGTCGTTCGTTGCGGAAGTCGAAGAGATCAGCGACGCGAAACGTGCGCGGCGCCGGTGCTCGCGCCGAGGTCGTCGGCGAGGTCGAGGGCGATCCATGCGCGCAGCAGTTCGACCGCCTGCGCGTCGACGGCGTGCGTGCCGAGCGCCGGCATCTGCACGTAGGGATTGCGCGAGGCGAGGCGCTGGAAGAGCACGCTGCTGTCGGGCGCGCCGGGCGCGATGCGCAGCGCGGAGGTGCTCGACGAGCGGAAGCTGGCGGGCGTGTCGACGGTCGTGCTCAGCGCGGCCGAGCCGTCAGCGAGCGAGTAGTGCAGGTCGAGTCCGAGCGAGGCGAGCGCGCCCGCGCTGTCGTGGCAGCCGCCGCAGTTGCCGTGCAGGTAGCCGAGTGCGGCGCGTTCGCGCGGCGAGCGAGCGGCGATGCGCGGCGCGTGCTCGAGGTGTTCCGCGGGGAGGTGGCGCACGAGGCCGCGCTCGACGAGCTCGTCGAGCGTCGCGAGCCCGAGCAAGTCGTCCGCGTGCGGCGCGAGCGGATCGCGGTCGGCCGAGAGCTGCAGCGCCGAGAAGCCGAGCACCGAGTTCGCCGTCGCGTCGTGGCACGCGAGGCAGTCGAGGCGGCCGGGGATGTCGTGGCGCGCGCCGCCGG
>CALFYL010000265.1 GCA_937952135.1 uncultured Planctomycetia bacterium
TGATCCGGCAGGTCGACTCGCACCACGCGATGCTGATCAACCGCACGCGCGCCGGGATGCTGCTGCTCGCGGGCGACACGCTGTACACGCTCGAGGTGAACCCGGCCGTGCACGTGCTGCTCGCCGCGAACGAAGCCGAGAAGGCCGCGCCGATCCGCATCGTGGGGCTCGGTTGGAACGGTGCGGTGGGGCGCCTGCGTCTGGCGGGCACTGACGCGGCGATCGAAGCCGCGGTGACGGCCGTGCAGCGAGCGCTCGCGAACCTTCCGGGCCGCTCGAACAGCGGGAGCGACTGATGGCCGCGCGTTCGCGAACGTTCCGAGGTGCGCCGTGTTCCTAGGCCGAGTCGTGGGAGAAGTGTGGGCCACGCGCAAGATGGCGGACCTCGACGGTAAGCGTTTGCTCGTGGTCGAAGCGCTCGACGAACGCCGCGATCCCGGCGCGCCCAAGGTCACGCCGGTGGTGGCCGCCGATCCGCTCGGCGCCGCGCTCGGCCAGCGCGTGATCGTCGCCTTCGGCAAGGCCGCGCGCGTGGCGTGCGGCGGCGATGGCGACTACGCCTTCGAGGCCGCGATCGTCGGCATCGTCGACGACTTCGACATTCCCCAGGCGCCTCCCGAGTGGCGCGAGAACTCGGGCGGCGAGCCGCGCTCGAGCGCTGGGAACTCGAACGGCGCGAACGGCAGCGCGGCCAAAGCGCGAAAGCGAGGCGCGTGATGCTCGTCGGCACCGTCGTCGGCCACGTGTGGTCCACGGTCAAGGATCCGACCTTGACCGGACTGCGCTTCCTCGTGATCCAGCCCTACACGCTCGGCGGCGAGCCCTCCGCCGAAACGCTCGTCGCCGTCGATCCGCTCGGCGCCGGCATCGGCGAGCGCGTCCTCGTCGTCTTCGGCCGCGCGGCGCGCCACGCCATCGGCCGCGGCCACGACATCGGCTTCCAGACCGCCGTCGCCGCGATCATCGACCGCATGGAACTGTCGGACGGCGCCTCCGTCGGCCCGACCGCGGCGCACGATCGCCCGCGCGCCTGACGCGTTCCGTCCCTCGCCCTCGGCTCTCCGTCTCCGCCCGCAGCCCGCCACGAAAACCATGAACCGCAACGACTTCAACCCTGACCTTCGCGAGGACGCCGGCCTCGAGCCGTGCATCGGCTTGCTCGAGCTGTGCTCGGTGGCGCGCGGCGTCGAGACCGCGGACGCGGTGCTGAAAGAGGCCTCGGTCGAGCTGCTCTTCGCGACGCCCGTGCACCCCGGCAAGTACGTGCTGCTGTTCACCGGCTCGGTGCAGGACGTGCGTTCGAGCGCGCGGCGCGGCGCGGAGCTCGCGGGCGCCGACCTGGTCGACCAGCTCGTGATCCCGCAGCTCCACGAGCAAGTGATCCCGATCCTCAAGCGCAAGGGCGGCCGCATCCAGGGGCAGCTCGACGCGATCGGCGTGGTCGAGACGAACACCGTGGCGAGCGCGATCGTGGCCGCCGATGTCGCCCTCAAGACCGCGACCGTCGATCTCGTCGACCTGCGCATCGCCAACGGACTCGGCGGAAAGAGCTTCTTCGTGCTCACGGGCCCGATCAGCGACGTGCGCTCGGCCGTGCAGAGCGGCGCGTCGAA
The DNA here is from genome assembly GCA_937952135.1 of uncultured Planctomycetia bacterium. GTDB lineage: Bacteria > Planctomycetota > UBA1135 > UBA1135 > WYBT01. The sequence goes on from CALFYL010000265.1 coordinate 1,614, forward strand.
CGCGCAAGCCGCCGGCCACCTCGCGCGCGAAGTCGTGATCGCGAGCCCGCACCCCGAACTCGTCGTCCATCTCTGAGCCGAGCGGACTGGTGGCGAGCAAGCGGCTGATCACCGAGAGCGACGTGCGCGCGCTGGCGCGCGGCGCCGAGCTCGTGCTCACGCCCGACACGATCGTGACGCCCGCGGCGCTCGACCTCGCGTTCGAACGCGGCGTCCGGCTCGTGCGCGCCAACGCAGCGAGTGCGAGCGGCGCGGGCGCTTGCTCCTGCGGAGGCTCGTGCGGCGGCTCGTCCTCGAACGGCTGCGCGTGGGGCCGGCTGCTCGCGTCCGACGGCACGTACGTCGTCGTCGTGAAGAACGGCGTCGCGAGCCTCTCCAAACTGACCGATCAGGGTCCGGTTCCCTTCAGCTGACCCGCGCACGCACCATGGCGAAGAAGTTCATCACTACCGAAGACGTGCGGCGCGCCGGCGCCGGCGAGCTCGTGGTCGACGCGGACACGATCGTGACGCCGCAGGCCATGGAGTTCGCGACGCAGAACGGCGTGCGCTTCAAGGACGCGCGCGGCGCGGCGTACTCCGAACCGCCGCCCGACCGCGGCCCCGACGCGCAACGCGCGCTGCGCAGCCTGCCGCACCTGCCCGAGCCGGCGAGCGACTCGGACATCGGCTCGACGCAAATGGTCGTGGTCACCGCCGTCGGCCGCAATCGCGCGGGCGTTCTGGCTGAGATCACCGCAGCGCTCTCGAGCGCGAACTGCTCCGTGCACGACATCTCGCAGAAGATGGTGCAGGGGTTCTTCCACCTCGTGCTGACCGTCGAAGTTCCGCCGGGCAGCTCGTTCGCGGGCATCAAGCAGACGCTCGAATGCCTCGGCGGTCAGGACGATTACGTCTGCCGCGTGATGCACGAGCGCGTGTTCCGCTTCATGCACCGCCTCTAGCCCCGCGGCCGGAAACCAAACCACCGCCATGGGCTTCACCGACCAGGAAATCCTCGAGACGATCCGGATGTTCGAGCTCGAGACGCTCGACATCCGCACCACCACGCTCGGGATCTCGCTTTTCGACTGCGCCGATCCGGACATCGAGAGCGCGTGCGAGAAGGTCTACGCGAAGATCGTGCACCACGGCCGCAATCTGGTCGCGGTGGCGAACTCGATCTCGACCGATTACGGCATCAAGATCGTCAACAAGCGCATCGCGACGACGCCGATCGCGTGGATCGCGGCCGCCTGCGGCGAGCGCGACCTCGTTCCGTTCGCGCGCGCGATGGACGCGGCGGCGAAGGTCTGCGGCGTCGACTTCATCGGCGGCTACAGCGCCTACGTCTACAAGGGCATGACGAACGCCGACCGCGCGCTGCTCGAGTCGATCCCGCGCGCGCTCGCCGAGACGAACTCGGTGTGCGCGTCGGTCGCGCTCGGCACGACGCGCGCCGGACTCAACATGGACGCCATCGCGCGCTTCTCCGAGCTCGTGCTCGAGACCGCGGCGCTCACGGCGGATCGCGGCGGTTTGGGCTGCGCGAAGCTGGTGTGCTTCTGCAATCCCGTCGAGGACAATCCGTTCGTCGCGGGCGCGCACTCGGGCGTGGGCGAGCCGGAGACGGTGGTCAACGTCGGAGTGAGCGGTCCGGGCGTCGTGCGTTCCGCGATCGAGCGGCTGGGGCCCGAGGCCGATCTCCTCGCGGTGTCGGAGACGATCAAGCGCACGGCCTTCAAGATCACGCGCATGGGCGAGCTCGTCGGCCGCGAAGCCGCGCGGCGCCTGGGCACGACCTTCGGCATCGTCGACGTGAGCCTCGCGCCGACGCCGGCGATCGGCGACTCGGTGTCGGACATCCTCGAGCTGATCGGCGTCGATCGCACGGGAGCGCCGGGCACCACGGCCGCGCTCGCGCTCCTCACCGACGCGGTGAAGAAGGGCGGCGCGATGGCCTCGTCGAGCGTCGGCGGGTTGTCGGGCGCGTTCATCCCGGTCAGCGAGGACGCGGGCATGATCGAAGCGGTGCGCGTGGGCGCGCTCTCGCTCGCGAAGCTCGAGGCGATGACGAGCGTTTGCTCGGTGGGCCTCGACATGGTCGCGGTCCCCGGCGACACGCCGGCCTCGACGCTCACGGGCATCATCGCGGACGAGCTGGCGATCGGGATGGTGAACGCGAAGACCACCGCGGTGCGCATCATTCCCGTTCCCGGCAAGCGTCCGGGCGAGACGGTGGAGTGGGGCGGCCTGCTCGGGACCGCCATCGTGCAGGACCCGGGCGCCTTCGGTTGCCGCGTCTTGCACGCCCGCGGCGGGCGCATTCCGGCGCCGCTGCAAAGCTACAAGAACTGAGCTTTCGCGGGCGAAGGGGGCGGCCAGCGCGGGCCGCGACGCGAATCGCTCGAGCGCGGGACCCGACGGAAGGGGCGCGTTCCGCGCCTGCGACAGCACCGTGGAGTGCGCGGCGAGAACTCAAGCGATCGCGCGCCGCCGACGATGACCGAGGCCGCATGGCTCGCGCTCGTCGTTCCCCACGCAGGTCTTCCTCGCCGCCGCCCGGCGTTCTCCAGTGACCGACACCATCCTCTTCGTCGACGACACGCCCCAGGCCCTGGACGTGATCGTGCGCCTGGTCCCGGCCCGCCTGCGAGTGGTGACCGCCTCGAGCGCCGAAGAGGCCCTCGAGATCTTCCGCCAGAAGGGCCCCTTCGGAGTCGTGGTCAGCGACTACGAAATGCCGGGCACGAAGGGCGTCGAGCTGCTCGCGCGCATCCGCGCGCTGTCGCCCGAGACCGTCACGATGCTGCTCACCGGAGTCGTCGACGTCGACGTGGCGATCCAGGCGCTGCACTCCGGACGCATCTTCCGCTTCCTCGAGAAGCCCTGCCCGCGCGAAGTGCTGCTCACCTCGCTCGACGACGCGCTCGCCGAGCACCACGCGCGCCTCGAGGAGCGCACGCGCGCCGTGCAATCGGACTTCTCCTGCGAAGTGCTCGCGCAGTTCAACGTGCAGCTCGAGAACATCGTCCACGAGCAGACCGACCATTTGCTGCGCCTGCACCGCTACGCATCGGAGCTCTCCGGCTGCGATTCGCTCGAGTCGGTCGCGCTCGCGGCGGCGCGCGCGGCGAGCGAGCTCAGCGGCGGCCGTGCGGCGAGCGTCGAGTTGATCGCCGAAGCGCGGCGCGTGTGGCCCGAGCACGGCGAGCTCGGCGAGAGCGTGTACTTCGTCATCGAATCGAACGACGACTCGCTGGGGCTGCTGCGTGTCGCCGAACGCGACCTCCACGGCCGCGCGCTGACCTCGGCTCAGGAGTGCCTGCTCCGCTCGGTCGCCGCCTCCGCCTGCGTCGCCGCGCACAACGTGCTGCGGCGCCGCGAACGCGACGAAGCGCAACAGGCCACGATCCTCGCGCTCGCGAGGCTCGCCGAGCACCGCGACAACGAGACCGGCAAGCACCTCGACCGCGTGAGCCTCTTCTGCCGCCTGATCGCGCGCGGTCTGCGCGAGGACGGCTGGTTCGCCGACGTGATCAGCGACGAGTGGATCGCGATCCTCGAGAAGTCCGCGCCCTTGCACGACATCGGCAAGGTCGGCGTGCCCGACGAGATCCTGCGCAAGCCCGGCAAGCTCAACGCCGACGAATGGCGCGTGATGAAGACGCACGCCGAGATCGGCGCGCAGACGCTGCGCAGCGTGATGGGCTCGAGCAGCGCGCAGCCGTTCCTCGCCATGAGCCACGACATCGCCTACGCGCACCACGAGAAATGGGACGGCGGCGGCTACCCGCGCGCGCTCTCGGGCGAGCAGATCCCGCTGTGCGCGCGCATCGTCGCGCTCGCGGACGTGTACGACGCGCTGACCAGCGACCGGCCCTACAAGAAGGCCTGGCCGCACGAAGTCGCGCTGTCCTGGTTGATCCAGGGTTCGGGCACGCACTTCGATCCGCGCGTCGTCGACGCCTTCGTGCGGCGCGCGTCGGAAGCCGACGAGATCCGCAGGCAACTCGCCGACCAGCCCGAGCCGGCGCTGCCGGCCGCGGCCAGGGAACTCCAGCCCGCGCCAAACTGAGCGCGTCGCTTCGACGCAGCTCGTCCGACACCGAACGTCAGCTGCAACCGGCGCGCGACTTCGCGCGGCCTCCGAGCGGAACAGACGCTGCGTTGCGCGCCGATTGGCCACGCGCGTCGGCGCCGCTACGCTCTCGGGCTTGGCCAGCGAAACGTGGAAGCGGACCTTCGTCGCCGTCTGGGCGGCCAACCTGATCACCGCGATCGGGATGCAGGCCTTCCTGCCGTTCTTCGCGAGCCACCTCGAAGCGCTCGGGATGCGGGACCGCGACTCGGTCGCGCTGTGGGCGGGCCTGCTCTTCGGCGCCGCGCCGCTCTCCGCGGCGATCGCGAGTCCGCTCTGGGGCGCGCTCGGCGACCGCTTCGGCCGGAGACTGATGGTGCTGCGCTCGATGCTCGCCATCACCGTCTTCGTCGGCGCGATGGCCTTCGCGCGCAGCGAGTGGGAGCTCCTCGGTCTGCGCGTCGCGCAGGGCCTTTTCTCGGGTTTTCTCGCACCGAGTCTCACGCTCGTGAGCGTGCAGGCGCCGCCGCACGCGCAGAGCCGTGTCACCGCGTGGCTCAACACTTCGATGGTGCTGGGCGCCGTCGTCGGACCGGCGCTGGGCGAAGTGTTGCGCCACCAGCTTTCGCTCGTGGCCGTGTACTCCGTGGTCGCGGCTCTGGCGGGATTGTCGGCGGTCCTCGTGCTGTTCCTCGCGCACGAGACTCCGCGCGAGTCGACGCCCGGTGAGCCGACGTCGATGCGCGCCATCCTGAAGGCGAGCTTCGGCGACATCGCGCAGCTCCGCGCGAACCCGGCGCTGCGCTCGGCGGTCGTGCTGAGCTTCTGGATCCAATTCGGACTCGGCGCGACGAACCCGCTGCTCGAGCTGCACGTGCGCGATCTCGACTCGCTGCTGCCGTCGCTGCCGGTCAGCACCAGCGCGCTGTTCAGCACCATGGCGGTCGCCAACCTCGTCGCGATGCCGTGGTGGGGCTCGATCGGCGACCGGCGCGGCGCCTACCGCGCGCTGGTGGGGTGCGCGCTGGGCTGCACCGCGGCGCTCGCCGCGCAGGCGCTCGCCTCGAGCTACGAAGCGCTGCTGCTCTCGCGCATCGCCTTCGGCGCGGCCATCGCGGGCTCGGGGCCGCTGGCCTTCGGCGTGGCGGCGCAGGAGTCGAGCCTCTCGCAGCGCGGCGGCGCGATGGGGCTCGTGTTCAGCGCGCGCTGCTGGTCGATCGCGCTCTCGTCGATGGTCGGGGGCGCGGCCGCGGCGGTCCTGGGTGTCCGGGGCCTGTTCCTGGCCAACGCCCTGGTGCTCGGAGGCTACCTGCTGGTCCTGCGGCGAAGGCGGGTCGCGAGCTAGCTCGGCCACGCCCCGCTCGAGGGCCGCCCGATCGACGCCGGCCCGACCGAATCCGGCTCGTGCGCCGCCAACTCTCCACCGGTTATCCACAATCCATAGTGGGGGTGGACACCCGCTCCCCAACAGGTAGTTTTGGGCCTCCGGAGTCCCGAGGAGCCCCCGCTGTGCACAAGCCCATCCGCATCTACTTCGTTGGCGCGCATTCGACCGGCAAGACGACCCTCGCGCGCTGGGTGCGCGACCACTACGGCCTGCCGATGATCTCCGAGGTCGCGCGGGGCGTTCTGGCCGAAATGGAGGAGCAGCTCGACCGCTTGCGCTCGCGTCTGGAGGTCGTCGACCGCTACCAGACCGAGGTCTTCGCGCGCCAGATCGCGGCCGAGGCGGCTCAGCCCGGCGCCTTCGTGTCGGACCGTGCCTTCTGCAACCTCGCGTACGCCGCGCAGCACGCCACGGTGCTCGGCCGGCTCGCCGCCGACCCGCGGCTCGAGCGCTACATGGAGTCGGTGCGCTCGGGCCTGGTGTTCTTCATCCGCCCGCACCGCGATTTGCTCGCTTCGGACGGAGTGCGAGCGGGCGTGCAGTGGGAGGAAGTGCTCCGCATCGACGGCATGGTGAAGCTGATGCTGGAGCTGTTCCGCATCCCGTACATCCCCATCGACTGCCTGCCGATGCAAGAGCGCGTGCGGCTCGTCGAGCGCGTGCTCGCCCTGGCCGGAGTCGATCCGATCGAGACCGAGTCGGAGCTCGAGTGGCCGGCCGCGACGGTGGAGCTCCAGCCGCAGCCCAAGCCCGAGATCCACGGCGCCGCGCGGCGCGCGGAAAACGGCAACGGCCGGCGCGCTGAAAACGGCGCCGCCCGCTAACCTCTCGCGGCTCTGGCGACGTCCGAGTCGCAAGGGTTCGAGGCTTATTTGCCCGGCGCCGTCCGCGTGGTGAACGCGCGCGGCGCCACGTCCCATCTCGATCTCCAGCTCACTTCCTTACCCCCATGATCCAGCCTTTCCTTCACGCGGCTCTGCTGCTCGTCGCCGACGCCGTCACCGCCCAACCCGAGTCCGCCGCGAAGCCGCTCGACACCGTCAACGTGCAAGCCGCGCCCGCGGCGGCGCCGACCGAGCCCAAGTGGACCGGCTCGGTCACCGCCGGCGTGCAGATGACGACCGGCAACTCCGAGACGCGCCAGGCGAACGCGACCGCCGACGCCGAGCTCAAGCGCGAGAAGGACCGCATCACGCTCGGTTTCCTGTGGGTGTACGGCGACAACAAGAACACGACGCCCGATTGGCTGCTCGTCGACCGCAAGACCTTCGGCCGCGCGAAGTACGACTACTTCTTCTCCGACAAGACCTACGGCTACGGAATGCTCACGGCGGAAGGCGACCTGCTTCAGGACATCTCCCTGCGCTGGACGGCGGGCGCGGGCGTCGGCCACCAGTACCTCGACACCGAGACGTGGAAGTTCGGCTTCGAAGCGGGCGTTTCGTACCTCGACACCGACTACCGTTCGCCCGCCTCGGCGGACACCGAGGACGTGGCCGCGCGCATCGCGACGAACACCGCGTACAAGATGAACGACACGTGGAGCTTCCTGCACACGCTCGAAGCGTACCCGTCGCTCGAAGAGACCGACGACTTCTACGGCCGCTCGGACGCGCGCGCTTCCGCGGTGCTGACCGAGAACATGCTGCTGAGCTTGCAGTGGGTGGTCGACTACGACAACACGCCGGCGACCGGCCGCGAGCGCGTCGACCAGCGCTACCTGCTCTCGCTCGGCTGGAAGTTCTGATCGGCTGAGGCTCGGCGGAATCGAACTCGCGCGTTCGAAGACGTCTTCGGCGACGTCTCGGGACGCGCGAATCGCTACTGGGGCAGAGCTACTGGGGCAGAGCCAGGTTCTCGCGCAGCACGTCGGCGACGGCGCGGCGCACCTGCGCGACCTCGAGCGAGCTCGGCGCGAGGTGCTCCAGGCGCTCCGCGAAGAACTCTTGCTCGCGCGGGCCGAACCACAGCTCCGGCGACGGCGAGTCCGGCGGCTGGTGGCGCCACGCGAGCGCGTCGGTCGGCTGCGTGCCTTCCAGCGCGTTCAAGCGCGCCGCGAGTCGGTGCAGTTCCGGGCGCGCGCGGCGTTCGCGATCCGGCAGGTCGAACCACGAACGCGTGCCGATCAGGAAGCGGTAGGCGACGCCGCCCCGGCAGGGAGAAGCGACGAGCACGCGGTCGGCGCCCGAGGTTCCCAGCAGCGCGTGCCGGCCGGGCACGAACGGCGTCGTCGCCGCGCGCGCGACCCAGGTGGTCCAGTCGAGGTGCGCGACGTCGTCGCGCACGCCGTGCTCGAGCTCGGCGCGGTCCGCCCGCGTGCGTTCGAGTTCCTCGTGCCATGCAGCGCGGTAGGGCTCGAAGTCGCCCGCGAGGATCTCGGGGAGCTGCTCGAGCAGGAAGTCCGTCGCGCGTTGGTGGCGCGCCGCGTCGTCGAGCGGCGCGAGCTCGGCGCCGAGCACCGACAGCTCGGGATCGGCGGTCGCCGCGACGATCAAATCGACCCGCAGCGCGTCTTCGCTCGGCAAGGCGAAGAAGTCGCCCGCCGCCGCGGCTTCGAGCAGCGCCTTCTCGTGGCGCAATGCGGCTTCGGGGTGGCGCACGGCGAACAGCGCGCAGGTCCCGTCCGTGTCGTAGTGGTTGTTGACGATCGCCGTGCAGCCGCGCGCGAGCTCTTCACGTCGCTCGCGCGCAAGGCGCGCGAAGTTCAACGCCACGCCCGTCGACAGCTCGTGCGCGAGCTCGCGCGGCGTGCGGTGGCCGGGCCAGTGGCTGAGATTGAGTCCCGGCGCGTCCCACGCGCCATCGACCGACACGATCGGCGTCGTCGACGTCGACGACAGGATGCGAACCGGCAATTGCATGGGCTTGGAGGCTTCCGCGCTGGGTTGGCTGCTCCGTTGCGCGGTCGGCTCAGTTGTTCGCGTCTTCCGGGCCGGGCTTCTCGCCGCGAGCGAGCTTCTCCATCAAGCGCTTGAGCTTGACCGTGTTGTTCTTCGAATCGCGCTGCGCGATCTTCACGACTTCGCGCACGTCGGGCGCGAGGTCCTTGCGCGCGAGGATCTGATCCGCGAGCACCGCCGCCTTCTCGTACATCACGAGCGCCTTTTCATAGTCGCGTTCCAGGTAGTAGTGGAACATGACCGCGGTGTCGTTCAGGTAGTTCGGGTTCTCGGGCTCGAGCTCGAGCGCGCGTTCATAGGCGGCGAGCGCGCGTTTCCAGAGCACTTCGAGCTTCTCCTTCGTCGCCTCGGGCGAGCGCGACCAGCGCAACGCATCGCCGTGGTCGCGCACGAACAGGCCGAGGTTGTTCCAGAAGCGCGAGACCTCGGGCTCGAGCCGCGTGAGCACGTCGGAGAGGAACGCCGCGTCGAGGTTCTGCGCGCGTCCGTTGTGGTTGCCGGGGTTCGCGCACCAGCCGACGAGGTACTCCAGGCACTGCACGTTGAGGCTCTTCTCGCCGCCGAGCGCGTCGATCAGCCCCTCGGGCGAGGCCGCTTCGTAGGCGCGCAGGGCTTCGAGCGCTTCGGCGTACTTCTGCTGCGAGAAGCAAGCGCGGAACACGTAGTACCAGGAGTTCGCGTAGCCCGGCCACAGCGCGACCGCGCGGCGGAACGCCGTTTCGCACTCGGCCCACTTCGCGTTCTCGAAGTGCGTGAAGCCGAGCCACCACGAGAGCGTCGCATAGAGCGGATCGGCGGCGTCGTGCGTCGCGAGGAAGCGCTTCTCGCCTTCCGCGAGGCCGGCGGGCCAAAGCTCGGCGCCGAGGGCGCCGCGCACCGCGGCGAAGTCGACCTTCGAAGGATCCCAGCCGATCGCGTGCGCGTAGGAGTCGGAAGCCTTGGCCTTGTCGTCGGCGAAGACGTGCAAGTGGCCGAGCTGAACGTGCGCGTCCGCGAGCTGGTTGCGCAGCCACGGATCGCTCGGCGCGCCGAAGTGCTTCACCGCCGCTTCGAAGGCTGCGACCGCGGTCTGCCAGTGCGTCTTCTTCTGCGCTTCGTCGCTCTCGCCGCTGTACTGCGAGAAGGCGACTCGGCCGCGCAGTGCGTGCGCCTGCGGCGACGTGGGTTCGAGCTCGACGGCGCGGTCGGCGGCGCTGCGCGCGAGCGGCAGGTCCTGCGCGTACCACGCGGCTTCGACGAAGGGCTGGAACGCGTCGCGGTAGCGCTCGGCGTCGGCGTTCGTCGCGCGCTGCAGCGCTTGCGCGGCGTCGAGGAACTGGCTCTGCGTGAACGCATTTCCGCCGCCGCTCAGCGAAGCCTTCGTGAGGCCGAACAGGCCGAGCCCGAACAGGTAGTCGACATCCGCCGACGGCGCTTGCTCCGCGCGCAACTCGTCGACGGCGCCGAGCGCGTCTTCGTGGGAACCCTGCGCGATCCAGCCGCGCACGAGCCAGACCTTCGAGCGCACGCCGCCGGCGTCGAGCTCGAAGGCGCGCTCGAACAAGGCGACAGCTTCGGCGACCTTGTTCTCCGCGAGCAGGCGCCGGCCTTCGCGGATCAGGTCGTCGACGGACTCTTGTCGCGCCGCCGAGTGCGTGGCGGCGGCGGGCCGTGCGTCCGACGCGCGCGCGTCCGATCCAAGGGCGGGCGCGAACGACGCGAGGAAGCTGGTTGCGCCCAGGGCGGCGAAGAGCGTGGCTTGGAGTCGCATGGGTCGGCTTCGGGGCGTGCTTTCAGGTGTCGCGGGCCAAGACAAGAGTGGACGCGCGTGGAGGGCGAGCGCGGCTCGATTCGGAAACCGAACGCAGCTCAACGCAGGGTGCTTCGAATGGCTTCTTCGCACTGCGGGAGGTACGTCTCGACCACGATCGGGCGCGGGTCGGGTCCGATCTCGACGCTGCGCAGGAAATGGATCTTCGCTTCGGCGGGCTTACGTTCGTGCTCGAGCAAGAGCACGCCCATGCACTCGTGCGCGTCGCCGTAGGCCTCGAGCAGCGCGCGCCGTTCTTCGGGCGAGAGCGCGGTGTCGCGGGAGCGCAACTTGCCGAGGCGGATCGCTTCACGAAGGAACTCGCGCACGACGGGCAAGTCGCGCTTGAGCTGATAGACCGCGACCTCGGCGGCGTCACACAAGAGGCGCACGTCGTTCGGCGCAAGCTGCGCCGCGTCGACGAACGACACGTAGCTCGACTTGAACCAGCGGCCGGCGCGCTCTCCCGCTTCGGTGGACGCGCGCTTCAGCGCGAGATTCCAGCCCAGGCCGCTGCCAGGCTTCGCGCCGATGCCGGCGCGCTGGCGGAGTTCGTCGAGCGTCTGCGGGTCCGAGATCCGGCCGTCGGAGGCGAGTTTGAGCTCCTTCGAAAGCAGCAGGGCCTTCTCGCCGGCCGCGCGCCAGGTCTGGCCCGCGAGCTTGGCCCACTCGACGACCTCGGGCGACTGTTTGTGCAGGTCGTACCAGAGCCGCGCGGCGTCGACGAGCTCGCCTCGGTCGCGCCAGCGCGCCGCACTCCGTGCGAGGCCGTCGAGCGCGGAACCCTGACCGCCGGCCAGCGACCAGTGCAGAGCGCCGGGGGCGAGCGCGCCGACGGAGCGGAAGTCCGCGACCGCGGCGTCGAGCCGGTCCGCGCGCAGGTGGATCCAGCCCGCCGCGCCGCGGCAGTGCGCTCGCTCGCGGAGCGACGCTTCCTTGTTCGCCGCGTCGAGCGAGCCCCAGCGTTCGAACTCGGACTCGGCGAGGCGCAGCGCGGGCACGCTCTCGAGTTCCGGGTGCTCGAGCGCGTGCTCGAGCCGTGCCTGTGCGCTCGCGCGCCACAGCGCCGCGTTCAACGGATGCCTCGAGCGCGCGTGCTCGACGGTCGCGACCAGATCGCTCGGGCCTCCGCGCGAGCCAGCGGCGGAGGCGAGTCGCTCGGCGATGCGTTCGCTGCTCGGCGCAAGCGCGAGCGCTCGCTCGAGCGTGCGCACCTCGCCGTCCGCGCGTCCGAACGTCCGCTCGATGTGGGCGAGGCGGATCCAGTTCGTCGCGTCGTCGGGTTCGCGCAGCGCGAGCCGCTCGCAGGCGCGGCTCACTTCGTTCGCGAGCTTCGAATACTCCGCGTTCAACGCGGGCGCCGCGGGCTTGTCGAGTGCGTCGAAGGAGAGCCACAGCGCTTCCGCGACCGTTCGCTCCGGACTCTCCGACCACGCGCCGCGCGCGAGCGCAGGGTCGGGCCCGAGCGCGGACCAGCCTTCGCGAGCCAGGGCGGCCGCCTCGGGGATGCGCCCGAGCAGACGCGCGGCGCGACTCGCTCCGAGCCGCGCGGGCGCGCTCTCGCCGGCGCGCAAGTACGACTCGAGCGCTTGCTCGAGCCGCTCCGTGCTCCGCGCCTTCACTCCGCTTCGCAGGCTCGCTTCGGCGTGCAACATCAGGGCGCGCGGTTCGCCGGGCGCGTCGTCGAGCACCGCCTCGATCGCCGCGAGCGCCTCTTCGGGGCGCTCCGTATCGAGCAGCGACTTCGCCTGGGCGATGGCGGGCGCGGTGAGCAACTCGTCGAGCACGCCGCGAGCGAGCACGAGTTCGTCGCGCTCGATGTGCTCGACGGCGCGACGCTTCAGCTGCTCGCGAGTCGGCTCGTCGCCGAGCACGGGCTCGCTTTCGCGCGCGGTTTCGCGCTCGCGCGGGGACGACTCGGTTCTCGGCGCAGCCAGGCCGCCCGGCGCGGGTTGCGCGGCGGGCTCGCTCGCGAGAGTCGGGCCCTCGACCGCGGAGGGTCGCAGCGAACTCGGGGTCGTCGACGTCGAGCTCGATTCGGCCGCCGGTTGCGAGGTCCGCGGCGAGGGGACCGTCGTCGGCGTCGAGAGCGCGCGCTCCGCCGCCAGAGTGCGCGCGTCCGCCGTGTGCGTCGCGGCGCCGCGGTCGCTCGCGCACGACGAGAGCGCGAGCGCGAGGCAGAAAAACGAGTCGGCGCGGGGCACGGGGAGAGGAGAGCGCGGCGGGGCGAAGTGGGCTGGGCGGGCTGGAATTCGGCGCGCGCTGGAAGGGCTCGCCAGCCGCTCATCCTAAGTCAGTGGAGCGCCTCGCTCCACGGCGCGCTCGCGCGGCGAAGGCGCGAGGAACGGAGTCGACATGGGCGGCGCCGTCGAGTCTCGATCGGCGGGGAAGAAACGCGGCCCGACCGGCGTCGGTCTCGAACGCGCGAGCGTAGACTCGTTCGTCGGCCGAACGCGGCGCCGGGGAAGATCGGGACGATCCGAGACGGGTGGCGTCGGAGCCAAGCGGGGGTGGAGCCGACGACCGCGGTTCGATCCGCTCCGCGCTTCGATCCGCAGCTCGTCCTCCGTACCCTGCTTTCCTCCTTCGCTTCCGCGCGGGCGCCGGCCGGGGCCGAGCGGGAGCTTCAGGCGCGCGACGCGGGCACGAAACGCAGACACGACACGCACGGCACGACACGCAGGGCAGAATCCAACCTACGGCCACCACGGCCCCAGCCCGCGCGAGCGGCCCGGGGACGCGAGACCCAGAGGGGCAGCGAGACTTCATGACAGGACGGACGAACCTCCGCAGCGCGCCGATCGTGCGCCGACTTCGAACCCATCTTCGAGCTTCGTCCGCGGGAGCGCGCCGGACGGCGAGTGGACTGTGCGCCATCGAACGGCGCGCGATCGGAGTCCGCACTTGGGCGACCGGGCTCGCCGTCGCGGCGCTCGCGCTCCTGCCGGGCTGCGACAACCCGGCTTGCGTGTTCGGCGGAACCTGCAACCCGGACAACGCTCCGGGCGGCGGCGGAAGCGGTTCGACCACGCCCGCGAACCATGCGTGGCTGCGCGACGGCGCGCCGTCGATCACGAGCGCGTTGCCCACGGGAACCGGCGCTTCGCTCCAGTCGCCGCTCATGCTCGTGTTCAGCGAGTCGATGGCCGCTTCCACGCTCGCGCAGGCTCTCGAGCTCGTCGAAGTCGGCGCGCCGGGCGGCTTTCCGGTCGCGGCTTCCGCGCTGATCGGCGACGGTCGAGTGTGGGTCGGCTCTTCGACCCAACCGCTCGAGGCTTCGACCGAATACCAGTTGCGCGTCGTCTCCGGCCGCTCGATCACCGACCTGCAAGGCGCGGCTCTGCCGGTGGCGGAGGACCGCGTGCTCGCGACGTTCACGACCGCCGCGACGACGCCGACCACGCCGCGCGTGCTCGGAACGTTCCCCGGCGACGGAACGACCCAGCAGAGCGCGACGAGCGAGATCGTCGTCGTGTTCGATCGCCCGATGAACCCGCTGACCTTCAACACCAGCTCGTTCGCGGTGACGGTCAACGGCGCGCCGCCGGCGAACAACCAGGCGCCGCAGTCGCTCACCCTGTTGGGGGGCGCGCCGGACACGCGCGTGTGGCGCTACCGCACGGTGGACGCGCAGGGCGAGGTCGTGCCGTTCCCCAACTCCGCCGACGTGCTCCTCGAGCTCTCGCCGACGACCGCTCCGCTCGCGCCGGCGGCGCCGGCCACTGGCGGCACGCCGCTGCCGCGCACGCTGGTGGACTACAAGACCGCCGCCGTCGCCGCGCCGCTGGCGGCGATGATCACGTCGAGCCCCTCCGATGCGATCGGGGCCTCGAATCTCGACGGCACGTCGCCGCTGTCGGTGGCGCTCGATCTGAACGGCGCCCAGCTCGGCGACACGCTGCGCATCTACATCTTCGGCAGCACGCGAGACGCGGAGCCCGAAGCCTTGCTGCTCGCGCGCTCGATCGACCTCACGGCGAACCTGCTCGACGTGCCGTTCCAGGTCGCGACGATCGGCGAGGCGCAGATCGATCTCGCTTCGAGCGCTTCGCCCGTCAGTGTGCGCATCGCGGAAGGTCCCTTCGACATCGCCTTCGCGTTGCAGCGCGGCACGTACCAGACGCCCGTGCGCCTGCTCGATGTCGACGACCTCGAGACCGGCGTCCAACGCCCGTTGCTCGACGTCACGCCCCCGACCTTCGTGGGGCTCACCTCGACCGGCCAAGTGATCAACGCCTTCGTGACCGATCAGCGCGACGTCGTCGTGTCGGGGCGCGCGAGCGAAGAGATCCGCGCCTGCGAGGTCTCGATCACCGGCGGCGGCGACAACGGCGTGCAGCCGGAAACGGTGGCCTCGAACGCGCAGGGGCTGTTCGTCGCGCAGCCGGTGGCCGCCGGCTTGATCGATCCCGCGACGCAGCCCCTCGACGCGCGCGTGTGGCTCTTCGACCGCGCGTTGAACCGCTCGATTTCCTCGGCGCAACCGGCGGTTCGCCAGGTCGGCGCGATCGGACCCGGCGCTGCGATTCCGGGCGCGGCGCAGGTGCAGGTCGAGGTTCGCGACGGGCGCACGCTCGCTCCGCTCAGCGGCGCGCGGGTGATCGTGCACGAGGACGTCGGCGCCGGACCGATCCTCGGCGCCTTCGGCACGACGGACAGCAACGGGCTCAGCAGCTTGAACGTCGGCGCCGTGGGCGAGATCTTCGTCACCGTCGACCTCGCCGGCTACAACCTGTGGACGTTCCAAGGCGTGACCAGCGCGCGCGTGAGCGTGTTGCTCGACTCGATCACGACGAGCACGGCGGCGTCCGGCGGCGTGGTGACGAGCTCGCTGAGCGCGCTCGCGAGCCTCGAAGCGCTCGTCGCGGACTCGCGCGCGGCGGACGGGACTTCCGCGACGCTCAACATCCTCAACTGCTCGTCCGCGGGGTCGTTGATCAACTGCCCATTCGGTCCGGTGGCGATCCGCGCCGGCGCGATCGGCGCCCTGTCGGGCTTCGCGGTCGACACGCCGCCCACGGCCTTCAACTTCTCCGCGAGCACCTTCCTGCGCGGCTTCGCCCCGACGCTGCCGCTGCCGGCCGCCAGCGCCGCCGCGCCTTCGACCGCGACGGCGACGATCACGCGCTTTCTCGACGACCCGGCGGTCGATCAAGAAGCGCGGGCGCTCGCCGGACCTGCGGCGACGCTCGACGCCTCGGCACAATCGGGGCTCGTGCTCGCGCAGCTCGACGGCGCCCCGCGTGTCTCGATTCAAGGGCTCGTCCCCGGCGTCGGCGGCCCGTGGGTGGTCGGCGTCGGCGCGGCGCTCGATCCGCTCGGCACGCCCGCTTCGGCGTGGGAGCTGCGGAGCGCGATCCCAGGCGCCGTGGACCCGACCGACGGCAAGTATGTCGGCGACGAGTTCGGCGAGCTGTTTCTGCGCGGCACGCTGGTGGGGGACCTGTACCTGCGCGTCGAGATGCGCGACACCCTCGGGGCGCGCGCGGTCTCGCGCACGCCCGTGACGAGCACCGGCCCGGTCGTGCTTCCGCCCGACGCGCCGGTCGTGCTCTCGCCGACGCTCGGCAGCACGACCGCGGGCCCGTCGTACGAGGTGACGTTCAGCGATACGTTGCCGGACGGCGGCGATCCGGGCTTGTACCGCGTCACGCTCGCCGGCTCGAACGGCCGGCGCTGGCATCTGTGGCGCGCGGACACGACGGGCGCGACGCGCACGGTCTGGGTCCCGCCGATCGCCGCTACGGCGAACGGGATCCCGCTCCCTCCGGGCGCCGTCGCGGCCAGCGTGCGCGCCTACTCGTACCCGACGCTCGACGTGTCCGAGTTCATGTTCAGCGACCTGGAGCGCCTCGCCGAGTCGATCGCCGACAGCGCGCCGCTCCTGTTCAATCAGCCCTGATCGTCTTCAGCCAGCCCCGATCGAGCTCGACGCGAGCTCGCGGCCTCCCGACTCGCACGCTGCCGATCGCGAGCGCGCTCGGAGCTCGTTCGCTCCTCGCGAGGCGCCATTTTCTTCGCTGATTCCGCGGTGGTCGCGGGCGCTGTGGGGCCCTAGAATCCGGCCACCTTCGCGGGCGCCGCGCGCGCTCGCCGTTTCTGTTTTCCGCGCTGCGCGAGCGCACGGAATTCACTTCGAGCGCCGCCCTGCGTGCTCCAACTCGTGTTCTCCATCTCGATCCCCGCCATCGCCACCATGACCTTCCGTCCCACGTTGTCCGTGTTCCCGTGTCGATCGCTGATCGCCGCCCTCGCGCTGGGTCTTGGTTGTGCGACGCTCTCGAGCGCGCTCGTCGGTTGCGGCGCGACGCACAAGGTGCGCGGCGCCGACAACGAAGGCTTGAGCACCGGCCGGCTCGCGAGCGTCAACCCGCTCGAGATCGTCGTGCCGCGCATCGAGAACCAAAGCTCGGTGTCGGGGCTGCCGCTCGACTCGATGCGCGCGAAGTTCCACGCGGGTCTGGTGAAGCTGCGCTACACGCCGCTCGCGCTCGACTACGTCGACCGGAACGCGAACGTCGTCGACGCGAGCTACCGGCCGGGCGAGCTCGGCGAGCAAGCGACGCTGCGCATCGTGCTCACGGGCTGGGACGACTCGCTCTGGAAGTCGCGCTCGCGCCTCGTCGTCGACGCCGACGTCTACCTGCTCGACGCGCGCGAGCCGGAGCTCACCAAGGCCCTGTGGGGCGGCCACGTCACGCGCACCATCGACCTTTCGAAGCAGACCGCGGCGGTTCCGACCGCCGGCGTGCTGCTCGACCGCGCCGTGACCGAGTTCGTCGACGGCGTCCTCGCGTCGCTTCCGGCGCGCAATCCCGAGCGCTAACTCGCTCGAAGCGCCGAGCGGATCCGACGAGCGGATCCGAAGAGCGCTTCCGGCCCGAACCCGCCGCCCGGCCGCACGTCGAGCGCACGTCCGCGGCACGAGCGGTATTTGGCGCCCGGTCGAGCGTTCGCTAGACTCTTCGCCCGCGTTTGCCGCCGCTCCCCTGCACCGCTCGCGGCGCCAGGGAAGCCACGGGCCGACGCTCAGCCGTTCCTCGACGCCCACGGCGTCGGCGGCGCACCCTCGCTTGGCGTTCCTTTCGCTCGGCGACGGGCAAGTTCTGTCGATTCCGCAGCCCCTAAGGAGATTGAGATGTCAATCGCCGCGGACCGCAAGGTCGCCATCGTTCAGCAGTTTGCACTCCACACCGGAGACACCGGTTCCCCCGAAGTCCAGGTCGCGTTGCTCACCGAGCACATCGTCGGCCTGACCGAGCACCTCAAGACGCACCGCAAGGACTACACCTCGCGCCGCGGTCTGTTGATGATGGTCGGCACGCGCAACAAGCTGCTCAAGTTCCTCCGCCACCGCGAGCCGGAGCGCTACAAGGCCCTGATCGAGCGCTTGGGTCTGCGTCGCTAGCTGGCCGCGCTCCACGAGCGACCTTGACGCCCCACACGCACGATCGACACCCGACGCTCGGGGCCGCTGGCCGCGAGTGCTCCGGTGTCGCGCGCCGGGCGTCGGGGATTCGGCGTGGCGCACGACGGGGAAGCCACGACCTCGAACCCGATGGCGGCGCCTTCCTGTTCCGCGCCGGCCTCGACTGCAACCGCATCGACACTCCACGCGCGACGCACCCCCTCCGGGGCGCGTCGCGTTTGCATTGACGCGCGTCCGCGCCGCGGCGCGCGCCCACGAAACGTCGACGCCCTCCTTTGAACGCCTCGGATCGCGAGAACGGCCGCGCCAGTCACCGCGCCGATCGCAACGGGGCCCGAGCGGCGCGCCACCGAACAACCTGAATGTTTCTGACAACTAGACAAGTGACCAAGAGGTACTGAAGAGATGATCGTCGAACCTACACGCGTCGAACGCGTACTCACCGGCGGGCTGAAGCTGACGCTGGAATCCGGGCAAGTGGCCCGTCAGGCGCACGGCGCCGTGATCGCGACCCTGGGCGGCACCAAGTGCTTCGCCGCGGTCTCCATGGGCGCGGAGAAGGAAGAGCAAGACTTCTTCCCGCTCACCGTGGACTACCGCGAGAAGACCGAAGCCGCGGGCAAGATCCCCGGCGGCTTCTTCAAGCGCGAAGGCCGTCCCACCACGAAGGAAATCCTCTCCATGCGCCTGATCGACCGCTCGATCCGGCCGCTGTTCCCCGAGGGCTTCAAGGCCGAAGTGCAGGTCATGGGTCACCCGCTGTCGTTCGACGGCGTGCTCAACCCTGACGTGGTTTCGATGATCGCGAGCTTCGCGGCCGTCCACATCAGCCAGCTGCCGTTCCACGGCGCGATGGGCGCGGTGCGCATCGGTCACCTCGACGGTCAACTGGTCGTGTTCCCGACCGAAGACCGCCGCCGCAGCGAGTCGCGACTCGATCTGATCGTGGCCGGCCACATGGACGGCCTGTGCATGGTCGAGGCGGGCGCGCGCGAGTTGCCCGAGGCCGAGATGATCAACGCGCTCGAACTCGCGCACACGGTGATCAAGGAGATCGCCGAGCTGTGCGAGGAGCTGCGCTCGAAGGCGGGCAAGCCCAAGGTCGATTGGAAGGCGCCGCAGGTCGATCCCGAGTTGCTGGCCGGAGCCGAGCGCTTCGCCCCGGCGCTCAAGGACGCGATCTTCACCGAGGGCAAGCACGCCCGTCAGGATGCGATCGGCAAGGTGCTCGACCAGGCGCTCACCGCGCTGACGGCCGGCGTCACCGACGAGAAGCAACTCACCAAGCGCACCAAGCTGGTGAAGCACCTGATGCACGACGTGCTGGCCAAGGTCGAGCGCCAGGCGATCGTCGACGGCAAGCGCGCCGACGGCCGCGCGCCCGATGAGATCCGCCCGATCTGGATCGTGCCCAACTTCGTCGACCGCGTGCACGGCTCGGTGCTGTTCACGCGCGGCGAAACGCAGGCGCACTGCACCGTCACGCTCGGCACCGCCGACGACGAGCAGATCATCGACGGACTCGAAGAGGAGTACCGCAAGAACTTCTACCTGCACTACAACTTCCCGCCGTACTCGGTGGGAGAGACGCGCCGCATCATGGGGCCGGGTCGCCGCGAGATCGGCCACGGCATGCTCGCCGAGCGCGCGCTCTTCGCGGTGCTGCCGCCCAAGGAGCGCTTCCCGTACACCGTGCGCATCGTCAGCGACATCATGGAGTCCAACGGCTCCTCGTCGATGGCGAGCGTGTGCGGCGGATGCCTGGCGATGATGCTCGCGGGCGTGCCGCTCTCGCAGCCGGTCGCCGGCATCGCGATGGGACTGGTCGAAGAGGACGGCAAGATCGCGATCCTCAGCGACATCCAAGGCTCTGAAGACCACAACGGCGACATGGACTTCAAGGTCGCCGGCTCGGGTCTGGGCATCACCGCGCTGCAGATGGACATCAAGATCAAGAGCATCTCGCGCGCCACGCTGGAGCGTGCGCTCGAGCAGGCTCGCTCCGGTCGGCGCCACATCTTGAAGACCATGCTCGCGGCGGTCTCGCGTCCGGCCAGCCAGGTCAGCCCGTTCGCGCCGCGCATGGAGCTGGTCAAGATCCCGACCGAGAAGATCGGTTACCTGATCGGGCCCGGCGGCCGCAACATCAAGGCGATGCAGGAGGCCTACAAGGTCAAGATCGGCATCCTCGACGAGCAGGGCAACGTGCAAGTCGCCGGTGTGGATCGCGAGAAGGTCCAGGCCTGCGTCGACGCGATCAAGGGCATGTGCGAGACGCCGCAGATCGGCACGCGCTACAACGGCACGGTCAAGTCGATCAAGGAGTTCGGCGCGTTCGTGGAGATCCTCCCCGGCGTCGAAGGCCTGGTGCACGTCTCCGAACTCGACGAGGGCTACGTCAACAAGGTCACCGACATCGTGCAGATCGGCGACAAGGTCGACGTCGTGATCATCCACGTGGACGACCGCGGCAAGATCAAGCTCTCGCGCAAGGCGCTGCTCAGCGCGAGCGCCGGCAACGGCGGAGGCGGCGGAGAGCGTTGATCGGACCTAGCAGCCCGTTGAAAAAGTCATCCGGTACGCTTCCGCGCCGAGACGCGCCGACTCGGCGTCGGGCGATCCTCAGCGAATCCACTTGGATTCGCGGCGGGGCCGCACGACCCAAAGGGGTCGTGCTCCGCTCCCCGCCGATTGGTCGCCCTCCTTGATTCGACACGTCTGGGTCGGAATCGCACACGGAGCACTTCT
>CALFYL010000266.1 GCA_937952135.1 uncultured Planctomycetia bacterium
CGCGTGGTCAAGCTCACGAGCGCCGTCGACTGCGGCACGGCGATCCAGCCGCAGATGGTTGTCGGTCAGTTCGAGGGCGGCACGCTGCAAGCGGTGGGTTTCGCGCACCTCGAAGTCGTCACGACGAAGGACGGACGGTTCCAGCAAGACCGCATGGCGACCTGCATCATCCCCACCACGCTCGACGCGCCCGAGTTCGTGACCGAGCTCGTCGAAGTGCCCTTCGAACACGGTCCGTTCGGCGCAAAGGGCGTCGGCGAGATGCCGATGGACGGCGGCGCGCCGGCGGTGCTGTCGGCCATCGAAGACGCGCTCGGGATCCACGTGAAGCGCCTTCCGGCGACCGCGGAGCATCTGATGGAGCTGTGGCTCGCCGCGCATCCCCAGGAGCGGCTGTGAAGCTCGAGCTCGAGGTCAACGGCGAGGCGCGCACGCTCGAGGTCGATCCGCTGCGGCGCTTGCTCGACGTGCTGCGCGACGATCTGCGCCTCACCGGCACGAAGGAAGGCTGCGGCGAAGGCGAGTGCGGCGCGTGCACCGTGCTCGTCGACGGAAAGCCGGTCAACTCGTGCCTCGTTCCGGTCTGCCAGGCCGCCGGCGCGCGCGTCACGACCATCGAAGCGACCGGGTTCGAGCGCGAACAACAGGCCTTTCTCGACGAAGGCGGCGCGCAGTGCGGCATCTGCACTCCGGGGATGATCGTGATGACGCACGCGTGGCTCGCGGAGTGCGAGAAGCGCGGTCTCGAGCCGGACGTCGACGGCGCGCGAAGAGCTCTCGCCGGCAATTTGTGTCGCTGCACCGGCTATGGCGCGATCCTCAAGTCCGCGCTCGCGGCGAACGTACGGAGCCAGAGCAAATTCTCCCCGCTAACTCCAGGAACGGGGCCTGGAGGCGCCCCCACTGAATCAACGGGGAGCTTTTGCTCTGGCTCCGTACGTTCGCTCGACCAAGCGCTGGACCAGCTCGCGGAGTCCGACGCGCCGATGCAGATCCTCGCCGGCGCCACCGATTTGATGGTCGAGTTCCGCACCGGCCGCACGAAGCCGACGCGCGTGCTCGACATCTGGGGGCTCGACGAGCTCCGCGGCCTGCGCGAGGAACCCGCCGGCCTCCGCATCGGCGCGCTCGAGACGTGCGCCGCGCTCAAGCGCTCACCGCTCGTGCGCGAACGGTTCGACGTGCTCGCCGCGGCGTGCGAGGAAGTCGGCGCCGAGCAGATCCAAGCGCGCGCGACGCTCGGCGGCAACCTCGGAACCGCGTCGCCGGCCGCGGACCTCACGCCCGTTTTGCTCGCGCTCGATGCGCGCGTTCAGCTCGCGTCGAAGCGCGGCCGCCGCGAACTAGAGCTCGACGATTTCCTCGTCGACTATCGACGTACCGCGCGCCGCCCCGACGAGCTGATCGAGTCGATCTTCGTTCCGTGGCGCCCCGCCGACGAAGTGCGCGCCTTCCGCAAGGTCGGCACGCGCCGCGCGCAGTCGATCTCGAAGCTCGTCGTCGCGCTCGCGGTGCGCAGGAACGGCGCGCAGATCCTCGACGTGCGCGCCGCTGCAGGCGCCGTCGCGCCGAAGACGATCCGTTTGCGCGCGCTCGAACGCGAACTCATCGGACAGACGCGTTCTCTCGAGCTCTGCCGCCGCGCCGCACGCGCAGCGGCGCTCGAAGACGCCGCGCCGATCGACGATGTGCGCTCGACAGCGAGCTACCGCCGCCACGCCCTCGCGCGCACGCTCGAGACCCTGCTCGCCGACCTCACCGGAGTGAACGCATGCCCTTCATGATCGTGCTCGCCGTGCTGCTCGGAATCGCGGTCTGCCTGCAAGGCGCCGCCAACGGCCAGCTCTCCGGTCGCATCGGCCTGCCGCTGACCCTCACCATCAACTCCGGCATGGTGTTCGCCGGCTCGCTGCTCTGGTTCGCGATCGCGTACTTCACCGGCAACACACCCGACTCGCGCGCCGAGGCGTCGTGGAAGCTCTACACCGGCGGCCTCTTCGGTCTGGTGATCATTTCGTGCGCCGCCATCGCGTACCCGCGGCTTGGAGCAGGCCTCACCATCACGATCGCGGTGGCAAGCCAAGTCGTGACCGCGCTCGTGCTCGACCAGCTCGGCGCCGCCGGCCGCCAGGTTCCTATCAGCCCCTCGCGTCTCGCCGGCGTCGCGCTCGTGGCCCTCGGCGTGTGGCTCGTCGCTCGGCCGCCCGCAACCTCGTAATGGCAGCGGCGCGACCCGGCGCCGCGGAGAGACTCCGAGGATGCAGAGCTCGCGGAGCACGGCGCGCTGAAGCTCGACGACCCGCTCGAGCGCTTCCTTCCCTGCACGCCCAAGGACAAACAGGGCATCACGCTGCGCCAACTGCTCGCGCACACCTCGCGCCTTCCTCGCAGCGACGACGCTATCGGCTCGCACGCGCTCGAACGCGACGACTTCTTGAAGCGCGAGCCCGTGCTCGAGCCCGCGGGCATGGAGCGCACGGGCTCGCTCAGCAACCTGAACGACCTGTGGCGCCTCGAGCCCGCGCTCCGCGGCGACGCTCTCCGACGCGGACGCGGCGCGTTGGAACGCCGAGTTTCACGGCGCCAAGAAGGAGCGTTCTGCGCTGCGCTTCGACGGTTCGTCGCTGTGGATCGAAGCGCTGGAGTCCCGCGCGTTCGCGTTCCTCGCCGGCGATGCGGCTGCGCGCGGAGACGAGCGCGCCCTCGAGGCGAGCCGCAAGATCGCGGAGGCGTTGGTGCGCGGCGAAACCGCCGCGGTGCACGCGGTCGAGGACAAGCAGCAGCCGCTCGACTACTTCGACGGTTGGTGGAAGAGGTTGGTGGCGCACTGCGGCAAGCTCGAACGGGCGTCGGTGCTCGGAGCCGTCGAGGACGCCAGCGGCGCGGCGGTCGTCATCGTCGTGCTTCAATTCGAGTGGAGAACCGAGCTGCTCCAGATGACGTGGAGCGGCGAGACGTCGCGCGCTCTGCGCATCGGCGGACCCTATCCGACGCGGCGCCTGGTGCTCACGGCGGCCGATAGCGCGTGCTCGTTCGACCTTGTGCGCGGCGCCGTCGACGCGAGCGCGGCGCTGAAGGACCGCGAGCTCGAGCTCGCCTTCGGCAAACGGCAGCTGAAGCTCGCGCGCGCGAAGTGATTCTGCGGGTCAGCGAAGCGCTGCGAGCCGCGCGTCGCGCACCGCTTCGAGCCAGCCCATTCCAAAACGCGTGTCCGGCTCGAGCGTGTGGCCCTCGCTCCACTCGTTGAGCGAGGCGATGAACGTGAGCCCGTCGTGTGGGCCGTGCTCGCGCGAAAACTCCAGCGCGCGCTCGAGCGCTTCACGAAACAGTTCCGGATGCTCGCCGACGACGACCGGCCACCACGGATACTTCGTCGGCCGCGCGAGCCCGAAGTCGGCGCCGCGCGGCGACGAGTCCCAGCCCGGCGAAACCGACGGCATGTAGGTCAGGCCCGACGCGTCCGCGATCCGCGGCCACATCTCAGCGCTCGCCCTCGCGCGCTCGGCGTAGTCCTGAAGGAACTCGCCCTTCCAGTCGGGCAGCAGCACGTAGTTCGTGACGCTGTCGAAGCCGACCTCGCGCAACTTGCCGATCACGTCGTTGCCCGGCTCGATCGCCGCGAGGTGCAGCTCTCCGAGCCCGCGCGCTCGCAGGCGCTCGCGTGCGCGAAGAATCGCTTCGCGCGCCAAGTCGAGTCCGAGCTCGCGCAGAAAGAAGCTCGAGTCGAAGATCGAGAAGTACGCCGCGCCGCCGACGCGCACGTAGT
>CALFYL010000267.1 GCA_937952135.1 uncultured Planctomycetia bacterium
GACTCCTCCGCGCACACGGGCGCCTCGCCGCGAATGCTCGTGCGTTTGCGTCGCGAGTGAGCGCGGGCGCTCGCGCACATTTTCTCGGGTTCGTCATTCGGCGCGCTGGTTCTCGCTCCTGCACGATCTGGGCCCGCGAGGGCCTGTGGCTTCCGCTGCTTTTGGATCCGTCACCTTTGCTGCGCCGAGGGGCGCTGCGTTGGCGGCCGGCGGCGGATCGAACGGATCGAGAGGAATCCGCGCATGCAGCAGCAGATCCAAGAGCTTTCCAATCTCCCGCTGTCCTTCCTCATCAGCGCGCCGCTGAACGCCGCCATCGAAGCTCAGCGCGCGGCCGCGATGACCACGGCGGCGTTCATCGAAGAGGTCGGATTCCTCACGCCGAACAAGGAACGCTCGCTCTTCACCAAGCCGCAGACGACGGTCGATGTCCGGCAGGCGCAGGTCAAGTACAAGCAGGACGAGATCCACGAGCTGACTCCGGCGGACGACACCACCGACCCGCCTACTCCCGCGAAGTACGAAGTGAAGAAGGGCACGGAGCGCACGCTTCAGCTGCCTTTCATCAGCCTGTTCAACATCCCCACGCTCGAAGTGAGCGAAGTGGAGATCGACTTCAACGTGCGGCTTCAGGGTGCAACCCAGTTGGAGCTCGACGCGAGCACTCAGACGACGACATCGGGATCGGTCTCCGGCGCAATCAACGCGCAACTACCGCTGGGAAAGATCCCCGTCGGCGTGGGTGCTGAAGCCAAGGTCAAGACCACGACGCGCTCGCAGTTCGGACTGCGGTACGGCGAGGGCCACGAGTCCGAGTACAACATGAACGTGAAGGTCAAGGCGGTGCAGGCCGCGCCGCCCAAAGGCATCGAGAGGCTGCTCGCGCTGGCCGAGAGGATCGTTGAGTCGTCCGAGCGCGCAAACGAGGAGCTCAAGAAGCTGAACGGCTGAGGCGCGCGTCGTGAGCCATGCCCCCGGAACAGAAGCGCCCGGTCGCGACGCACCCAAGACTGCGCCGCTCTCGAGGTTGCTGGCGGCGCTGTCGCACGAGTTCACGCGCGCGGCCGCTGGGCATCACGCCACGGTCGCGTACTGGAAGCAGGTCTACGCCGACAATCCCGTGCTAGGGCAAGAGCAGCCCGCGGCGATGCGCATCGTGTCGGCGAAGGTGCAACTTCCGATCGCCATCGACGCTGCCGAATCGAAGGCGGGTGAAACCCCGCAAATAACGCGCTCCGCGATCCTCTCCGCTCTGCCGGCGCGTCTCGCGCCCAAGGAGCGGGAGGACGCGGCGACCCTGATCCATCAGGACCTTCTCTCGGACTCGCGCGGTCGGCTGGACGATCCGAAGCTGATCGCGAGCGTTCGTGCGGCGGCGCGCCGTCGTGCGCCGGACATCGAGCGGGACCTCGACGTCAAGGGGCTGAAGCGTGTGCAGGCGCAGTATGCGAGTTTGCCGCGTGACGACTCGGAGCTATCGGTCGTCTACCGCGCGGAAGACCTGTCGCGGCTGGCCACGGATTCGGTGTTCCGCGTGGAGTTGGAGCTTCGACTGGACTGAGCGGGTCCGACGGCTAGCTGCGCTGAGCGTTCGAGAGCCGAAGGCTTCGCAGACTTCGGGCCAGCGCCAGAAGCCCGTCGATCTCCCCATCGAGCGCTCGGCGCAGCTTGCCCGTCCGCGACTTCGAGCGCGTTTCCTTGACGAGGGGAGACGTTCCGAGACTGAAGCAGTGCACGACGTGGTCACCGGCGGGAGTGGGATGGCCGCCGCGCGATCCGAGCAGTCGGCGTTTGTGCTCCGCTTCGACTCCTCCGCCCACATGGGCGGACTCGCTGCGGATGCTCGTGTGTTTGCGTCGCGCGTGGCCGGGCAGTCGAACGCGTGGGGCGCGGCGGCACTGGACCGACACAGCCGCGCGGAGCGGAGAGTGCGGTGGACGACCGCTTACGCGCACAGCACTACGCACCTGTCCACGCTGAGCCGTAGCGGCCGTAGGTGGTCGGCGCGATCGCCGACTTCGCAAAGCGCGGGCGTTTCTGAACTCGGGCGAAGCGTCAGGGTCACAGGCCGATGCGCGCTGCCAGAGCATCGCTCATGTTCGAGTGCGAGGCGAAGGCCGGGTCGCGCGACCAATACTGCGCGAACAGCTCCGCGCCGGCGACCAGATCCGGGTCGAGTCCGTTCTGAATGCGCGCGTTGAGGTCGAACGACAACGCGCCCGAGCAGTTGTCGGGCGGCGGAGTGCCGCCCGTGGGTTGGATCGGCGTGCGGCGCCGCGGTGCGCCGACGCACAGGGTTCCGCCGTGGAAGGGCGTCTCGAGCGTGCGCACGCTGTAGAAGACGAACCCGACCTTGTTGTTGATCACGTTGGTGACGCCGACCAGGAACGGCTGAGGGCTCGAGACACTCGGCGAACCCTGCCAATTCATCGTCGGCGCGCATCCCTGACTGTTCACCTGGGCGCTGCAGTAGCGACGCGGCGACTGGAACATCCGGTAGACGCGCACGGTGCTCGCGCCGGGGATGCTCACCAACAACTCGGCTAAGCCGTCGTGGTCCAGGTCTGTCGCCACAAGCGCGTGGCCGAAGCGCTCCAGCGCGCTGGGGATTGGAAGTGTCGCCATAGGCGCCGAGTTCGCGCCGCCTCCGCGCAGCACTCGCACCGGCTTGCTGCCCTCGAACATCAGCGGCGCGAGCCCGGGCGCTGCGGCCACCGGATCGTCCTTGCCGTCGCCGTCGTAGTCGAGCGCGGCCAGCGCCTGACCCCAACCCGATCCCGCGTAGTTCTGCGGTCCGAGGTAGTGGCGCTCGGTGTGTCCGCTAGCGCCGTCGAGCACGTACACGGCGCCGTGCGCGGGCGCGTACTGCCCCGTCGCCTCGCGCGCGCCGACGAGCACGAAGCGTCGCGCATCTCCGTGAAAATGGCCTCCCGCCGCCACGGCGCAGCCGAACTCTTCCGCATCGCCGCTTTCGCTCTCTGCGGTCCAGAGCTGCTGTCCGCTCCCACCGTCGAAGGCGTCGACGAATCCCAAGCCGGCGTCAAGTCCTCCCACGATTCTCAGGCTGGGCCGACTCACGGCGTACTCCTGCCTGCCGTCGCCGGTGACGTCACCGTAGAACGCGACCGCGTAGCCGAGCATCTCGCGGTCTCCTGCCTGATCGTGCACGCGGAGCACGGATCCGTCCGCACCCGAAAACACCGTCGCGAGGCCGCGTTGGTTCACACCGCCGCGCGGAGCGCCGACAATGAGCTCTTGGACGCCGTCGCCGTCCAGATCGCCGCCGCTCGCGAGCGCGAATCCGAATGCGCTCGAGTTCGCTCCGCTGTGCATCCGCACGAGCGCGCCATCCCCGCCGGAGTAGATCCACACGCTGCACGCACTCTGCGCGGCGCCGGCGAAGCCGTCCCATCCGGGTGCGCCCACCGCAAAGTCACCGACGCTGTCGCCGTTGATGTCGCCGAGCGCAGCCACTGCTCGGCCGAACTGCGAAGCTCCGGCGGGCGGATCGATCGAGCGAAGCACCACTCCAGACGCGCCGGACAGCACGTAGCCGCCGTTCGCGCTGCCCACGAGTACGTCCTCGACTCCATCGACGTCGAGGTCGCCCACCACGCCGAGCGCGAGCCCGAAGTGGTTCGCCGTGTGCGTCCACACCTGCTCGATCGACTGGGCGCGAGACGCGGCGCAGAGCACGAACGCGGACAGCGGCAACGAAACTATGCGAGTCTTCACAGACTGGCTCCCTCAACAACTGAACAGCTCGATCGATCGAATGCCCGCACTTGCGAAGCTAGCACACCTCGGCCGTGCACGCGGTGGGGCATCCGGTGTTCTCCGGCCCAGTCGCGCGCGCAGTCGGTCGCGTAGTCGAACGCGTGGGGCGCGGTACTCTCCAGTGGGGGAGTCCGCCATGCTTGTTGCCGCCCTTGGTTGCGCGCTCGTTCCGACGCAGGTGGAATTCAAGCCGCTCCGGCCCAGCTCCGGTCCGATGCTGATCCTGACGACCATGGAGACCGAGCGAGTCGCCCTGGACCCTTGTTCGCGGCGCGTGAATTGGGAGCGACATTGGGCCTACGACCCGCAGTCGGCGAGCGCTCCGCAGGAGTACTGGATCGCGTCGCACAACTTCGCGCATCCGCGCGTCTACCGCCGCGTCGACCACGACCGCGTGCTGGTCGAGCTGTACGGCGCCGCATATCTGTGGCGGATGAGTACGGGCGAGTTCGAGCCGCTGGCGCCGTCGATTGGGTCCTCGCGGGTCGTCGACGTTCGGAGCGGCCGAGCCTACTTCGTCGCGGACTCGCCCATAGCGCCGCGGGTCGAGCACTTCTTCGTGCGTGATCTATGCGCCGCCGGCGTCTCACGACGTGTGAGCGATCTGGCGTTCTCCAGCCTGCTTTCCATCGGAGCGGAAGGCGGGTACTTCGTCACCGCTTCGAATTCGCCTCGACTCGTGCACTTGGAGTTCGACGGCGAGCTCACGGATCTCGGCGCTTGGGACGCGAGCTGGGGACTCGATTCGCTCCTCGTCGAGGCGCCCGGTGGCCGACGCATTGCGATCGACATAGGCGCGTCGCTCTACGACTCGCCAGACCGTCGATTGGTCGTGATCGATGCAGCGACTGGAGCGCCCGAATTCAGAGCCGACGACTTGGTTGGCCGACCCTGGTTCGAGACGAACTGGTCGACGGTTCGCAGTCTTCAAATGAAATGGCGCACGCCGTCGCGGCTTCAGGGGTGGGAACTCACACAACAGTTCGAGCTCGATCTGACGACCGGAGAGTTCGCCAGCCAGCCGCACGCTCTCCCACCGCGGATGCGGGATGTCTTGGAGAGGCATCTGAGCGCCGACCGCGCTGGAGGTTGCTGCCGGGCGCCCATGGGCTCGTACTTCGAGGTCGAGCATAGCCGCCTCTACACCACGGGCGCCGACGAACCACTGGCTTCGGTGCGGGACCAGGTGCACGTGTCCGACGACGGGCGTTGGGCTGCCTACGTGTCGACGGAGCCGCACAGCGCCTACGTCGTCGACGGGCTCACCGGACGTTCGCAGAAGATTCTCGACGGCGCTCCGTTCCACATGGCCTGGCTCACCGATTCCGCCGGCTCGATCGATTGAGGGACCTCGCGCGCTCAGCCGAGCGCCAGGAACTCGTCGATCTCGCCGTCGAGCACGCGGTGCAGCTTGCCGGTCTGCGACTTCG
>CALFYL010000268.1 GCA_937952135.1 uncultured Planctomycetia bacterium
GGCACGTCGGCGATGCGGTAGCCGAGCCGTTCGCCGAGCACGAGCAACTCGGTGTCGAAGAACCAATTGCCGTCCTCGACGAGCGGCAGCACCTCGTCCACGACGCGCCGCGAAACGGCCTTGAAGCCGCACTGCGCGTCCGTGAAATCCACGCACAGCCCGAGCTTGAGCACGAGGTTGTAGCAGCGCGAGATGACCTCGCGCTTGAGGCCCCGCTTGATCTGCGAGTCAGGGTGCAGCCGCGAGCCGGTCGCGAGGTCGCAGCCGCCTTCGTGGATCGCGCGGCACAACTTCTCGAGCGCTTCGAGCTCCGTCGACAGATCGACGTCGGTGTACGCGAGGATGTCGGCGTCGCACTCGCTCCAAGCCTTCTTCAGCGCCCGGCCGCGGCCGCGGGTCGGAATCGTGAAGTAGCCCACGTCCGCGTGCGATGCTGCGAGCTTCGCCGCGAGCTCCGCCGTGCCGTCGCTCGAGCCGTTGTCGGCGACGAACACCTCCCAGCGGTACGGGAAGTTCTTTCCCAGGAACTCGCGGCAGGTCTGCACGCTCCACTCGAGTTGCTTGACCTCGTTCAAGCACGGGATCACGAGGCGGACCTTGGGGACCTGCTGGGGCATCGGCGGCGCTGGCGGAGTCTATCCCGCTGAATCGACGCGTGCGGCGGCGCGCGCGCCCGCTCGCCAGATCGCCCAGGCGCTCGCGGCGGTCGCGAGCAGGATCGCGCTCGGCAGCAACGGACCCTTCAGCCAGGGCGCGCTCGGCGTCGTCTGCGCGAGCACCGTGAGCCACGGAAGCTGCGGTCCTTCGTCGAGCACGCGCAGCCACGACGAAGGGACCGCGGTCTGCGTGAGGAGCACGGTCCAGTAGCCGTCGAGTTGCGGCGCGAGCACCCCGAGTTGCGTCGCGACGTGGCGCAGCTCGTTCTCGGTGTCGCTCACCTCGCGCACCATCGAGAGCACGAGCGCGTGCGCGACCACGGCGACGGTGAGCGCCGCGAGCCAGCGCCGATCGAGGCGCGCGAGGTGGTCGCTCGCGGCGAGGAACATCAGCGGCACGACGGGCAGCAGGTAGCGGAAGCCCGTGTTGAACTGCAGCAGCGAGTAGACGTTCATCGCGCAGAACAGCATGAACGCCAGGCTGCAGGCCCAGCTCCAGCGGCGCTCGCGGCGAGGGAGCACCAGCTCGCTCGAGCGAATCGCGCGCGACGGCAGGAACGCGAAGAGGAGCAGGGGCGCAAAGGGCAGCAGGCCCCAACTCGGGCTCACGAGGTTCTTGAGGAACACCTCCGGCGAAGGCAGCGCGATTCCGCGCGCGCCCTCGTGGACGTACTCGTTCTGGTCGGGCATCACGAACTGCCCCGGCGTGAAGGCGTCGCCGTACATCGCCCACTGAGTGCCGAGCAGGAAGCCGATCGGCGGCAGCGCCGCGACCACCGACGCCAGCGCTTCGCGCAGCGAGCGCGCGAGCCCCTGTTGGCGGGCGCGCTCGACGACGAAGTAGAGCGCGAGCAACCCGGCCGGCACCACGCCCGCGTAGTCGAGCGCGATCGCCGTGCCGCACAGCAGTCCGGCCCACGCGCGCCGCGCGAGCGACGGTGTTTCGGCTTCGAGTTCGCGCCACAGAAGCACGAACGCGCCGAAGACCGCCGCCATCAGGAACACGTTGTGGTTGAGGTGCGCGGAGCGATAGAAGACCGGCGTCGCGAGTGCGAACAACATGGCGAGCCACGCCGCGCGCTCGCGCGCGACTCCGCGGCGCAGCAGCGTCACGTACATCAACACGACGAGCCCGGCGCACAGCGGCGCCATCAAGAACGCCGACGTGATCGCGGTCGAGGCGCCGAAACGCAAGTCGAGCCCCGCCTCCTTGACCCTGCGGAACATCGCGCGCCGCAACGGGTACTTGGTGTCGTAGGTCGCGTCGACTTCGGCCCCGGCCGCGAGCTTGCTCTTGGAGTGTTCCTCGAGCCGGTCGAGCAACGGATCGAACACGAGCAGCGGCGGCACGGCGATGAGGGATCCGAGCACGTTGTTGCCGGTGTACGTGTGCCCGTCGGTGTGCCGGAACAGGTCCGCGTGCATGCCGTGGTAGCGGTCGCAGACCCAATCGCCGCGCTCGATCAGCGCGAAGGCCGGATAGTGCTCGCGCACCACATTTGTGGCGAAAAACGCGCTGAACACGATCCAGCAGATCACGAACAGCCGGACCGGGATGGAGGCGAGCAGTTTCACGGGCGACGGAGCGCGCGGAGAGAGCGAGCGGGCGGGGCGGGCGCGGAAGGGTAGCGAGCGGCGCCGTGGAGCGGGAGTCGCGAGAGCCGTTCGAAGTCGAAGGGCGAATTCCGCTACGGCGCGGACTCCGCGGCTGCTGATGGGGATCGGGTCGCGTCGCTGCGGGCCACAACGCCGCCCGTGACGCTGTCCGCAACGCTGTTCGCACGTGCGCGGCTCGCAAGTGTCGGCGCACGGAGGAGAGCAAAATGACGCGCAAAGAGTCGTTCTGGAACACGGTGTCCGCGCCGGGCGTGTTGCTGGTGCTGACGGCGCTCTGCACGGGGCTCTTCATCGCTCCGAGCTTCGAGTCGGCCCGCCCGCGTTCGCCGACGCTCACCTACGACCCGGTTCGCACGGTGGGCCGGGCGAGCGGACTGATCACCTTCGATCCCCTCGAGCAGGCCTACGAGGAACTCGACTCGTCCGGAGCGAAGCCGTGGGGGGCCGCCGAGCCCGAGAAGTGCGCGCGTTTCTCGATGGCCGCGCTCGCGCGCGATCTCGTCGCGGGCGTCGAGTTCGCCGGCGAGGCGAATCGGAACAAGCGCGTGCTCGTGCTGCTCGAGTCGGTGCGCGGCGGCGGGCTGAGCGAGGACCACGAGCGCCGGCTGCGCGGGCGCTACGCCACGGCGGCGGCGCTCGTCCGCGAAGGGCTCTTCCCGCGGCAATCGAAGCGTTTGAACCTGCTCTGGCTCGCGTGCGCCCCCGATGTCGAGGGCCTGCCGAAGCGCGCCTTCGCGGACCCGATCCACGCTGG
Organism: uncultured Planctomycetia bacterium; assembly: GCA_937952135.1. Lineage (GTDB taxonomy): Bacteria > Planctomycetota > UBA1135 > UBA1135 > WYBT01. The sequence goes on from CALFYL010000268.1 coordinate 3,028, forward strand.
AGCGCTGGTTCCCTACGAGTACTTCGATCGCGGCGAGGTCTCCGACTCGCCGTACCCGCGCGTGGTGGTGTGCTGGGTCGACGAAGCCGCGATCGAGCGCCATCCGCTGCAGTTCGGCCTGCAGTTCGAAGCCCGGGTTCGCGAGGAGCTCGCGATGCTCACCGACCTGGGCGCCGAGTTCGACGCGCGAGTCGACGTGCGCTGGCTGGGCCCGACGACGTCGGGGCGGCTCAAGGACCTCATCGCCGGCGTGGCGGAACTCCCCGAGGACTGCGCGGACACGAAGCTCAAGATCGCGACGCCCTACGCCACGTCTCCGCGGCTGGAGCTGAAGGACGACGCCGCCTGGACGGCGAAGGGCCTCTCGATCCGCCGTGCCGTCCACACCGACGCCGTGCTCGCGCGTCTGCTCGTCAACGAGTTGATGCTCCGCGTGCCCGCGCTGATGCCGATGCACCACACAGGCGACCGGACCCGCGAATCGGCGAGTCCGGAGTGGGTGCGATCGCTCGCCGAGCCCCTGCGAAAGCTGCGTTTCGTGCCGCCGCCGCGCGGCCGCGTTCGCGTCGCGCTCGTCACCGAGCAGGACTCGACCTACGGGCAGGCGTGGATCCGCAACATGAGCGAGGCGCGCAACGATCTCGCGGGCAGTGCGGAGAAGCCGGGGCTGCACCCGCAGCTCGCGCGCATCGAGTTCACCGTCTTCCCGGTGTTCGGCTGGGTCGACGGCATCGTGCGCGACGTGCGCGACAAGAAGGAAGCTTCGGCGGCGACGGCGATCGGTCGGGACTACCCGGCGGAGGCCCATCAGCTCGACTACTTGCACCGTTTGCGCGACGACCTGCAATCCGCCGGCGCCTTCGAGGCCATCGCGATCTTCGTGACGGAGGAGTACGACACGATGATGATCCTCGAGGCGCTGCGGCCGCAGTTCCCCGGGGCGACGTTCCTGACTACCGACCTCGACGCGCGCTACCTCCACCCGCGCCATGCGCCGTTCACGCGCAACCTGGTCGTCGCGTCGCACTTCGGCCTCACGCCCGAGCCGCTGCTCGACGAGGTTGCGGGACCGGGGAGCGATGGCGTGCTTCGCACGACGCCCGAGTTTCGGGACGGCTACCAGAGCGGCGTTTGGCGCGCGGTTCGGGCTCTGGCGCTCAACCGAGAGCCGCTGCCGCCGCGCGCGGCGGCGATCTACGAGATCGGACGCTCGCGCATCGTGAAGCTCAACGCGGAGTCGGCGGCGGTCGAGCGAAAGGCGCAGAGCTCCGCGGTCGTCGCGCCGAACGTCGTGAAGACTCGGGAGGCCCCGACGAGGTTGCAGTCCGTCGCGCGCGCGCTTCGCGAATGGCGCCCGTGGTCGACCGTGCAAGCCACCGAGCGGAGCGCCGAAACGAAGGCGCCGGAAGCCGCGCCGACGGGCGAAGTCGCGGGCGTCGACAGCGCGGCGCCGTCGAGCGCCGAACGCCCGCGGTTCGTCTATCTGTGGGCCCTGGCCGGGGGCGGCGCGTTGCTGCTCGGACTGCTCGTGTTCGGCACGCGGCCGCGCTCGGGGAGCTCGAGGCGCTGGCGCACGGACTCGCGCACGCTGGTCGCGTTCGTTTCGATCGGTGTCGCGACGCTGAGCCTGATCCTGCTGCTCGATTTTCTCGCGCGATCGCAGGAGGGTTTCCCCGCCGAGCCGTTCTTCCTGTTCGAAGGTGTGAGCGCCTGGCCGACCATCGCGCTGCGCGGGGTCATGTTCCTCGTGTGCATCGCGGCGCTGGTGACGATTCCGCAGCGCTTGCGGCGCTCGTACCAGTCGATTGCGCAGCACTACCGGCTCAACGAGTACGCCAAGCCCGCGCACGCCGCGTGGATCGTCGACTGGGCCTGTGTCGACGAGTTCGGGAGCGGGGGCGCGCCGCACGCGCCTGCTTCGCTTCCGCGTCGCGCGCTGCACGAGCTCGTGTGGGGCGTGAAGGTGTCTTGCGCGACGCTCGGCTGCCTCTTCGGAGTCCGTCCGCCTCCGACGCTCTCCTCGCGCCACCTCGACGAGGTGTGGGCCTTTGTGCGGCGCAACGTCCGCCGGCCGCTGTGGACCTGGGTTCGGGTGGCGGCGCTCGCCATCGTTCTGTACTTCGGCATCGCGCCGTTCTTCATCCTCGCCAACGCGACGGCGAATCCGGTGCGGGGCGAGTACGCGTACCTGGTCGACCGAATCAGCCTGTTCGGATCGATCGTCGCCTTCCTGATGCTGATGGTGCTCGTGATGGAGGCCTCGTTCTTCGCGAGCCGCTTGATCGGACGCATCGTCGACCCCTCGGCGGTCGTGCTCCCCGAGCGCTTCGGCGAGCTCGCCGTCGATCGCCGCGAACGTCTCGAGCTCGCGCGCCGCATCGCGGGCGCCGTCGATCCGCTCGTGTGGAGCCCGATGGCCGTGCTCGGTCTGATGATCGCTGCGCGCGCGTCGGCCTTCGACGCCTGGCCGTGGCCCTCGGTGTTGATGGCCGTGTTCGCGCTGTTCCTCGTGATGCTCTTGATGTGCATCGTCAACATGCGCCGTCAGTGCGAGCGCGCGCGGCGGGACGCCCTCGAGCACATGGCGAGAGCGCGCGAGACCGGCCTGGTCGACGAATCGTCTTCCAAGCGCTACGACGCCATCCGCGAGCAGATCGAGAACTTCGCCGGCGGCGCCTTCTCGCCGCTCGTCCAGCACCCGATCCTGCGCGCCTTGACCCTGCCGCTCACGGCCTTCGGCGCGAACCTCGCGTTCGAGCGCAGCGTGCTCGAACGCCTGCTCGGCTCGCTGTGACGCGCCGCCAGGCCTGCTGAGAGAAGATCTCGGCAACTCGTTCGCTCCGAGTCGGGGCGCCCCTGCTCTCGAACGCCGTCGCGCGGTCCCTCTTCCCTCACGCCGCCCGACGCGCGTCGCATGAACAGCAAGGACCTTGAAGACGGTGGCGTGCCTCGTCTGTTGCCTCCGTGGGTGTTTCTTCTCGTGGCCGTCGGTTTCGCCGGCTGGTTCGCGCGCTCGAGCTACGTCTCGCCTCGTCCGGTGGCCGAGCGCTCGGAGTGGGACGAGCACCACGACGCGGGCACGCTCGAGGCGCTCGTGACGGAGGACCCGCTCCGCGCGGTGCACCGCGCCCGCGAGTCTGCGCGTGCAGCACCGGTCGTGAGGAACAGGTCGAGGCGTCTCGTCGAAGAGGCAGCGAAAAAGCGCCGCGCGGCCGAGCTCCAGCGCTTCCGCGACGCGTTGTCGCCCCTCGACGGCCGTCCGACGTTGCTGCTGCCCGTCTGGCAACCTGGAGGCGACTGGCCGGAGGAGTGCGAGCGGCGCGTGCGGGCGAGGCACGCGGTGGTCACCGCGCTCTCCGTCGCGGGCTACGAGTTGGAAGCGTTGCGCGCCGTCGGGACCGCGGAGTTCGAGTTCGAGCCCGGCAGCGCTGGGAAAACGACCTGCGCGGTCGCCTACGACCGCTTTCGCGCGACGCCCCCGGAGCGCCCTGCAGATAGCGTGAAGTACGGCCGAGTCGTCGTGGTGTGGCTCGACGAGAATGCGCTGCGCCCGCACCCGTATCAGCGCGTCGCGAGGCTCGTCGAGGCGCTCCGCGGCAGCGAGAAGCTCGACAAAGAAAGACTCCAAGTGATCCATGTCGGGCCGAGCAGCTCAGGGAGCCTGCTCGAACTGTGTGACGAGCTGGAGACTTCGGAAGCAGCGGTCGAGGACTTTCATCTGCACTCTCCGTTCGCGACGGCGAGCGAAGCGATTCAGCGCGCGAAACGGCTGGCGACGGAGCTCCAAGGATTCCACTTCTCAGCTCAGATAGGCGACGACGATCTCATCGCGCAGTTGCTTGTCGGCGAGCTGTTCCAGCGCCTGCCGAACCTGCTCGTGGGCGTGCGGCCTCCCGTCGCAACACGGTCCGGAGAGCGCGAGTCGTGGCTGGTGAACTGCGCGGACTGGTTGCGCCACCTGACGTTGAAGCCCTTCCGCGGAATCGTCGTGCCGGCCGAGTTCGATCCCGAACCGCTCGCGCGCGTCGCCGTCGTCGCCGAGCAGGACAGCGCCTACGGTCGGCAGTGGAAGCGGCGGCTGCGCAACGCCGTCGACGAGCTCTCGAAGTCGGGGCACTTCGGCATCTCGCACGCCCAGGCAGCGGGGAAACAGGAGCAGGTGAAGCGCCCCCGGCAGTTCCCCATCAGTTTCGAGTTCGTGCCGTACATCGGTGTGATCGACGGCGCGGGCGCGGATGCGGTCGCGCGTCCGAGCGCCTACCCGGAAGGACCGGGGCAGCTCGACTACCTCCAGAGGCTCGAGGTCGACCTCGCCGACGAACGCTTCGACGCCGTGGGGATCTTCGGCACGGATGTTTACGACGCGCTGATGATCCTGCAGGCGTTGAGGCCGCGCTTCCCCGGTGTGTTGTTCTTCACGATCGACCTGGATGCGCGTTTCCTGCACCCCGCGCACATCGCCTACACGCGCAACCTGATCGTTGCCTCCCACCTCGGAATCGACGAGGTCCATGGCCCGGCGCAGTTCCGAGATGTCTATGAACACTCGCTGTTCCGGACGGTGAGCTCGATCGCGCTGGAGCCGAAATCGTCGCTGTGCGGCTGCTCCGCGGAGCCCAAGCTGTTCGAGATCGGTCGGACGGCTGCCGTCCCGCTGAACACACCGTGGCTCGCTGCGCCGGCGCCGCCGTCGGTCGAAGCGCAACCGAGCGGAGAGCTTGCGGCCTCCGGCGGAGGCGTGGGCGCCGCGGGTACGGCGAACTCTCGCTCCCGCGCGGCGCCGAGCCGGACCACACTTGGCGCACTCGCCATCGGTGTGAGCGCTTTGTGGGCGGGGCTGGTGGCCTACGCGCTCCTCACGAAGACGGGGCGCAACGCGTTCAAGCGCTCCTCGAGATGGCTCACCGCTGGCGCGATCGTCCTTCCCATACTCGCGGTCTGGAGCGGTCATTGGCTTTGGACGGACTATCAGGCCGCCGCCAGTTACGCCGTGATGGAACCGCTGAGTCTGGCCGAAGGCGTCAGCGGTTGGACGGCGATCGCGCTGCGACTTGGAGCCTTTGTGTTCTGCGTCGCCGCGTGCTTCCGCATCCGTAGCCGTCTGGTGGCGCTGTTCGAGAGCGTGCGGACGGATCACGCCGTGGCGAAGGCAACCCCGCAGCCCAAGCGTCCTGGCCTTCCGTTGAGCTGGCTGTTCGACCGGCGCGACGGCACGGTGCTGCTCGACGACTTGTGGCGTTCGTTCGGCGTCTATGCGCGGGACGGATCGGGTCTGCTGTTGCGAACGTTCATCGCCGCGCTCGTGTTCGCCGCCGCCTTCTGGGCCCTCTCGCCGCTGGATGCGAGCGTCGCGCCGCTGCGAGGCGCCGTTGCACACTCTCTGGAGGCCGCTTCGCGCTGGCTGGCGCACCTCGGCTTTGCCGCCGTCGTGTACGTGACGCTCGAGAGCTCGTGCGTCGCCAACAGGCTCGTCGTCTGCATCGGTGACGCGTGGTGCGTGCGACTCTCGCGTTCGACGAAGAACGCCGCGATGCCGAACATGGGCCCGCCCCCTTCGTCGTCTCACTTGTTGCCACGCCTGCGAATCGCGGCGGAGATCCTGCGAGTGGTCGATGGATTCGTGATCTACCCGACGATCGCCGTGTGCATCTTCATCGTGGGCCGCTCCTCGCTCCTCGACGCTTGGACGTGGCCGACCACGCACGTCGTGGGCCTCGCGTACGCCTTCCTGCTCGTGCTGCTGTGCGTTTGGCGCAGCCGCGGCGCCGCAGCCCACGCACGCGCGGAAGCACTGTCGCACGTCCGACGGCAGCGCTTCCGCAATGTCTGGCGCCCGAAGCTGGAGAAGCTCTACTCCGAGCTGCTTCGAGAGATCGAGGGCACCACCGGCGGGCCGTTCGCACCGTTCTGGAGCCATCCGCTCGTTCGATCGACGGCCCTCTCGGCGTTGACCTACGTCTCCACGGTGATGGCCGAACCGCGAGTCGTCGGTCTGCTCGAAGTCGGTCCGTGGGCCAAGTGACCGCGCCGCCGCGGCGGCGGCGGAGCATGTGCCGGCGCGCTTGGAGGGGTGGGCGCCGCCGGTAGACTCCGCGGAGTGGAAGAGTCCGTGATCCGGGGCGCGTGGCTGGCGCCGAGTCTGTTCGCCGCCTTCGTGCTCTTCGCGATCGCGGCGTACAAGAACGAGCTGCGGGCGTCCGCCGGGATCGTGCTCGTCTTCGGCTTCGTCGCGCTGGTCCTGGCGGCCGTCGAGGCCGGGCCCAAGGTCGGCTACCACCACCTTCGCGTGGCGAGCCCGCTGGGGGAGTTCGGGCGCCCCAGCGGCTTCTTGTTCGGCGTCGCGATCGCCTTCACGGTGTGGAAGCCGTTCGAGTTCGCGTCGCTGCTGCGTCGCGCGCTGACGAGTTGGCGCACCTGGGTGTTCGTGCTGCTGACGCTCGTCGCCGCCGCAAAGATCTCGCGGCCGGCGACCGAGAGCGCGGCGGAGTTCGCAGTAGCGGCGACGGTGCAGCTCGTGCTGCTGCTCGTCGTCGCGCGCACCGCGTTCGAGCTCTCCGACAAGTCCTTGGCGGGCATCGATGCGCGTTGGCAGCGGCTTTTCGGCCCCGAAGCCGGTGCGGACGCGAGCGCAGCGGCCGAGCCGGGCGGCGCCGATCGATTCGCGTGGACCCTCGCGCTGGCGAGCACGCTGGCCGCGGCCCTGCTCAATGTCTTCGTCTACGAGCGAGCGCCGCACGTGCCCGACGAAGTGGTGTACCTCTTCCACGCGCACTACCTCGCGGCGGGGGAGCTGTGGCTCGCGCCGCCGCCGGTTCCCGCGGCCTTCGACCTCGACTTGATGCTGCTCGACGCCGGCAAGTGGTACTGCCCCGTGCCGCTCGGCTGGCCGCTCGTGCTCGCCGTCGGCGCCTTCCTGGGTGCGCCGTGGCTCGTCAATCCGCTGCTCGGCGGCGCGACCGTGCTCGTCGTCTACGCGCTGCTCCGCGAGCTGACCTCGCGCCGCTCCGCGCGCATCGGCATCGCACTGCTCGCGTGCTCGCCGTGGTTCGTGTTCTTGAACATGAGCTACATGACGCACCCCCTGACGCTGCTCGCCGCGAGCGCGGCGGCCCTCGGCGTCGCGCGTTCGCGCCGGACCGGGAGCGTGCTCGCGTGCCTCGGCGCCGGCCTCGCGCTGGGCGTCGTCACGCTCGTGCGGCCCTTCGACGGCGCGCTCGTCGCCGTGCTGCTCGGGCTCTGGTCGATCGGATTCGGCGGCGCGCGCCTGCGCATCCCGGCGATCGCCGCGCTCGTCGTCGCGACGGCGGTCAGCGCGCTCGCGACGCTTCCCTACAACCGCGCGCTCACCGGCGACGCGGCGCGCTTCCCGATCCAACGCTACGTCGATGTCGTCTACGGCCCGGGCAAGAACGACATGGGCTTCGGACCCGACAAGGGCCTCGGATGGGGCGGGCTCGATCCGTGGCCGGGCCACTCGCTCGGCGAGGCGCTCGTCACCGCGCAGTTCAATCTGTTCAGCGTCGGCGCCGAGCTCTTCGGCTGGTGCATCGGATCGCTCGCGCTCGCATGGGTGTGGCTCCTGCGCGCGAAGTGGCGGGCAACCGACCGCGCGATGGCCGTGTTCGCCGTCGCCGTCGTCGCGGGGAGCTTGCTGTACTGGTTCAACGGCGGCCCGGACTTCGGCGCGCGCTACTGGCACCTGCTCTTGGTTCCGATGCTGTGGGCGACGCTGCGCGGCTTGCGCGAGCTCGAGACGCGCCTCGACCGCCCCGCGCGCGTTCGCTTCTGCGTGGCGCTCGTGACGCTCGTCGCGCTCACGACCTGGATCCCTTGGCGCGCGCTCGACAAGTACTGGGGCTATCGCGGCATGCGCGGAACCTCGCGCGACGTCGTCGCGGCGGCGAACCTCGGGCGCGAGCTCGTGCTCGTGCAGGGTGAGCGCCATCCCGACTACGCCGCGCTCGCGTGGCTCAATCCGACGAGTTGGGACGCGGACGCGCCGGTGTACGCCTGGGCGCGCGATCCGAAGACGGCGGCGGAGCTCTTGAAGGCCTTCCCATCGCGCGCGGTGCGCGTCGCGCGGCCGAACTGGAGCGGCGACACGCAGTCCAAGGAGCGCGTGCGCGCCGGCCTCGAGCTCAGCGCCGCGCTCACGGCGCGCGAGGCGTGGCTCGAGCTCGCGCGCGGCGATGCGAGCGCGGAATGGGCCGCAAATCGGCCGGAATTCGCAGAAAACGGAGCGCTCCAGGCGCTCGAGCCGTCCGGAGCGCGAGGGGACGGGCGGTGACCAAGCTCGACGTGTACCGCGATCGGCGCGTGCTCGTGCTCGGCGGCGGCGGGTTCATCGGCCAGTGGGTCGCGGCGAAGTTGCACGCCTGCGGCGCCGACGTCGCGGTCGGAGCGCGCGACGCGCTCGCGGCGACGAAGATCCTGCGCCAGCACGGCGTAGTCTGCGACGTGCGCTCCGCCGATCTGGCGCGCCCCGGCGAAGCGACGCGCCTGATCCAGGTGTTTCGGCCGCAGATCGTGTTCAACCTCGCGGGCTACGGCGTCGACCGCGGCGAACGCGACGACGAGCTCGCGCTGCGGCTCAACACGGAGCTCGTCGCAGAACTCGCGCGCGCGGTCGAGAGCGACGCGTTGTGGCCGGGGCAAGCGCTCGTGCACGCGGGCAGCGCGCTCGAGTTCGGCGAGACGCAAGGCGACCTCGCCGATCCCTGGCGTTGCGCGCCGACGACGGGCTATGGACGAACGAAACTCGCCGGCAGCGAGCGCCTGCGCGACATCTCGCGCGAGCGCGGTCTGCGCGCGGTCGCGGCGCGGCTGTTCACGGTCTTCGGCCCCGGCGAGCACGCCGGCCGGCTCCTGCCGTCGCTGCTCGAAGCGGCGAAGACTTCGGGGCCGCTGCCGTTGACCGCGGGCGTGCAGCAGCGCGATTTCACCTACGTCGAGGACGTGGCCGAAGGGCTGCTGCGACTGGGCGCCGTGACCGATCCGATCGCGCCGCGCGCGCTCAATCTCGCCACCGGCCGGCTCGCGAGCGTGCGCGAATTCGTCGAGATCGCGGCGCACCTCGCCGGTGTCGCGCGTTCGCGGCTCGAGTTCGGCGCGCTGCCCACGCGGGCGGAAGAAATGGCGCACGGGCCGGTCTCGATCACCGAATTGGTCGCGCTGTGCGCCTGGGCGCCGCGCACGACGATCGCCGACGGCGTTCGGCGCACGCTCGCGTTCCGCCAGCGCGCGAGCCGATGACGCTTCTCACCCTCCTCCCCCCGACGATGCACCACAAACGCACCACGTGCCGCGCCTGCGGCGCCAGCGAACTCGAGCTCTTCCTGCCGCTCGGCCAGGTCGCGCTCGCCAATTCCTTCCTTCGTTCGCCGGCGGAGTTCGCGGGCGAGCTGCGCTTCCCGCTCGACGTGCACTTCTGCCGCCGCTGCACGATGGTCCAGCTCGTCGACGTGATCGATCCCGAGGTGCTTTTTCGCAACTACCTCTACGTCACGGGCACGAGCGACACGATCGCGGCGCACAACGTCGAGTACGCCAAGACGGTGGTCGAGTTCACGCACGCCGGCGCGAAGGAGCTCGTCGTCGAGGTCGCGTCGAACGACGGCTCGTTGCTCGCGCGCTTCGCTCGGCACGGAGTCCGTACGCTCGGCGTCGAGCCGGCCACGAACATCGCCGCGAAGGCTTCCGCCGCCGGCGTGCCGACGGTCAACCGCTTCTTCGACTCCGCCTGCGCCGCCGAGCTGCTCGCCGAGCACGGCCCCGCGCGCGCGGTGATCGGCAACAACGTGCTCGCGCACGTCGACGATCCCGTCGATCTGTTGCGCGGCTTCAAAGTGCTGCTCGACGGGAGCGGACTGGCGATCGTCGAAGTTCCCGAGCTGGCGGAGTTCGTCGAGCGCCTCGAGTACGACACCGTCTACCACGAGCACCTCTCGTACTTCTCGGTCACGAGCTTGATGCGCGTGTGCGAGGAAGCCGGGCTGCGCATCGTGCGCATCGACCGGGTTCCCGTGCACGGCGGCTCGGTGCGCATGTACGCGGCGCCCGTCGAGCGCGTGCGCGACCACGCCGAGGCGGTGCGGGCGCTATCGCGGCAGGAGACCGCGAACGGCATCGCGCGCCCCGAGCGCTTGCACCAGTTTGCGCGCGACGTGCAGGCGAACCGCGCGGCGCTCCTCGAGTTGCTCGATGGCCTGATCGCGTCGGGCAAGACGATCGGCGGCTACGGCGCTCCGGCGAAGGGCAACACGCTGCTCAACTACTGCGGCATCACGACGGAGCGCTTGCCGTGGACCGTCGACAAGAGCCCGCTGAAGGTCGGCCTCTACACGCCGGGCTCGCACATCCCGGTGTTGCCGGCGAGCGAGTTGCTCGCGCGGCAGCCGGATTTCTGCCTGATTCTGGCCTGGAACTTCGCCGAGGAGATCCAGCGCCAGCAGGCCGAGTACGCGCGCCGCGGCGGGCGCTTCCTCCTGCCGCTGCCGTCACCGCGAGTGGTTTGAAGTCGGCGCGCGCGAGCTGAACTCCGAGGGCGCCCCCGAGCTTTCCGGGGATGCGTAGACTGGGCCGGGCCGCTCGGTGGCCTTCCCCCAAACCTTGAAATCGGAGTTCCGCACCGTGAAACCGAACCTTCTCTGCGCCAGTGCGCTGGTGTTCGTGGCCCTCGCCGGCCAAGCCTCTTCCCAGTGTTCGTCGCTCGCCACTTTGGTCGGGCCGAACAATGGACTCAGCGGCAATTCGCAAGTCCTGTTCGACATGCAGGTCCTCAACGCCGGCGGCGTCACGATCGACTCGATCGACACCGTGCCCAGCGCGTCAGCGGGTGTGAATTTCACCGTCGACTTCTACACCTGCGACTCGACCTACGTCGGCAACGACCTCAACGCCGCGGTGTGGACCTTCCGCGGCACGGGTCAGGGCGTCTCGAACGGCAACACCGTCCTCGCGAGCGTCGACCTCTCCGACTTCACGCTGCCGCCGGGCTCGTACGGCGTCGCGCTCAACTCGACGGGCGGCGGCTTCCGCTACACCAACGGCACGGGCGCGAATCAGAACTATGCGAACGCCGACATCGCGCTCACCCTGGGCATGTCGCACAGCACTTGGTGGGGCGGTACGACGAACTCCCCGCGCGTCTGGAACGGGGTCATCTACTACAACTGCTCGTCCACCACGCCGTCGAATTACTGCACGGCGGGGACGAGCACGAACGGCTGCGTGCCTTCGATCGGCGCCAACGCGCAGCCTTCCGCGAGCCTCTCGTCGTCGTGCGTGATCACGACCACGAACGTCGAGGGCGCGAAGGCGGGCCTGCTCTTCTACGGCATCGACAACACGGGCTTCACGCCGGTGCCGTGGTCGCCGACGAGCACCAGCTTCTTCTGCGTGAAGGCGCCGACCCAGCGCTCGTTCCAGCAGAACTCGGGCGGAACGCCGGGCCTCTGCGACGGCCAGCTCGTGCTCGACTGGAACGTGTTCCAGAACGCCTTCCCCGGCGCGCTCGGGACGCCGTTCTCGGCGGGGGACAAGGTTTACGTGCAGGCCTGGTACCGCGACCCGCCGGCCCCGCGCACGACCAACCTGAGCGACGCGCTCGAGTTGACGATGACGCCGTAATGGCGCGATGTACGGAGCCAGAGCAAATTTTCCCCGCTAACTGCGCGGTGGCCGTTCGCGAACCCCACCCTTGCCGTTAGCGGGGAAAATTTGCTCTGGCTCCGTACATCGCGCTCGACACAATCTGCGATTGCGCATGAACCAGAGCACTCCCGCCCGACTGGCCGCCTTCGCCCTCTCCACGGTCGCCTTCGCGCAAGCCCCGGACGCGCCGCCGACGCCGCAAGCGCCGGGCGTGAAGCCCGACGCCGTGCTGCTGCGCATGCCCGACGTGAGCGCCGGCGAGGTCGTGTTCCGCTACGCCAACGATTTGTGGCTCGCGCCCAAGCAAGGCGGCGTCGCGCGCGCGCTCGCGTCGCCCGAGGGTGAAGAGTCGTTCCCCAAGTTCAGTCCGGACGGCAAGCGCATCGCGTTCGTCGCCGGCTACGACGGCGGCGCGGACTTGTACGTGCTCGACATCGACGCCGGCGTGCCGCAGCGCGTCACGTTCCACCCCGGAGCCGAGATCCTCTGCGACTGGCACCCCGACGGACAGTCGCTGGTCTACTTCTCGTCGCAGTTTTCCGGCCAGCAGCGCGCGCCGCGGCTCTTCACGGTCAGCGTCGCCGGCGGCCCGAGTGAAGCGTTGCCCGTTCCCTATGGCGTGTTCGGCGCCATCGATGCGACGGGTTCGTGGCTCGCGTACACGCCGACGGCAGCGAGCGAGTTCCGCACGTGGAAGCGCTATCAAGGCGGCCTCGCGCAGGACGTGTGGCTCTTCAACCTCGTCACGCTCGAGGCGCGCCGAGTCACGGAGCATCCGGGCACGGACGCGCTGCCGGTGTGGCGTGGAAGCGACCTCTACTTCCTCTCCGACCGCGACTCGAACGCGCGGCTGAACTTGTGGGCCTACGACACGCAGCGCAAGGTCACCACGCAGGTGACCGACTTCGTCGACGACGACGTGCGCTTTCCGTCGGTGGGCCCCGAGGACATTGTGTTCGAGAACGGAGGCCGGCTGCTGCGCTACGAGTTCTCGAGCGGCCTCACGCACCGCATCGAGATCTCGATTCCCGGCGAGCGCCCGAACCTGCGGCCGCAGAGTGTTTCGCTCGCCGACGCCGCCAGTTCCCTGGCGCTCGGCCCCAACGCGAAGCGCGTGGCGCTGGAAGCCCGCGGCGAAGTGTTCAGCGTGCCCGTCGAAGAGGGCGTGACGCGCAATCTGACGCTGACCGACGGCGTGGCGGAGCGCTATCCGAGCTGGAGTCCGGACGGCAAGTGGGTCGCGTACTGGAGCGATGCGAGCGGCGAGTACGAGCTGTACGTGCGCTCCGGCGACGGCGCGCGGTTCCGCTGGCCCGGAGACAGCGCGGACGTGCTCGAGAAGAAGCTGACTTCGATCGGGCCGACCTGGAAGTACGGGGCGAACTGGGCGCCGGACTCGCGCAGCCTCGTGTTCTGCAACCACGCCGGTGAGTTGTGGCGGCTCGAGCTCGAGAGCGGCGCGCTGACGAAGCTCGCGACGAATCCCGACGGGCAGCCCTTCGGCGTGGATTGGTCGCCGGACTCGCGCTGGCTCGCGTTCTCGATGCGCAGCACGAAGTCGCGTCTCGAGGCGATCTGGTTGCTCGATACGCGTGACGGTTCGCTGCACGAAGCGACGAGCGGCTTGCACGACGACGGAGCGCCGAGCTTCGACCGCGACGGCAAGTGGCTGTACTTCGTGTCGACGCGCACGTTCGCGCCGACCTACTCGGGCGTCGACGAGACGTGGATCTACACCAACGGCACGAATCTGGTCGCGATGGCGTTGCGCAAGGACGTCGAGAATCCGTTCGCGACGGTCGACGCCAGCGAAGCGGACGAAGGGAGCGAAGGCGACGCCAAGGACAAGAAGAGCGACGAGAAGCAGGGCGAGAAGGGCGACGAGAAGAAGGAGTCCGAACCCGAGTCGGACGACGCTGCGTCGAGCGAGCAGAAGCCAACCGACGCTTCGGCAGCGGACTCGAAGAGTGGCCAAAAGGCCGCGAAAAAGGCCCCTGAACCGGTCGAGATCGACTTCGACGGGCTCGAGGCGCGCGCGCTGGTCTTGCCGGTCGATGCGGGCCCGCTCGGCGCGCCGCAGGGCGGCGCTTCGAAGGTCTTCTACCTGCGAGGGTCGCGCGCGGGCGGCGGCGATCAGACGTTGATGCAGTTCACGCTGAGCTCGAAGCGCAAGGAGCGCGTGGAGAAGAGCGTGATCGGCGGCGTGCGCGGCTTCCAGCTCGCAGCCAAGGCCGAGAAGGTGCTCGTGCGGCTCGCCGACGGCTGGGCGGTCGTGGACGCGAAGCCCGAACAGAAGGTCGAGAGCAAGCTCGATCTCTCCGGCCTCGAGATGCTGGTGGACCCGCGCCGCGAGTGGAACCAGATCCTCGCCGACGCGCACCGCATCATGCGCGACTTCTTCTACGAGCCGACGCTGCACGGAGTGAATTGGGACGCGTTGTACGAGCGCTTCGCGCGCGCGCTGGCGGATGCGACGCACCGCAGCGACCTGCACTACCTGCTCGGCGAGATGATCAGCGAGCTCAACGTCGGCCACGCGTACAACCGCGGACCGAATGCGGACGATCCGGGCGCTCGCGCGAAGCTCGCGGGGCTGCTCGGCTGCGACTTCGCGTTCGAGCAGGGCGCCTACCGCATCACTCGCATCCTCGGACTCGGATCGGGCGAGGCGGATGCGCGTTCCCCGCTCGCGGAGCTCGGCGTCGATGCGCGCGTCGGCGATTGGTTGCTCGCGGTCAACGGGCGGCCGGTCGATCCGCGCCGCGACGTGCACGCAGCGTTCACGGGGCGCGCGGGCAAGCCGACCGAGCTCGTGCTCAACGCCGCGCCGACGTTCGACGGCGCCGAGCGGCGCGTCGTCGTGACGCCGCTCGAAAGCGACACGGATCTGCGTTATCGCGACTGGGTCGCGTCGCGCCGCGCGCAGGTCGGCGAGCTCTCCGGCGGGCGTGTCGGCTACGTGCACGTGCCGGACACGGGCATCCGCGGGCAGAACGAGCTCGTGCGCCAGATCCAGTCACAGATGGACAAGGACGCGTTGCTCGTCGACGAGCGCTGGAACGGCGGGGGACAGATCCCGACGCGCTTCATCGAGCTCCTGAACCGGCCGCGCACGAATTTCTGGGCCGTGCGGCACGGCGAGGACTGGGTCTGGCCGCCGCGCGCGCACCACGGCCCGAAAGCGATGCTGATCAACGGTTCGTCGGGTTCGGGCGGGGACGCGTTCCCGTACTACTTCCGCCAGGCGAACCTCGGCAAGCTCATCGGCCAGCGCACCTGGGGCGGGCTCGTCGGCATCTCCGGCAACCCGGGGTTCGTCGACGGTTCGTCGATCACCGTGCCGCGCTTCGCCTTCTACGAGAAGGATGGGACGTGGGGCGTCGAGGGCTACGGCGTCGCGCCGGACATCGAGGTGCTCGACGATCCGTCCCTGATGGCGCACGGCGAGGATCCGCAGCTCGTCGCCGGCGTGCAACACCTCTTGCGCGAGCTCGAGAGCTTTCCCTTCGAGCGACCGCAGCGGCCGGCGCCGCCCGACCGCCGCGGCTCCGGCGTGACTCCGGCCGACCGCTGAAACAACGCGACGTACCGAGCCAGAGCAAATTCGCCCCGCTAACTCCAGGAACCGCGGCGCCGGCGGCCTTGGCTGAGTTAGCGGGGCGAATTTGCTCTGGCTCGGCACATCGCTTTCGCACGATACTCTTCCCCGATGAAGTGGAAGAAGGAACAAGTCGTGATCCTGTGCGGCGGCGAAGGCACGCGCCTGCGCGAGGAGACGGAGTTCAAGCCCAAGGCGCTGGTGGAGGTCGGCGGGCGGCCGATCCTCTGGCACCTGATGCGCATCTACTACCGGTGGGGCTACCGGCGCTTCGTGCTGTGCCTTGGCTACAAGGGCGAGCAGATCAAGGACTACTTCCTCAACT
>CALFYL010000269.1 GCA_937952135.1 uncultured Planctomycetia bacterium
GCTCAAGCTTGACACGTCTCGACTGCCCGCCCGCCTCGACGAGCGCCTGCAGGATCGGCCGGTAGTACTCCCACTGAGGCAGGCGGTCGGATGCGGCCGATCCCGCGGAGGCGGCGGCCCCCTTCGCCAGCGAGCGCCACTCGCGGTCGAGGGCCTCGACGGATCCGAGGAACTCCTTCACCTTGCGGCCCCGGTTTGCCGCCTGTTCGCCGGCTGCATAGTTCCCCTTGGCGATGAGTTTGCCGGCGGATCTGTTGACACCCTTCCAAGCTGTCTTCACAGACGTCTTGAGTGTTCGCATGGCCTTGGCCACTTCGCGGGCGTGCGGAATGCGCTTCATGGGTCAGGCCTTTGGTCCCTTGACCATTTCCTGGAGGTCGAGGCCCTTCGCTAGCACTTGCACGCCACTTGGCGAGCGCCCGGTCGTGAAGACCTTCTCCCAGTAGTCGAGGTTCTGCTTGGGGCCAAAGACGGACTGTCCGAGGTTGAGATCGACCCAGCACGGCAGCGCGGCCAAGCTCTCGAGGAAGTTGTGCATTCGTGTCCAAAGTTCGTCCGGCAGCCGCACGTGAAGCGGTCGCTCCTCTCGGAACACTCTGCCCGTGAAGGCGAAGTAGTTGGCGATCACGAGACGCATCCAGCGGGTGACGTTGCCAAGCACCTCCTCGCGCGTGATTCGCCAGGCGCGCAGGTGCGCCTCGGGGATCGACTCGCCCGCCTGGAGCCGCGACTCAAGCCTGTTCCCGCCTAGCTCTGGGTCCCACTGCTTGATGAAGAACACCTCGGCGAAGAGACTCATCATGCGCACCAGCTGTTCGCGTTCCAGCCACCGTGCGTTGCTGCCCTCCTCGAGGCCTTCGCCGATGGGCGTCTCGAGCGCCTTCTTGTAGACGAACTCGCGGAAGAAGGTGCCGTCGATCGCCGAGTACGACATCGGGCGATCAGCGCCCTTGCCTGACCACACCACGAACTCGAGCAGCTTGTTCTCCGGGTCCTGCGTGATCGCGTCGCGCTGGGCGTCGATGATGTATCGCTCCACGGCGCGTTTCTCGCCCCGGAAGAACTTCACAAGGTCCGCCTCCGAGAACGACCAGTCGTCTTCTCGCAGCCCCCGCATGCCGCGGAACTGTCGCACGCGCTCGAGGTAGAGCGAGCTCCCCAGGTGCCGCATCACGGCCTGATCGAAGGCAACCTGCCGAAGCTTGCTGCCCGCGTTCACGTTCGTGAGCAGCAGCACGTCCAGATTGGGCTCCAGGAACACGCGAACGAGCAGCTCGCGTGCACCGAGGAGGATCTGCGCGGCAGCCTTGTGCTGTCCGTCGAAGACCCGGACTTGGCCTGCGCCATCGGCTTCGGGAGCCCACCATGCGAGCGCCACGTGCAGCTGCGGCCGCTTTTCCTGGAACTCCTCGATCAGGCCCCGGATGTTCGCCCCGATGCTGCGAGGGTTGATCCGGTCGTCATGGTGAAGGTAGGCGATCGGCAGGGACGCGAAGAACGACCGCACGCCGCTGATCGGGTCGGTCCACACCGGCACCTTCTGGATCGTGTTGGCCCCTACGGCCGGGAGTGCGTACTCCACACGATCTGCCTCCCGCCTAAGGCGCAACGGCTCCTTGCCGCCCTCGTAGCGAGCGAGCACGTCGCCCAGGTTCGCTCCGCGCTTGCCTTCGCGCTGCGCCTCGTCCTGCAGGCGCTCAAACTCTGCGAGGCGACGCGCTACCTGCAGGTTGGACGCACCCTTGCTCCGGTTGCACGAGGCGTGGGTGAGCGCGAAGTTCTGTTCTGAGTCGAGGCCGCTGTTTACAAGCGGGTCGATGTGATCAATGTCGAGCTGGCCCTTGTGAAGGACAAGGTCGATCTCCTCGTCGCAGATGAAGCAACGGCGCGTCTGACGAGCGAGTAGGCGCTGCTCGAGCTGCGAGCGGCGATCCTGGTCGAGATCCTGAAGGTACTGGGAGCGAGTCATGGTCTCTCTGTGTGTGTCGCGCTTGGAGCGAGGCGGCGGGATGTGGTTCCGGAAGGGTGCTTTCTGGGGCGAGGTGTGATGGTCGGAGAGGCCGACACAACTGAGACCGATCGGGCCCCACGCGTCAATGCGACGTAGAGGTTCTGGGCGTCGTACTGGTCCGGGGCCAGCACCACTGCGTGGTCGAATTCGAGGCCCTTGACCCGCAGCGTCGTTCCCATGGCGCAGCGGGCGAGCCGCCGACCCCTTTGCCTTGTGCGATTCCGAACGACCCACGCTGCCTCCGCGAGCGTGGCGGCTTCCCCCTCAGCAAGCGCGCGGCACGCGCGGCGCATCTCGTCAAGAGGTTCTCGACGGTAGAGCACCGCGTCCGGAATCGCGTAGAGGGCGGTGAGTGCGTTCGCGATCGTTTCGGGTGCCGATCCTGCAGCCACAGCGTCGAGCGCTGCTCGCTGTTCGCGGTGCTTCGTGGTGCGTGTCGGCTTGCCGTTCGCTATCGACTCGCGATGTAAGCGCATCGCCGGCCCCACGGCGGTCATGCACCGTTCGGCGAAATCCAGCACCGCAAGCGCGCGCTCCGCACCGCTAGCTTGGTCGATCTTCTCGGCAGCGGAGTACAGCTCCTCTAGCTCCACGACCTCGACGCACGAGTACTGGCCGCCGAGCCGGCTTGCGAGCTTGTAGGCCTGCTCATGTCTGCTGTGGATCGCAACGACGCTCGAGTTCGCGTCCTTCGCAACCTCGAAGCAGGTTTTCGCCTGAGTTGCCGACAAGTACCGGGGGTCACTAGCCGGAACCCATCGGACTGGCGAACCTGCCAGCTCGACGGGAAGCCCGTGTTCCAGCTGCGGCCGTATGCGAAGCAGCCACGCCCCTAGGGCCGGGTTCGTTCTCACCCAGCGCTGCGGATCGGAGGGGCCTGGCACTGCGGAGAACTGCGAGTGAACATCAGCGTTCCAGTCGACGACAGGTCGATCACGGAAGGCAAAAATACTCTGGAGCGGATCGCCGACGACGCGACAGGGCAGTGTGTCGGCGATCGACACGATGACCGCGTGCTGCTCCGTCGTGCAGTCCTGGTACTCGTCGACGTAGACGCTCGTGTACGACGCCTCGAGGATCTCCCGGTACGGCCGCATGTGGAGTAACTTCGCTGCCGACGCGTAGATGTCCAAGTACTCGGCGTTCGTCCGAGGTGTCGGAGTCGAGATGCGAGACGTGGCTGGGAACGCTGCCGCTAGGCGCAGGCACCAACCGGCGATCGTGTCGACGTGGACCGAACTCGATGGGCAGCGGAACTCAAGCAGCCTGCGACGGATGGCGTCAACGCCTGCGTGAGTGTGTGTGAGCACGAGGTCGCGACCTCGACCGTGGTCCGTAACCGCGCGGGCGATTGTCCACGTCTTGCCGCATCCGGCTGGCGCAATCATCGCGCCTCGGTTGCTCAGCGCCAGCTCAGCCACGATGTCACGTGCCATGCGCCCACACCCGTAGCTCGTCGAGCTTTACTCGGAGGTCCTTGCCTGCGAGCCCCTCCCAGTGCGTCAGAATCACGTCACCGAGTTGCTCGCCGCCCTCCAGTCCCTTGAACCATCCTTGGCTGCTTTCCTGGGCCTTCGCTCCGATCGCTTCGCGCAGTGCTGGCTCATCGTTCACCTGCGTAGCCCACTCGGTGGGGTCAAGCGACAGCGCGGCAGGCTTCACTACGAGCGCATCCGCGATCGAGTCTCGGATGGACCTTTCACCGCGTCGGTCCATCGCAATCCGCACGAGATCGCGTACGCCAGCCCACGGAAGGTCTCGAGCAACACGCAACTCCAGCGCGACACCTTCCTCCCACAGGAGCAGCGAAACCCCGGACGCCTGCAATGAGGCGCGACCGGGTTTCATCCGCTGATCGCTGTCACCCAGATAGGCGACGCAATACTTGAGATCGGCGAGCGCCTTGGCTGCCGCGGGCGCCACTGTCCGCCCACCGTCGCCGTTCGCTGTGACTGCTACCCCGGCCAGTCCGAAGGAAGCTCCAGCCGCCGACCAGGCACGATCAAGCCTTCGGCAGAGACCGACCTCCGTGTCACCTTCACACACGAGCACCTTGCGAGCCAGAAACGCGTCGCTGCACTTGGCGAGGATCTGCTGGAGGTCAGACCCCACTGACAGAATCGCAGTCTGTCCGGTGTCGGACCTAACCACGCGCAGCTCGTCGGCCTTGAGTTCCGCTAGCGCGACCGGCGCGTGCGTCGTCATCACAACGTGACCTTTCTTTCCTCCCAGCCCGTCTCGAAGCTGACGGAGAAGGTGGCGGAGTCGGTGCGGCTCCAGTCCGTGCTCAACTTCATCTACCAGCGTAAGTCCGCCGGCCTTGGCGAGGTCGCGTTGAATGGCAACTGCGAGGAGGCGGCGCGTTCCGTTTCCTGCACGCCGAAACGGAACGTCACCGTCGTGCAGCGACAGACCGCTTGAGCCAAGCGACACG
>CALFYL010000270.1 GCA_937952135.1 uncultured Planctomycetia bacterium
TCTGGCGGTTTTCGAGGCTCTGCTGGCGGCCGTCGATGAACACGTACTCGACGTGCGTCGAGTGCTCGAGCAGATCGCCGTCGGTGACGACGATGTCGGCCAGCTTGCCGGGCGCGAGGCTGCCGAGCTCCTGCTCGAGCCCCAGCGTGCGCGCCGCGTAGATCGTGATCGAGCGCAGCGCTTCCTCGCGCGGCAAACCGAAGGACGCCGCCATCGACGCGTGGAACACCACGTTGCGGATGTTCTCGTCGCTGCCCGACGAGATCGCGATCGGCACGCCCGCGCGGTGCAGCACCGCGGGGTTGGCGTACATCGCGTCGTAGGGATCGAAGTCGCTGTTCGGCAGGAGCAGCGTGCCGCCCACGACGACCGGGACCTGGCTCTCGGCGAGCGCCTCGACGACCTTCCAGCCCTCGGTGACGCCGACCAGCACCGCGTCGAGCTTCTCTTCCTCGATGAACTTCAGCGCGAAGAGAATCGTCTGCGCGTTGTTCGCGTGCACGGCCACGCGCTTGCGGGCGTTCGCGAAGGGCGCGAGCGCTTCGAGGCGCGGATCGTAGAGCGGCTTGTGCGACTCGTTCGCCCCCGCGGCCTCGACGAGCCGCGCGTACTCGCGCGCTTCGGAGAACAGCTTGCGCAGCTCCTTCACCGAGTCCGCTTCCTTCTTCTCCTTCGCCATGTTCGACGTCGTGGGGAAGGTCATGTGCAGCATGTCGCGGTCGACGTGCAGCAGCTCCTCCCACGTGTCGCCGACGAGCCGGATCACGCACGACTGCCCGCGGACCGGGCCGCCGCTCTGCGGCGAAGTCTGCGCGCGCGTCACGCCGTTGAAGCGCGTGACGCCGATGTGCGCCGAATCCGCGGACAAGCTCGCCGCCGCGCGCACGTCGGGTTGGTTGCCGCCGATCTCGCGCTCGTCGCGCGTGGCCTGCACCGAGCCGATCTCGTACAGGCCGAGGTTCGTGTCGAGCGCGATCACGCCCGGCCAGACGTGCTTGCCCGTGGCGTCGATCACGCGCGCGCCGGCCGGGATCGCGAGCCCCGCGCCCATGCCGACGATGCGGCCGTCGGAGACGAGCAGCACGCCGTTCTCGATGTCCGGCGAGGTCACGGGATGCAACGTGCCGCCGACGATCGCCACTGCGTCGCGACCGGCGAGCTCGCCGAGCGCGGCTTCCTTGCGCGGCTCCTCGAGGTTCGTCACCGGCGCGGGCCGGGAGTCGAGCTCGAACGCATCGCGGCGTTGAAAGACCACCTCGCCATCGACCATGGTCCATTCGACGCGCGCGTAGCACGACAGCGGGTCGGCGGTGTGCAGCACGAGGTCGGCGTCCTTGCCCACCTCGATCGAGCCGGTCCACTTGTCGATGCCGAGCTGCTTCGCGGGGTTGAGCGTCACCAGCGCGAGCGCGCGCACCGGGTCGAGCCCGCCGTAGCGAATCGACTTGGCCGCGTCGGTGTAGAGGTGGCGCATCAACTCGTCCGAGTCGGAGTTGAGGCTGGTCAGGGCGCCCGCCTGGTCGAGCAGCGTCGCGTTGAACGGAACCGCGTCGTAGGCCTCGACCTTGTAGGCCCACCAGTCGCTGAAGGTCGACGGGCCGGCGCCGTGCGCGGCGATCTCGTGCGCGACCTTGTAGCCCTCGAGCACGTGCTGCAGCGTCTTCACGCGGAAGCCGTACTGCTCGGCCGTGCGCAGGAGCATCACGATCTCGTCCGCGCGGTAGCAGTGCGAGTGCACGTCGATCGTCGAGCCGAGGATGCCGACGAGCGCGTCGAGGCGCACGTCCTTGCGCGGCGGCGCCGGGTCTTCGCCGCGCGCGCGCGCCGCTTCGAAGTCGGCCCACTCGCGCTGGTACTCGCGCGCCCGCGTGAACGCGCGGTGCAGGAGCGATTCGACCCCCATGCGCGACGCCGGGAAACGCGAGTTGTTGCCGCCGCCATTCGAGCGCTTGACGTTCTCGCCGAGCGCGAACTTCACGCCCTCGGGCGCGCCTTGGAGCACCAGCTCGGCGTTCGACTTGCCGTAGCGGATCTTGATCACCTCGTGGCGGCCGCCGATCGTGTTCGCCGAGCCGTGCAGCAGCCGCGCGGTGGTCACGCCGCCCGCCGCGGCGCGGTAGAGGTTCACGTCTTCGCAGTCGAGCGCGTCGGAGATGTCGCACTCGGCGGTGATCGAGAGCGAACCCTCGTTCACGCCGCGCGAGATCGCCGTGTGCGAGTGGCAGTCGACGACGCCCGGGGCGAGGTGCTTGCCGGCGCCGTCGATCTCGAGCGTCCCTTCGGGCGCACTGACCTGCCCGACCGCGGCGATGCGGCCGTCTTTCACGTAGACATCGCCGAGCTGGCGCGGCCCGACCGCCGAGTGGATCACCACGTTGCGGATCACGCACGTGCCGCCGGTCGCGAGCGAAGGCTTGCGGTGGGCATCGAATTCGTGCGGGTGCTCGCCCGCGCGCGCCACGCCGCAGAGCACCGCCGCGGCGAGAAGCACCGACAGGCATCGATCAGGGATGTTCATCGCCGCAGCCTCCGTTGCTCGCATCCACGTGCTCCTCGTGCTGACCGGGCTTGCGCGTGCCGCTCGCCTCGCTGATGTTCTCGCCCCACGGGCCCTTCGTCGTCGCCGAGCCGCTGAACGTCTCGCCCGCGAGCTCGACCTTCCAGGTCGACACCACTTCGGTCTCGCCGATCGAGAACGTGCTCGTGAGGGTCAACGTCTTGCCGACCACCCGACCCTCGACCTCGAGCGAGCGCTCGTCGCCGGCCGGAAGCACCGTCGTGAACGTGCCGCTGACCTCGCCCTCCGGCGTCATGGTCACCACCAGCGTGCCGGGGCGTTCGCCCTGGTCGCTCTTGAGCTGGACCTCCCAGGTCCCGGTCGCGTCGACGCCTTCGTCGGGCTTGCCCTCGAGCTTCTCGTCGGCCTTGATCTCGAACTCGTTCGCGAAGCCGTCGACGAACAGCCACGCGAGCTTCGCGTCCTTCGTCAGCGGATGCGCGGTCCACACGGCGAAGGTCGCGTCGGCGCCGCTCTGCAGCGCGCCGAGGTGCGCGCTCGCGCCGACCAGGCGCGCCGGGTTGGCGGTCAGGGCCGCGAGCGCGACGTCTTTCGGCAGGCCCTTCTCGACGAGCGTGCGCACGCGCTTCAAGAGCTCCGACGACGACTCGCCGGCGGAACCGAAGGAGAACTCGACCCCGGCCTTGTGCAACGCGATCGCTCCGTCGCGGCGCTCCTCCCACTCGCGCCGGCGGTGGGTGCGAACCTCGAGCGGCTCCTCGTACTTCCAGGCCGCGTCCTCGTCCTTTTTGGCGCCCTTCTTCTCGTCGGGCTTCGTTTCGCCCGGCTTCGGCTCTTCCGGTTTCGGTGCTTCAGGGCTCGCGGCGTCGGGCTTGGCGGCGTCGGGCTTCGGCTCGGCGCCTTCCTTCCCCTTCTTCGCGCCCTTCTTGTCCTTCTCGTTCGGGTCCTTGGGCTCCTCGCCCCAATCGAGCGTCAGCACGAGCGGGATCGAGCGCTCCTTGAGCACGTCCGCGACCTTGTACGCCTCGCGCCCGCCGACGATTCCGATCGCGAGCCCCAGCTCGTCGCCGAGCCGGATCCAACGCAGGATGTCCTGCGCCGACTGCGCTTCGCACATCAGGCGCTGCGACTTGTCGAGGAGCTTCGAGCCCGCCGCGAGATCGACGTCGAAGCTCGGCCGCGGCCCGCTCTTGCCGGCCTGGTAGCGCCGCTCGAGCGTCGCGTGGTGCTGCACGTCGAGAAAGAACTGCCGCAGTTGCGCGTGGTAGCCCATCAACGTGCCGGGATAGCCCGCGCCGCCCGCGCGGAACGACGCGTGGCCGAACACGTCGGGCAGCAGGATCGTGTCGCGCACCGCCGCTTCGCGCGTCGTCACGAGCGTGCTCGTGCCGGCGAGCAGTTGCCCCGACGGAGCGCTGAGCACCGCGCCGAAACCGGCTTCGCGCAGCGCTTTGCCCTTGTCCTTCGGAAGAGCGAAGACCTGGGCCGCGCGAAACGCCGGCTGCACGCCCTTGCGGTTCGCGTCGCGCATGTCGACCTGCACGTCGGCCGCCTCGGGTCGCGGCATGTCCTTCTCGGGAACCGGCGTCGGGGTCTCGCACCCCACCTGCGTGAAGCCGTCGAGGAAGGCCGGCGTCGCGAGCATGCCCTTGCCGTCGACGGTCCGCGCCGTCGCGGGGAGTTCGTCGCCGACCTTCGCGATGCGTTCGATGCGCCCGTCTCGGAGGACGAGGTGCACGCGCGGCGCGTCGGAGCGGTCCTCGAGGCGAACGTCCTTGAGGACGTAGGGTTGGGGTCGCGGCGCAGCCTGCTGAGCCAAGGCGGCGGCGACGGTCAGGGTCGCTGCGGCGGTGGCCCGGGCCGCGCGGCCGAGCGAAGCGATCATGCGCGCTCCTGCATGCGGTCGGTGGGACGTTGGGGAGAGCGGCGCGCGCCGGGGCACGCCGAAGGGGGTCGCATTCTGCCGGGCGCGGCGCGGTTTGCACACACGAGCGGGTTCGCGCTTCGTGAAGCGCGCGGCGTTTCGGGCGGCGGGCGAAGCTCGTTGCGGGCGCTGAAAGTCGCGTCGGAGCACCGAGCGCGCGTCGCGGAAGCGCAGCAAGGCCGCGCGCGCCTCGCTACCCTTCGCGCTCGCTTGAGCACCTCGAAGTCCACCGAATCGTCCACGCACGCGAGCACGGAAGGGCTCGAAGTGTTGCCCGCCCCTCCCGCGCCGCGCTCGAGCCGCGCGGTGTTCGCGCTGCTGCTCGTGACCGTGCTTTGGGGTTGGACCTTCGTGTGGATGAAGCAGGCCACGGACGCCGCGAAGGCGCAGCTCGGCGACGAAGGTCTCACCGCCGGCATCGGGCTGTTCATGACGCTGCGCTTCGGACTCGCGGCCGTGGCGATGCTCGCGCTGCCTGCCGTGCGCCGCGGACTGACGCGCGGAACGTGGAGCGCCGGGCTGTGGATCGGCCTCGCGCTCCTCGGCGGCTTTCTGCTGCAGATGTTCGGCCTGAGCGGCGTTTCGCCGGCCGTTTCGGCCTTCCTGACCAGCCTCTACGTGCTCTTCACCGCGCTCCTGATGCTCGCGCGCGACCGGCGCACGCCGCACCCCGCGCTGATGCTCGGCGCGCTGCTCGCCACCTTCGGCGCCGGCTTCATCGGCGGCCCGCCGCAGCTCACCTTCGGCCTCGCCGAGGGCCTCACCGTCGGCTGCGCGCTCCTGTTCGCCGTCCACATCCTCGTCACCGACGCCTACACCAAGCGCGAGGCCCCCATGCCGGTGACCATGACCTCCTTCACGGTCGTCGCCCTCGGCAGCGCCGCGCTCTGCGCCATCGGCATCGCACTCGCCCCCAGCGCCGACGCGCACAGCCTGTTCGAGCTCGCCACGACGCGCGAATTCCTCGTGCCGCTGCTGCTCGCCTCCAGCCTCGCCACGGTCCTCGCTCTGTCGCTGATGAACCTCTTCCAGCGCGAGCTCGACCCCGTCCGCGCCGCGATCATCTACGCGCTCGAACCGATCTGGGCCGCCCTCGTCTCCATCTCCCAGGGCCGCGAGAGCGCCACGAACTGGCTCTACATCGGCGGCGGCGCGCTCCTGATCGGCAACCTGATCGCCGAGCTCGGCCCCCAACTCCTGCGCCGCCGCGCGCACGCCAAGCGCTACTCGACTTGAAATTGAAGGGCTGCGGCGGCAATCTCCCGCCCACGTCAGATTTGTGAGTCGAGCGCGAGCGGCGCCCGCCTAGAATCGGGGGTCCCCTGGCCTGCGCGATGCAGTCGGGGTCTCGTCCCGGGCCCTGATCCCGCGAATTCTCCCCCTGCGAATCCATGTCCACCGACACGCTCACCGAATCGGTCTACGCCCAGCTCCGCCAGGTTTTCGACCCGGAGATCCCGGTCAACATTGTCGACCTCGGGCTGATCTACGACGTCAAAGTCGACGGCCCGACCTGCAACATCACGATGACGCTGACCTCGCAGGCCTGCCCGGAGGCCAAGACGATCCCCGACGTCGTCAAGCGCCGCTGCAACACGGTCGCGGGCATCACCAACACCGAGGTCACCATCGTGTGGGAGCCCCAGTGGACGCCGCAGCGCATCTCGGAGGAAGGGCGCAAGCTGCTCGGGATCGACGAGGAGCAGGAGTACTAGCGGCCTCGCGGGACGTGGCGCCGCGCAGACGGCCCGCGAAAGCTTGCAGGGCCGCCGCCGACCCTTCGATCCGGTGTCTTCCGGCGCCCACAAGGCGCCGGTCTCTCTCTTGGAGCGCAACGGCCAGCGACGACCCTGGAGAAGATCATCGACCACGGCTCAAGCGCCGGTGGAGACGATCGGGGGCGCGAGGAGCAGGTTTGCGAGGCCGCGGCGGGCTACGCCCCGGCCAGCACCTTCGGCGACGACTTCTCGAGCACCCGGCGCATGGACCAGAGGTCCTCGGCCAGCAGCGACAGCACGTCGTCGAGGGTGATCATCCCGACGAGCTCGCCCTGGGGTGAAACCACCGGCACACGCCGCACGCCGTGGGTGCGCATGATCGCGATGGCGTCCTCGACCGGCGCCATGTCCGACACGGTGCGCGGGTCGGCCGACATCACGTCGGCGACGCGGGTCGAGTGGGCGTCGCGGCCTTCGCCCACCACGCGGATCGCGATGTCGCGGTCGGTGAGGATCCCGATCGGCCGGCGCGCGGCGTCGAGCACGAGGAGCGTTCCGACCGAGCGCGAACCCATGCGCTGCGCTGCGGCGCGCACGAACTCCTTGGGATCGGCGGTGTCGACTTCGCGGTTGCAGATGCGGCCGATGGTCATGGCGAACCTCGCGGTGCTCGAAGGAAGAATCAGGACGGCCGAGCCGAGCCCGGCAACCCGTTCAACATGGCCGCGGCGAGGGAAAACTCCCATACGCGGTTGAGCGAACTGGGGGGACAACTCGGGTCACCTGCGCGCATCGAGCGCGCCGCGCAGGTCAGCTCGAAGCGCGCGCGCGATCCGGCGCGCCGTCGAAGGCGGCCCGCAGCGCGGCGTCGAGCGATTCGTCGGTGAAGGGCTTCTCGAGCGTCGACACGCCCGCGTCGAGCCGGCCCTGTCGCACGAGCACCTCGGCGGGGTACGCCGACATGTAGAGCACGCGCAAGCTCGGGCGCAGCGCGCGCAGGCGCTCGGCGAGCTCGCGGCCGTTCAGCCCCGGCAGGACCATGTCGGTGAGGAGCAGGTCGATCGGGCCGCGGTGCGTGCCGGCGACCCGCTCCGCCTCCGCGCAACTGTCCGCCGTGAGCACGCTGTAGCCGCGCGCGCGCAGCGTGTGAGCGAGCGAGACACGCACCAGCCGTTCGTCCTCGACGATGAGCACGACGCCCGAAGGCGACGAGTCGCCCGAGGCCGTGTCCGTGCTCGTCCGCGGCGTGGCGGCAACCGTCGGATCGCGGCGCGGAAGCAGGATGCGGAAGGTCGTGCCGCGCCCGAGCTCGCTCTCGAAGTCGATGTGCCCGGCCATCTGGTCGACGAGCGCGTACACCGTGTAGAGCCCGAGCCCCGTGCCTTCGCCGATCGGTTTCGTCGTGAAGAACGGCTCGAAGATGCGCTCGCGGATCGCCGGGTCGATGCCTCCGCCGGTGTCTTGCACGTGCAGGCGCACGTAGCTCCCCGCGGCGAGGTTTCCGACGCGCGTCGTGTGCGTGAGCTCGACGTCCTCGGTCACGATGCGCAGCGTTCCTCCGCCGCGCATCGCGTCGCGCGCGTTGATCGCGAGGTTCATGAGCACCTGCTCGAGCTTGCTCGGATCGCCGAACACCGGCGCGCCCGAGGCGCTCAAGTCCAGCTCGAGCTTCACGTCCTCCCCGAGCACCTGCCGCAACATGTTGGCGGAGGCCCCCACGACGGCGTTGAGCTCCAGCGGCACGGCTTCGCTGGGCCGCTGACGGCTGAAGTTGAGCAGTTGGCGGCTGAGCGACGCGCCGCGCTCGGCGGCGCCTCGGATCTCGTCGATGAGCTGCGCCGCCGGCGCCTCGGCGGGCAGCATCTTGCGCGCCATGCTCGAGCAGCCGATCACGCCCGCGAGCAGGTTGTTGAAGTCGTGCGCGATGCCGCTCGCGAGCCGGCCCACGGCCTCCATCTTCTGCGCCTGGCGGAACTGATCCTCGAGGCGCTTGCGCTCGGTGAGATCGCGCAGGATCCCGGTGAACTTGCGGCCTTCGTCGGCCACGAACTCGCCGACGCTGAGATCGAGCGGGAACGTGCTGCCATCCTTGCGCAGGCCGACCACCTCGCGGCCCAGGCCGATCACGCGCGCCTCGTTCGTGTCGAGGTAGCGCAGGATGTAGTGGTCGTGCTGCGCCGAGTTCGGCGCCGGCATGAGCACGCTGACGTTGCGGCCGACGAGCTCCTCCGCCGACCACCCGAACATGCGTTCGGCGGCGCGGTTCGCCGATTCGACGCGGCCGCGCGTGTCGATCGTGATGATCGCCTCCGCCGCCGTGTCGAAGATCGAGCGCAGCACGCGTTCGCTGCGCAGCGCGCGCTCCTCGGACTCGACGCGCCGCAGGATCTGCTCGCGGAGTCCGTCGTGTGCGCGCACGAGGTCTTCGGTGCGCTCGGCGACGCGCCGTTCGAGCTCCGCCGCCGCGCTGCGCATCTGCGCTTCCGCTTCCTCCTGAACGCGCAGCCGCCACGAGGTCTCGCCGAGCGAGCGCTCGGACGCCTGCCGCGCGATCTGCTCGCGGAGCAGCCAAACGCCGATGCCCACAGTGGTCCAGATCGCGACGACGCTGATCACGCGGTTGACGCGCACGATCCACAGATCCGTCTCGCCGGGCGGCGAAACGGCGAGGTCCACCATGGTCAGGATCGTCGCGACCACCGCGAGCGCGACGATCCAGCCGACTTCGCGCAGGCTGAGCGAGGCGAGCACGATCAGCACGTACAGACCGCCGGTGCTGACGCCGAGCGGCAGCCACAGGTCGAGTGCGAAGATCAGCGCGACGCCGAGCCACAGCGCCACGACGCGCAGGGAGCGCGTGCCGCGGTTCGGGCTGGGACTCGTTTCAGGAGCGGCGGTCATGTCCGGCGCCGCGGAGACGGCGACCGCTCAAGGGTCGACGATGGCGCCCCTGCGCGGCAGTGCGCAAAGGGCGTAGACGTCCCGCGCAGCGTACGGATCGGCGCGGCGGATCGCGTGGACCGGATCGGCGCAACTCAGTTGCCGGCCGAGGCTTCGCGCAGCTTGGCGACCAACTGCTCCTCGCTGAAGGGCTTCTCGAGCGTCATCTGGTCCGGCTGGATGCGGCCCTGCTGGAGCAAGACGTCGCGCGGGTAGGCCGACATGAAGATCACGCGCAGCGACGGCCACCGGGCGCGCGCGAGCTTCGCGATCTCCGGACCCGTCGGACCGGGCACCACCACGTCCGTCAGCAGCACGTCGACCGGCTCGCTGCGCGCTTCGATGAGGCGCGCCGCGTCGTTGCCGTCGACCGCGCACTCGACCTGGTGGCCGAGCGATTGCAGCTCGTGCTTGAGTGTGATGCGGATCAGGCGTTCGTCCTCGACGAGCAGCACCCGCAACTGCGAAGGCGCCGGCGCGGGGGCCGACGCCGCGCTCGTGGAATCGTCGGCGCACGAGCACGCTTCGAAACGCGCCACCGTTTGTTGGGCCGTGTCGATCACCTGGCGGCTGAGGTTGATGCCGTGCTCGGCCTCGGCCGTGATTTCGTCGACGTAGGAACGCGCCGGGTCGCCGGGCTCGAGCGAGCGCGCGGCCATGCGGCTCGCGCCGAGCACGCCCATGAGCACGTTGTTGAAGTGGTGCACGAGTCCGGCGGCGACTCCGCCGCGCGTGTCGACGGCGTTCGCCAGGCACAGGCTCTCGAGCGTTGCGAGCGCGAGCGACGGATCGCTCGCCGGCGCCGTCGAACTTGCGGCGGGGGCCGGGGCCGAGCTCGGGCTGGCGTTCGAGCCGGGGTCCGCGAGCGTCGCCAGGCGATCGCACAGGCTCTGCCACTCCGCGTCGGCGCGCTGGGAGCGCAAACGGACCAACTCGTCGCGGAGCGGACCCGGCTCGGACTTGTGGTAAGCGTTCATGGCGTCGATCTGGGGCTGGAAGACCGAGGCGAGAATCCGCGCG
>CALFYL010000271.1 GCA_937952135.1 uncultured Planctomycetia bacterium
GCCACGCGTGGTGGTTCGCGAGGCCGTTGGCCGCAACCGCCGGTTCCGCGCCCGGATGGCGGTGAATGGTGCCCTCGAGTGGATTCGAACCACCACGGTGTTACCCGCCAGCACCTCAAGCTGGTGCGTCTGCCAATTCCGCCACGAGGGCACCCTGATCGGTTGCGTGCGACAGGCCCTGGTCAGACGTGTGGCGGCCCGCCGCGTGCTCTGAAACGCGCGTCCCGCGGGGGACGGTCGCTCAAAGGGGCGGGGAGTCTAGCAGCCGGAACGGGCGGTGCAAGACCGTGGCGAAGGCGCGCGGCGAGCGCGGTGCGGCGGTGTGCGCGCTGGATTGCGCTGGCGCGGCGGGATCCGCCAGCGCTAGGGTCTTTCCCCCTCGCGATCGCAGCGAAGGGGAAACGTCATGAGCGCAAGCGAAGGAAACGTCGTCATCGGGCAGTCGGGCGGACCGACGCACGTCATCAACCAATCTCTGGTCGGCATCGTGGAGGCCGCGCTCGGAGCGCCGCGGGTCGGACAGGTTTGGGGCGCACTTCACGGCGTGAAGGGCGTGCTCGAGGAACGCTTCGTCGACCTCGGCCGCGAGTCGCGCGAAACCCTCGAAGCGGTGGCGCTCACGCCGGGCGCCGCGCTGCGCTCGGTGCGCAAGAAGCCGACGCGCGAGGAGTGCGAGCGCGCGCTCGCGATCTTCGAGCGGCGCAACGTGCGCTACTTCTTCTACATCGGCGGCAACGACTCGGCGGAGACCGCGCACATCCTCAACGAGCTCGCGGTCGCGAAGGGCTACGAGCTGCGCCTGTTCCACGTGCCGAAGACGATCGACAACGATCTGCGCGTGACCGACCACTGCCCCGGTTACGGCTCGGCCGCGCGCTACGTCGCGTGCAGCTTCCTCGGCGACAACGTCGATGTCCGCAGCCTGCCGGGGATCAAGCTCAACGTCGTGATGGGCCGCAACGCGGGCTGGCTCACCGCCTCGAGCGTGCTCGCGCGCCAGCACGAGGACGACGGCCCGCACCTGATCTACTTGCCCGAGCGCGCCTTCTCGCTCGAGCGCTTCGTCTCCGATGTCGACGCGGTGTACAAGCGGCTGGGGCGCTGCATCTGCGCGATCTCGGAGGGCATTCACGACGAGAACGGCGTGCTCATCGCGGCGTCGAAGGAAGTCGATTCGCACGGAAACGTGCAGCTTTCCGGCTCCGGCGCGCTCGGCGACCGTCTCTCCGCGACGTTGAAGGCGAAGCTCGGCGAGAAGCTGCGCGTGCGCGCCGACACGTTCGGCTATGCGCAGCGCTCGTTCGTCGGCGCCGCCTCGCAGGTCGACGCGGCGGAGGCGCGCGAGGCGGGACGCGAAGCGGTGCGCATCGCGACGCGCACCGACACGCCGCACGGCTCGATCGCGATCCTGCGCACGTCGAACGCACCCTACGCGGTGAAGTACGAGCGCGTCGAGCTTTCGCTCGTCGCGCGCGAAACGCGCCCGATGGAGGCCGCGCTGCTCCGCGGCGACAACGACGTCAGCCCGGCGTTCGTCGACTACGTCCGCCCCTTGGTGGGGGAGTTGCCCAAACTCGCGCGCTTGAGCGACATCCCCGTCGTCTGACGCCGTCCCAGCCACCCTCGAAGACCCTCCGTGAGCGAACGATCCATCGAAGTGCCCGATCCCGACCCGCCGCAGGACGAGCCGCCGCCGAGCGCCGCTTCGCCCTACCGGAACCTGTTCGTTCCGCTGGTGGTGGTGCCGTTCATGGTGGTGGGGGTGCTGGTCGGCGTGTTCGTGTTCTTCGGCGCCGTCAGCGGACAGGAGACGAGCATCGACGAGAACCTCGCGCGCCTCTCGAGCGGGGGATCGAACGAGAGCAAGCAGGCGGCGATGAGTCTGGTCGCGCAGGCGCTGGAGAATCGCCGCGCGTTCGAAGCGGGGCAGCCGCCGCCGTGGCCGCCGCCGCCGGACTTCGAGAACAAGCTCGAGGGCGCTTGGGAGTCGATCGGCGACGATCCGCTCCAGGGCTACAAACGGCTCGCCGTCGCCCAACTCGCGGCGCTCTACAAGTTGCCCGGTGCGAAGGACAAGTTGCGCGCGATCCTGGAGCTGCCCGATGCCGCGGCGGCGAATCCGGAGTACGCGGGCGCGCTCTACAAATTGCGCGCGGCCGTGTCGGGTGTCGACACCGCCGACACGAGCGGGCAGTTGCGCCTCTACGCGATGATCGGGCTCACCTGGCTCGACGATCCGCAGGCGGCGGAGCTGGTGCTGCCCTATTTGAAGGAGTCGGACCCCTTCATCCGCCAGGCGGTCATCGGCGTGCTGCAGCACTTGCCCGGTCCGGCCACCAACGACGCTCTCGCCGGATTGCTCGACGATCCGGCGCTCGAAACGCGCGGTCAGGCGGCGATTTCGCTCTCGCACCTCGGCGATGCGCGCGGGGGAGCGGTCCTGGTCGAACTGGTCGACCCGGCGAGCTACGAGCGCGCCCGCGCGGAGGACGAGCGGAAGTTCGCGGCGCCGCAGTACGTGAGCGCGAGCCGCGTCAAGGCGATCGAGGCGCTCGCGCGACTGGCGCGGCCCGAGGATCGGCCGCTCCTCGAGCGAGTCGCGGCCCAGGACACCGACTCGCTCGTGCGCGAAGCCGCGCTGCGGGCGATCGGCTCGAAGTGAGCGCGAGCCAGCGGCTTCGCGGGCGCCCGTCGGCCGCGGACTCCTGCGCACCGCGCTCGCACCCCGAAGCTCACGCGCGGGGGCTTGCCTTCTCGGGCCGCTTTCCCCATCCTCTCGCTCTCTCTATTTCGACCCCAGCGGGTTCCTCCGACGCCCCCTTCGAACGCCAGGGTTCGGGCCGGCGGCGAGGGACGGGCCCGCGCCTCCATCGTTCGATCCCCCGCACCCAACGTGGCTGACGAGAAAGTAGTTGCTGAGAACGCGGCCGACGGGAGCAAGGCTCCGGCGGCGGCCGCTCCGATCTCCGCGCCGCCGCTGAAGACCGCGCCCCTGCGTGGCGACATCTCGCGCCGCGGGTTCTTGTCGGTGCTCGGGGTGGGCTGGGCGGTCTTCACCGCCGCCACCGCCGCCGGACTCGGCGCGATGGTGCGATTCATGATGCCGAACGTGCTCTACGAGCCGCCGCAGGAGTTCAAGATCGGCGTCCCGTCCGAGTTCGCGGTCGGCGCGGTCGACGAGCGCTTCAAAGCGGCCTACGGCGTGTGGATCGTGCGCGAGCCCACGGGCTTCTACGCGCTCTCGACGGTGTGCACGCACCTGGGTTGCACGCCCAACTGGCTCGCCGCCGACGAGAAGTTCAAGTGTCCCTGCCACGGCAGCGGTTTCGTCAAGACCGGGATCAACGTCGAGGGCCCCGCGCCGCGTCCGCTCGAGCGCTACAAGATCACGCTCGCCGAGGACGGGCAGATCCTCGTGGACAAGAACACGAAGTTCCAAGAAGAGAAGGGCCAGTGGTCGCTCGACGGCGCGTACCTCTTCTACGCCTGACGCCCGCTCCTCCTCCCACCCCGCGCCGTCCCGCACCCTAGAGGCGCAGCCGCTCGATCCCCCCTCGACTGGACCAGCCCCCGCGCGCCTCTGGCCCGAACCCGTCCATGCAGAAGCTCTTCAAGTACGTCCGCGAGTCGCAGATCTGGAAGTCCGTGTTCCGACACGGCTATCCGAACACGCCGCGCAACCGCACGCTGGCGGTGCTCTCGAACGTCTTCCTGCACCTTCACCCGGTCAAGGTGCGCCGCAGCGGCATTCGGCTGTCGTACACGTGGTGCATGGGAGGACTCACGTTCTTCCTGTTCCTGATCCTCACCCTGACCGGTCTGCTGCTGATGTTCTACTACCGGCCCACTGCGGACCGGGCGTACGAGGACATCTTCGCGCTGCGCGAGCACGTGCCGATCGGCGTGATGCGCGAGATGCACCGCTGGGGCGCGCACTTGATGGTGATCAGCGTGTGGCTGCACATGTACCGCGTCTTTCTCACCGGTTCGTACAAGCCGCCGCGCGAGTTCAACTGGAACGTGGGCGTGATCCTGCTCGTCCTGACGCTGCTGCTCTCCTTCACCGGCTACCTGCTCCCGTGGGACCAGCTCGCGGTGTGGGCGATCACCGTCGGCACGAACATGGCGCGCGCGACGCCGCTGCTCGGCCACGAGGGCCCGCTCGCCGCCGCGCTGTCCTTCGGCGGCATCGACTTCATCCACGCGGGTGACGACGTGCGCTTCGGACTCCTCGCGGGACGCTTCGTCGGCGAGGGCGCGCTGCTGCGCTTCTACGTGCTGCACTGCGTCGGTTTCCCGCTCGTCGCGGCGACCTTGATGGCGGTGCACTTCTGGCGCGTCCGCAAGGACGGCGGCATCTCGGGCCCGCTGTAGACCGCCGCGCAGGCCTGCGCCGCGCGGAGCCCCCGACTCCGTCCGCCTCCAGTTCGACTTCCCCAGCACGCCCCCACAAGCCCCCAACCCGCGTTCGATCTCGATCCGGCGTCCGACCGCAGGACCCTGGCTTCGACCTCAACACTCAAGCGACCCGCTCCGACGCGACATGCACGCAATCCTGGCTTCGATGCTGTCCGGCCTGCTTCCGCCCGCGCTGATCGCGGGCGGGGGAGGCGGTCCCGTGGACGACGGCCCCGTCGCGGCGGCGCTGAAGTACGCCGCCAACTGGCTCACGGAGCCGACGCGCTACAGCGTCGGTTCGATCCTTGCCCTGGCCGGCGTGCTGTACTTCCGGCGCTTCTTCAGCAAGGTGTGGGTCGTCACGGTCTTCTTCGCGCTGTCGACGGGCTTCTTCGTCTTCGCGTTCCAGGACCCGAACTTCAACGCGATCATCACCAAGCCCGACAACGTCCCGATCATCATCCTGTTCGTGACGGTGATCTTCTTCTCGTGGTTGTCGCTGCGCCGCGCGGTGATCAACGACGAGCGCACGAAGCGCGGCGAGCCGACGCTCGAGGGCGAACTCGCCAAGCAGAAGGTCTTCACCTGGCCGGACCTCGTGTACAGCGAGTTCATCTGCCTCGTGCTGTTCACCGTGGGGCTCGTGGTGTGGTCGATCCTGATCACCGCGCCGATCGAAGAGCCCGCCGCCACCGCGCGCACGCCCAATCCTTCGAAGGCGCCGTGGTACTTCCTCGGGTTGCAGGAGCTGCTGGTGTACTTCGACCCCTGGCTCGCGGGCGTCGTGCTCCCGAGCTTCATCGTGGTCGGCCTGTGCGCGATCCCCTACCTCGACACGAACCCCAGGGGCAACGGCTACTACACCTTCGAAGAGCGGCCCTTCGCGATCTCGTTCTTCTGGGTCGGGTTCCTGCTGTTCTGGGTGTCGTTCGTGATCCTCGGCACGTTCCTTCGCGGCCCGAACTGGTCGTTCTTCGGCCCCTTCGAGTACTGGGACCTGCACAAGCTCGAACCGATGGTCAACGTCGACCTCTCCACCTGGGTGTGGGTCGACCTGCTCGGGAAGCCGCGGCCGGACAATCCCTTCGTGCGCGAAGCGCCGGGGATCGTGTTCCTGCTCGGCTACTTCCTCGTGCTGCCCCCGCTGATCGGCAAGACCGTGATGCGCAAGATGGTCGAGCAGATGGGCATGATCCGCTTCAACGTGTTCATGCATCTGTTCCTGTGGTTCGTGCTGATCCCGATCAAGATGGGCCTGCGCTGGACCGTGAACCTGAAGTACTTCATCGGCATGCCCGAGTACTTCTTCAACGTCTAGCGGGACGGAGTGACGAATGGCTGATCGTGGCGATACGCACTACAGCGTTCCGACGCTGAACAAGTGGTTCCTGGTGTCCAGCGTGGCGCTCTTCGGCGCCATCGTTTGGATGGTGCTCGACGACTGGAACCGGCCCTGGAAGACGTACCAGCGCGAGTTCCGCGAGATCGAGCTGGCGAAGGTGCGCGCGGAGGAGGAACTGCTCACCGAGGCCGGTGCGCTCGCCGCCGAGACGCGCCTGCAGGAGCAGGTCGCGCAGGCCGAAGCGACGCTCGCGAGCCGCGAGAGCGAGCTGGCGGCGGCGAAGGAGGAGCTGCGCATCGCCAAGGGCGACCTGTGGAACGCGATCGAGAGCGCGAAGAAGGTGCTCTCGGCGTTCAACTGGGATCGCTACGTCATCGAAGAGGAGCGCCGCAAGCTCGGCGATCCGACGTACCGCAGGGACGAGCTCGTGGCGTCCGAACTCGCGCTCAACAACGCCAAGGGCGTTCAGGAAGAGCTGCAAGCCAAGAAGGACGCCGCGGAGTCGAAGGTCAACGGGCTGATGCGCGACGTGTCGCAGGCGCAGGCCGCGCTCGCGTCGGGCACCCGCGACCTCGCGCGCGTGCGCGGACGGCTGGTCGCGCTCGACCGCGGCTCGATGAGCGGCCCCGAGAAGCTCGCGGACGTGATCCGCGACGCGCCGGGCCTCGACTTCGTGAAGCCCTCGCTGACGGTCAACAAGGTCGTGCTCGACCGCCTGACCTTCGAGCTCAACTTCACCAAGAAGAAGCGCATCGACATGTGCCAGACGTGCCACATGGGGATCGATCGCGCCGGCTTCGAGAACGAGGCCCAGCCCTTCGCGTCGCACCCGCGCCTCGACCTGTTCGTCACGAACAAGTCGCCGCACCCGGCGAATCAGTTCGGCTGCACGATCTGCCACCGCGGATCGGGCGAAGCGCTGGATTTCGTGCGCGCCGACCACCGGCCGAACGACAAGGACCAGGCCGCCGATTGGCTCGACGAACACCACTGGCACAAGCAGCACCACTGGGACTACCCGATGCTGGCTTCGAATTTCACCGAAGCCTCGTGCGTGCAGTGCCACAAGACCTCGATGGACCTCATCGCGAAGGACGCGCCGACGGTCGGCGAGGGCTACGAGCTGGTCGAGCGCTACGGCTGCTACTCGTGCCACAAGATCGACTGGTTCCCGACGAAGCGCCGCCCCGGACCGACGCTGACGAACCTGCAGGCGAAGCTCAGCCCCGAGTTCATCGCGTCGTGGATCACGAACCCGAAGGACTTCCGGCCCACCACGTGGATGCCGCAGTTCTTCCACCTCGAGAACTACGCGCCGGGCGAGACGGTTTCGATCTCCAAGTACGGCCAGGGACGCCCGATCGAAGGCCGCGAGTGGGACGACGCCGCGGTCTCCGCGATCACCGCCTTCCTGCAGTCGCGCGCGCCGAAGCAGCCGCTGCCCGCGCCGCCGGTGGCGGGGGATGCGCACCGCGGACGCGAGACCATGCGGCTCGTCGGGTGCCTCGCGTGCCACAACATGGCGCCCTACGGTGAAGAGCCGGCGGAAGCGAACGACCTCGCGCTCGAGAAGCGCGGCACGAACGAGCACGGACCGAACCTGCGCGGCGTCGCGACCAAGCTCACGCCGGAATGGCTCTTCGCGTGGCTCAAGGATCCCAAGGCCTACTGGCCCGAGACGCGCATGCCGAACTTGCGCCTCAGCGACCAGGATGCCGCTGACATCACCGCGTACATCATGGACGATCCCGACGGGATCTTCCGCGACGTGCCCGAAGGGTGGGA
Source organism: uncultured Planctomycetia bacterium (assembly GCA_937952135.1). GTDB lineage: Bacteria > Planctomycetota > UBA1135 > UBA1135 > WYBT01. Next base: position 7,526 of record CALFYL010000271.1, read on the forward strand.
GGCTAAGAGCGTCGCGATGCCCGAGCCGCAGCTCCTCGAGGTGCTCGGCGAGCACGCGCGCTGGCAGTTCGCCCGCGACGGCCGCGCGACGATCGAAGCGCGGCTCGAAGGGCGCGACGAGTCGGCGCGCTGGAACGACCTCGAGACGCTGAAGGTCGCGGTGGGGGAGAAGCTGGTCGCGCAGTACGGCTGCTTCTCGTGCCACGAGATCGAAGGCATGCAGGACTGGATGCCGATCGGCACCGAGCTCTCGAACTGGGGCTCGAAGACGGTCGACAAGCTCGACTTCGGCCCCGGCGCCGGCGAGTTCGGTCTCGACGCGAACTACCGCGAGGGCTGGCTGATGCAGAAGCTGCACGCGCCGCGCTCCTACGACCGCAAGAAGATCAAGAACCCGACCGAACGGCTGCGCATGCCGTACTTCGCGTTCACCGACGAACAGGTGCAGGCGATCGCGACCTTCGTCGTCGGTCTCGTCGACAACGAAGTGCAGCTCGCGAAGATGGAGCCCACGCACGCGCAGCTCGCCGCGGACGCCGGCATGCGCGCGGTGCGCCAGAACAACTGCGTGGCGTGCCACATGATCGATCCGGGCACGGTGACGTACCAGGACGAGAACGGCGTGGAGCGCACCATCGCGGCCGAGCTCCTCACGTTCGAGGAACAAGCCGTGCCGTCCGCGCACGACCTCGCCGCCGTGAAGGCCGACGCTGAGAAGTACGAGGCCGAGGAAGTCACGTTCCGCGTGCTGCGCAGCGAGCCCGAAGTCGGCAAGAAGCCCGGCGACAAGGTGTTCGTGCCGGTGAGCAAGCTCGTGGCCCTGGGCGCGCCTCAGGGCGGCGACCTCGTGCGGCTCGTCGCCGACTACTACTACGGCGGGATCGAGATCCACGACCCGTCGCTCGGCAGCGGGGACGACGCGTTCCGCTACGAGAGTGGCGCGACCGAGGACGGCGAGTTCGGCGCCACCGACGTCGACGGGAAGGTGCGCGACCACTCGGGCGAGCCCTACGACAAGGTGCGTTGGACCTTCGCGCCGCCGGTGCTGTGGAACGAAGGCGCCAAGGTGCAGCGCAACTGGTTCTTCTCGTTCTTGAAGGACGTCGTGCCCTTGCGGCCGCAGGTGCGCGTGCGCATGCCTTCGTTCGACTTCGACCCCGGCGAAGCCGAGGCGATCGCCGACTACTTCGCTCACAAGTCGGCGAACGAGTGGCCCGCGGAGTTCACGCGCGCCTACCGGCTCGCGAAGGGGCTCGACGCCGCCGACGCCGCGCGCGAGTGCGGCGTGAGCGTCGCCACGCTGCTCGAGATCGAGAACGGCGGACGCGCCGCGACCAAGGCGAGCTTCGACAAGGTCGAGGCGAAGATCCGCGAGTCCGGATTCGAAACCCGCCCGCCGGTCGACCCCGACTACGAGATCACGCACACGCGCACGGCCGCCTACTTGGCGGCGCGGCGCGCGGAAGACCCGGACCACCTCGCGCGGGGCGAGGCGCTGGCGGTGCAAGCCGTCAACTGCTTCCAGTGCCACTTCCGCCTCGGCCAGCCGCCGCCGGCGGACCCGATCGCGTGGGCGCCGGACCTCAACCTGGCGCGCGAGCGCCTGCGCGAGGACTGGGTCTACGATTGGTTGACCGACCCGTCGCTCGTCTATCCGGGGACCTCGATGCCGGCCAACTTCGCCTCCAGCCCGCCTGAGTATCAGGATCATTATCCGAACTCGACCAACCCCGATCAGGTGAAGGTCGTACTGGAGTGGCTCTACAACTTCGATCGTATGTACATCCGGCAGTGACCCGGGCGAGACTTCGCGCTTCGACCGCACTGATCCGTTCCGCCGAACCACCTGCGAACCCCACCACTATGAAGAAACTCACTCTCTTCGCTGTCACCGCCACGGCTGGCCTCGCCGTCGCTCTCACCCAACCCACGACCCCGGTCCTCGGCGCGGCCACCGGCAAGGTGCTGCTCGACGGCGCCAAGCCCGAGGTCAAGCCGATCGTCGCCGACACCGCCAAGTTCCCCGACTGCGGCACGATCGACACGACCAACGAGACGGCGATGGTCGACGACAAGGGCGGCATCGCCGGAGTCGTCGTGCTCGTCGAAGTCGCGGGCGCCGAGGTGAAGCCGCTCGAGAAGGCCTTCCAGCTCGACCAGAAGAACTGCCGCTTCGAGCCGCACATCTCCATCGTGCCCGCGGGCTCGACCGTCGAGTTCCTCAACAGCGACAAGACCTCGCACAACGTGCACACGTTCCCGGGCAAGAACGACGCCATGAACAAGACCGTTCCGGCGGGCGGCAAGGAGCTGCAGAAGCTCGACAAGGAAGACCGCATCGAGATCAAGTGCGACATCCACCCCTGGATGCAGTCGTACCTGATCGTCGCGGACTCGAACTTCTACGCGGTCACGGGCAAGGACGGCAGCTTCAAGATCGAGGGCCTCCCGGCCGGCGAGCACAAGGTCAAGCTGTGGCACGAGACCTTCGGCAAGGGCGACGGCAAGATCGTGGTCGACGCCGAAGGCAACGCGGCGCCGGTCGAGTTCAAGCTCAGCGCGGAGAAGAAGTCCGGCCGCAGCCGCAAGGGCTGATCGCCAGGGACCTCTCGCTCCACCGCGAGCGAGGTACGACGCGCCGGGCGCTGTCCAGAGCTGGACGGCGCCCGGCGCTGTTCATGGGCGCCGACGCTGGCGCGACAGTCCGGCGTACCCCGATCGAACCCGCGTTGCGCCGCCGCCGCCCAACGGGGAGCGCTCCCAGGCGTAGACTCGGGCTCACCTCGCGCGGATCGGCCGCGCGATGCGAAGCGGAGAACTGCGATGTTGCGCTTGCCTTCCTTGATGTCCTCGATGTTCCTGGTGCTGGCGGTCGGACCGCTGGGCGCCGCGGCTTCCTTCGCTCAGACCTCGCAGTCCCCGAACACCCAGGCGGAGCGTCCGCAGGCGGCGGAGGTGCGTCCGCGCATCCAACGCGAGCAGCGCCGCGACGCCGCGCAGCGGGTCGAGCGCGAGCCGCGCGCCGCCGAGCCGCAACGTCCCGGACGCATCGGCATCGAGATCGCCGCCGGAGAGCAGGGCGCCGTTCGCATCCGCGGGCGCGCGGACGATTCGCCCGCGGCTGCCGCGGGTCTCGTCGCGGGGGACTTGGTGCTCGCCTTCGAGGGCCGCCCGTTGCGCGGCGTCGACGACTTGATCGCAAGCGTGCGTGCGCGTCCGGCGGGCCACGAAGTGAAGCTCCGCGTGCGCCGCAAGCTGCGCCTCGAGCTGCGGGACGACCAGCGCACGGACGACGGCCGGCGGCTGGCGCTCGGCGCGTACCTCGGAGTCGGCGAGAGCGAGCTCGTCGTGCGCCAGATGCGCGGGGGTTTTCCGGCGGCGGAAGCCGGCATGCGCGAGGGCGACCGCATCGTCGCGATCGAAGGCGAGCCGGTCGGGAACGAGGCGGAGCTGATCGAGCGGATGCTCGCGCTCGACGAGCCGCGCGCCATCGACCTGGAGGTCGAGCGCGACGTGCTCGTGCGCCTCGGCGCCGCGCCCGGCGATGCGTCGTCGGGCCGTGCTGCGCCAGACAGCGCCGCGCCGCGTCCGCCCGAGCCCGGGCGCGCCGCGCCGCGTCCGCCGATGCGTCGTGACCCGCCGCGCGATGCGCCGCTCGCCCCCGAGCTGGAAGAGCTGCGCCGCGAGCTCGACGCGCTGCGCGAGGAGCTGCGCCAGCTGCGGGAGGAACTGCGGCGCCGCGCCTTGCGCTAGCCGCGGGCGAGTTCCCTGCGCGCCGCGGTCTGGCGCCGCCTGGGAATCGCTACCAGCGCTCGATCAACGGAGCGAGCGCCTGGAGCCAGCGCTCGTCGAGCTCGCCTGCGGCGGCCTCGCCCGCTTTGAGTTCGCCGCGACGCTGGCGCGCTGCGGCGGCGTCCCAAGCAAGCGCCGCTTCGAGGACGCCCAACAGGCGCGCCCGGAGTTCGGGCGGAGCGCGGAGCGCGCGCTTCAGGAGCGGCAATTGGCGCTGCGCCGCGTAGCGCGAGGCGCCGTGACGCAGGCGCAGGGCCTCGAGCACGCGCGCGGGCGTCGCTTCGGGCGCCTTCTCGGCGTCGTCGGGTGAGTCGTCGGGTGAGTCGTCGGGTTCGCGGTGCGGCGGCATGGGGCTCTCGAGACCCAAAGCTACCCCGCCGGCGCGCACCCGGTCGGGGGACGCTCACACCTCGATCTGCGGCCACCAGTCGCAGGCCTGCTCCAGCGTGGCGCGCACGTCTTCGGCCGACACCCCCAGGAGCGACAGCGCCCTGGAATCGAAGCTCGCCGCCGCGCTCGCCGCGTCGCCGTTCTCGACGTGGTGCATCGCCAGATTGACGAGCGCGACCAGCGCGATCGCGGGTTCCGCGAGCAACGCTTCGCGCGGGCCGTGGTGGTACTGGATCGTGTCCGCGACGAGCTGCGGCAGGCCCCAGCTCGACGCGATCAACGCACCCACGTGGCCGTGGTGGAAGCCCAGGCGCAGCTCCTCGCACACGTGCTGGGGGAGGTTGCGCTCGTGCGCCTCGCGCACGCAGGCGAGGAAGGCGTCGCCGAGCCCCTCGAGGAACAGGATCTTGCCGATGTCGTGCAGCAGGCCGACGACCTGGAACTCGTCGGGCGCGAGCCCGATGCGCGCGCGGCACTTCGAGGCGAGCGCCGCCGCGGTCTGACCGGTCAGGATCGCGTGACGCCACAGCCGGATGCAGTCGAAGTCCGTGCCGCTTGCGAGGTGGTCGTACTCGCGGAGCACCGAGGCCTGCATCGCGACCGTGCGCAGCATGCGGATGCCGAGCACCGCGGTCGCGTGCTCGGTCGAGACCACCTTCTCGCGCAGCCCGAAGTAGGCCGAGTTGGCGATCTTCAGCACCTTCGCGGCGATGGGCCCGTCCTCGGCGACGGCGGCGCCGATCTCGCGCACGCCTACGTCGGGGTCCTCGACCAGTGCGTTGATCTTGGCGACGACTTGCGGGAGCGTCGGAAGTTCGAGGTCGTGGTCGACGAGGTTTCGCGCGGCGTTGAGCGACATCGAGAGCAGGTCCAATGGGCAGTTGCAGGTCAGCGCACGCGGGGGCGAGGGCGCCGTGAGAGTCTCGGGCCCCGACGCAGAGCGTCCGGCGCCGCTTCTTTCGACGTGCGCGCGCAGCGGTCCTGAGCGCGATTCGGCCGCGGGTTTCTGGCGAGCGAACGCGCGCGAGTCCGCGCGTTCGAGGCTTCAACGTTGCAACTCTCCGTGCCGCATGCGCTGCGTGCGCACGGCGCGTTCTCGCGTGCGCGGTTCGGTCGATTGGCGCCGTCGCCAGTTGCCCGCGGAAGCGCCGGACGTCGCCAGTGAAAGCGGCGCTGCGCCGACTGCGAGCACCAGTCGACGGTCGGGCCCGGGACGCGCGCCCTCCTCGAGCGGGGACGGCCTGCGCCGCGCTTCGGTGTTTCGCTCGCGCGCCCCGCTCGACTCCCGCGTTTTTTTTCGAGCGCACTCTCGAGCGCGCGTCGCCGAACCCGCGGGCCGCGCTTGCGGGCCGGCGGCGCGCTCCGCATGCTTCTCGGCTTCGCATGGGCGGATCCGCCATTCGAATGGCCGTGTTCTTCGCCGTCAGCGTTGCGATGCTGGGGGTGTTCATCCCGTTCTGGCCGACCTGGCTGGAGTCGCGCGGCCTGAACAAGGTCGAGATCGGCCACCTCGTCGCGGCCTGGGCCTGGGCGCGCGGCATCGCCGGCCCGCTCTTCGCGCACTTCGTCGACCGCAGCGGGGCGCGCCGCGCCTGGATCGTGGGCCTCTCGCTCGCGTCGACCGCGGCCTTCGCGCCCTTCGGCCTGCTCAGCGGATTCTGGCCGCTGTTCGCGATCACCGTCGCCTTCGGCGCGCTGCACGCGCAGGTGATCCCGCTCGGCGAGAACATGATCCTGTTCGAGGCGCGCCGCCACGGCTTCAGCTACGCGGGCGTGCGCTGGTTTGGCTCGCTCGCGTTCCTGATCGTCAGCGTGCTCACGGGCCGTCTGCTCGAAGGCGGCGCGTCGTGGCGCGCGTACCCGCTCGCGCTCGCGTTCCTGACGCTGACTTGCCTCGCCGCGTGGACCCTTCCGCGTCAGGAGGCCGCACGCGAGCCACAGGCGCGCGCCCAACGTGCGCCGCTGCGCGAATTGCTCGGCCGCCGGCCGCTGCTGTTCGTGCTCGCGGGCGTCGGCCTCATCCAGTCCGCGCACGCGACGTACTACGCCTACTCGACGCTGCACTGGAGCGCCGCCGGGCACTCGACGACGGCGATCGGCTGGCTGTGGGCCGAAGGCGTGATCGCCGAGGTCGTGCTGTTCGCGGCCTTCGGCAGCGGGCGCCTTCATCTGAGCGAGCGCACACTCCTCGCGCTCGCGGTGCTCGCCTCGCTCGTGCGCTGGAGCGCGCTGGCGTCGACCGCCGATCTCGATTGGCTGCTCGCGACGCAGTGGCTGCACGCTTTCACGTTCGCGGCGGCGCACCTCGCGGCGATGACCTACCTCTCGCGCAGCGTCGGCGTCGAACTGTCCGCGACCGCGCAGAGCGTCTACTCGTCGGTCAACATCGCCGCGCACGCGCTCAACGTCGCCCTCGTCGCTCCGCTCTTCGCCGCGCGCGGCGGCGCGGCCTTCTGGCCGATGCTGCCGATCGCGCTCGTCGGCGGCGCGCTCGCGTGGTTCGGCATGACGCGGCGCGCGCCCGATGCGCAGCCCGCCACGAGTTGAACCGCCAGCGGAGCGGCGCGCAGGCCCGCCGAGCACGCGCTCACGCGGCCGGTTCGATGCGCGCCATCAGCGCGGGCAAGCGCGAGGCGTTGGAAGTGTGCGCGTAACTCTCGCGGCCGCGGCTCACGTACGCGCACGCGGCGCCGTCTTGCGGCGCGCGATGGCCGAGGCGCGCGATCCACTCGGCGTCGCGCTCGATGTCGAGCGTCTGCACGAGCCGGCTCGCGACGTAGGGCGCGAGCGCGGCGCGTCGCAGGGCTTCGGTGTCGGCGGCCCCTCGGCGGCCGAGGATCGTCACGTGCACGGGCGGATGCAGGGCGAGGTCGACGGCGCGCGCGTAGGCCGCGGCCTCGTGGCCGGCGCGCTTGTAGTCGCCCACGAAGGAGCGCAGCGTCTCGCGCGCGAGCTCGTCCCAGCGCGCGTCGCCCGTGAGCTGCGCCAAGCGCAGGAGCGCCTCGGCGAGCACGGAGTTCTCGAGCAGCGGCCGCGTGCGCCGGCGGAGCGCGCCGCGTGCGGTCGGGTCGTGGCGCGTGTCCCAGAAGCCGCCGGCTTGCGCGTGCAGCGTGTCGAAGCTCAGTTCGGCGAGCTTCGCCGCGTGGGTCAGCCAGTCCGAGCGCCCGGTGTGCTGCGCGGCGTCGACGAAGGCCCTCAGCACGTAGGCCTGGTCCGTGAGCATGCCCGGCAGGTGGTAAGCGCCGTCGTAGTAGTGGTGCACGCCGATGCGTTCGTCGCAAAGCTCCTCGCGCACGAACTCGAGCGCTCGCACCGCGCTCGCGGCGCACGCGGGACGTTCGAGCACCGCCGCCGCTTTGAACAATGCCGAGGCCGCGATCGCATTCCAGTTGGCGAAGATCGTCGGATCGCAAGGCGGCGCGCCGTGCTCGCGACGCGCGGAGCGGGTTTCACGGCGCGCATAGGCCGGGTCGGCGTCCTGGCTCCCGCGAAACGCGCCGAGCCGCTCGTCGAGCAGCGTCTCGTGCATCCACGCGATCACGCCCTCGGCCGTGGCGCGGAAACTCGCCTCGCCGAAGGCCTGGTAGCCCTCGAGGTAGGCGTGCAAGCGCTGCGCGTTGCTGTCGAGCAACTTCGCGTAGTGCGGCGCGCTCCAGTCGCGAGCGGTCGCGTAGCGGTAGAAACCGCCTTCGACGCGGTCGTGCACCTCGCCCTCCTGCATGCAGCGCAGGGTGCGGAGCACGAGCTTGCGCAGCGCGTCGTCGCCGGTCTGCGACCAGCGCACGAGCATGTAGTCGAGCGCCTCGGGATGCGGGAACTTCTGCTGCGCGCCCCAGCCGCCGAACTGCGGGTCCGCGCTGCCCAGGAGCCGCTCCGTCACGCTCGCGAGGATCTCGTCGTTCAGTTCGCGCCGTGGCTCGCCCTCGGCCGCTTGCGCGCGGAGCGCCGCCGTCGCGTCGTCGGCTTCGCACAAACGGCGGCGGACGCTTTCGCGCGCATCGGCGTGGTAGCTCGCGACGAGGTCGAGCCTGCCGAGCAGCTCTTCCACCGCGAGGTACCCGTCGGAGGCGATGGGCTCGCCGCGCTCGTCGAGGTACGTGAGCGTGGGCCAGCCGCCCTTCGAGTAGCGCGCGTCGAGGTCGGGGCGCCGGTCGCGGTCGACGAACACCGGCGTGAAGTGGGCTTCGATCGTCGCGTCGACGCGCGGCTCGGCGAGCACGTCGCGCTCGAACTCGCGGCACCAGCGGCACCACGCCGCCTTCACGTACAGCAGCACGGGCCGCCCGCTCTGCCGCGCGCGCTCGAACGCCGCGTCGTTCCACTCCAGCCACTGCACCATGCTTCGCGTATCGGCGGCGCGCGGCCGCCGACTGCAACTAGGCCATCGCGCGGCGCGAGACGAAGCCCACCGCAGCCGAAAACGGGCCCGCGAACGCCCGCGCCGAGCTCCGAGCCCCAGACGCAAGCCCTGAAACTCGAGCGGGGACCTCGTGGGTCCCCGCGGGAGGCTTCGTTCGAGCTACTCGGGCGTCGCGTCGCGCGCGTCGCTGCCCGTTTCGCGCAGCCGCTGGCGGCGCAGCGGGAGCGTCGGGAGCTCGACCTTGCGCCAGTCGACCTCGCGCGCCTCGCTGTACAGCCCGTCGATGTCGTAGTACTCGCGCGCCTCGGGTTGCATGAGGTGCACGACGACATCGCCGAAGTCGAGCAGCACCCACCAGCCGAGTTCCGCGCCTTCCGCGCGCGAGTGCGATTCGCCCGCGGCCTTCAAGCGCGTGTGCAACTCGTTGTAGAGCGCCTTGATCTGCGGTCGCGAGCGACCGCTGGCCACCACCACGTAGTCGGCGATGCGGTTCTGCCCATCGAGTTCGAGGACGCGCACACCTTCGGCCTTCTTCTGATCGGCGAGGTGGGCGGCGGCGGCAGCTAGGACGAGCGCTTCGATGGGATTGTCTTTCCTGATTCAGCAGAGGGGGCGCGGGGGCCTTGGCGAAGGCGGGATTCTATCCGACGGCGACGGCGCGCGAACTCGCGCTGCCCTTCGGAATCGAACGCGCCTGGGTCCGACGGGCTCGAATCGAACCCGCTCCAATGGAAGCGGCCGCGCTCTCGCGGGAGAGCGCGGCCGGCGCTTTCGTGCTCGTCGGGGGGGCGCGGCGCGCCGGATTCGAACCCGGCCGCCCGCTCGGCCCTCGGTTCAGATGAACCAGGGGAGGAAGATGACGGCGACGACGGTCATGAGCTTGACGAGGATGTTGAGGCTCGGTCCGGAGGTGTCCTTGAAGGGGTCGCCGACCGTGTCGCCCACGACCGCCGCCTTGTGCACCGGACCGCCCTTGCCGCCGTGGTTGCCGGCTTCGATGTACTTCTTCGCGTTGTCCCACGCGCCGCCCGCGTTGGCCATGAAGATCGCCATCATCACGCCGGTCACGAGGCCGCCCGCGAGCAGTCCGCCGAGCGCCTGGACGTTCCATACGCCGACCACGACCGGCACGGCCACGGCGATCACGCCGGGGAGCACCATCTGCTTGAGCGCGCCCTCGGTGGCGATCGCGACGCAGCGCGCGGTGTCGGGCTTGGCCTTGCCTTCCATCAGGCCCTTGATCTCGCGGAACTGACGGCGCACTTCCTCGACCATCTTGTTGGCCGCGTTGCCGACCGCGCGCATCGTGAGCGCGCTGAACAGGAACGGCAGGAAGCCGCCGATCAGCAGGCCGACGATCACGTAGGTCGAGTTGACGTCCAGCAGCACCGACTTGTCGAGCGGGTTGACGATGGTCGAATTCGGGTCCTTGGCGAGGATCAGCGCGCCGGCGCGCGTGCAGAAGGCGTTGAACAGCGCGAGCGCGGTGAGCGCGGCCGAGCCGATCGCGAAGCCCTTGCCGATCGCCGCGGTGGTGTTCCCGCAGGCGTCGAGCGCGTCCGTGCGCTGCCGCACTTCCTTCGGCAGCTCCGCCATCTCCGCCAGGCCGCCGGCGTTGTCCGCGACCGGGCCGTAGGCGTCGACCGCGAGCGAGATGCCGAGCGTCGAGAGCATGCCGACCGCGGCCATCGCCACGCCGTACACGCCCGCGAAGTGGAACGAGGCGAAGATGCCGATGCAGATGAAGATCACCGGCAGCGCCACCGACTCCATGCCGGTCGCCAGACCGTGGATGATGTTGGTCGCCGCGCCGGTCTCCGACTGCTTGGCGATGTTGCGCACGGGGCCGAACTCGGTCGAGGTGTAGTAGTCGGTGATCTTGCCGATGATCACGCCCACCGCGAGGCCCGAGACGATGGCGCCGAAGAGTTTCATGCCGTCGACGCCGGCCGGCAGCGGCAGCGCGCCGTTGCACAGCCACCAGGTCGCGCCGGCCGCGAGGATCGAGGCGACGATCAAGCCGCGGAACAGCGCGCTGTGCAGCTGCTTCTCGTCGTTCGCCTTGACGAAGAAGCCGCCGATGATCGAGGCCACGATGCCGAGCGCGGAAACCGCGAGCGGCAGCATGATCATGCTGCTCGCGTGCTCCTGGTCGGCCCACGCGAAGGCGCCGATGGTCATCGCCGCGATGATCGAGCCCGCGTAGGACTCGAACAGGTCGGCGCCCATGCCCGCCACGTCGCCGACGTTGTCACCGACGTTGTCGGCGATGGTCGCCGGGTTGCGCGGGTCGTCCTCGGGGATGCCCGCCTCGACCTTGCCGACGAGGTCGGCGCCGACGTCCGCGGCCTTGGTGAAGATGCCGCCGCCGACGCGCGCGAAGAGCGCGATCGAGCTGGCGCCGAAGGAGAAGCCGAGCACCTGCTCGAGCGACTTCGAGTTGAGTCCCACCTCGCCGCCGTAGATGTGCGTGAAGATCACGATGCCGAGCAGCGCGAGTCCCACCACGGTGAGGCCCATCACCGAGCCCGAGCTGAAGGCGACGCGCAGCGCGTCGTTCAGGCTCGTGCGAGCGGCCTGCGTGGTCCGCACGGCCGCGCGCGTCGCGGTGTGCATGCCGAAGTAGCCGGCGATGGCCGAGAACAGCGCGCCCGCCACGAAGGCGATGGCGGTCTTCGGTCCGAGGCCGTTCTCCGGGCTCGACACGCCGATCACGACGCCGACCACGAGCACGAACACGGCGAGCCACTTGTACTCGGCGCGGAGGAACGCGGCGGCGCCTTCCTGCACCAGCGCCGAGATCTCCTGCATGCGCGCGTCGCCCGCGCTCAGCTTCATGATCTTGCCGAAGGTCAGGACGGCGAAGATCAGCGCGAGGACAGCGCAGCCGCCAGATACGTAGAGGAAGTTGATGTCCATCCGATGGGGCAGGGGCTAGGGAGCGGAAACGCTCGACGCCGCGCGGGCGTACGTGGAGCGCGGTCCGTGGGGTGTGGGAGGGGAGGGAGCTGAGCTTCGCCGGACGGCGAAGGCTCTGGCGAGGGACAGGGGCGGGTCGAGAAGCGAGTCGTCGGGTGCGAAGCCGGCGAGTTCGGCGCTCGGGAGTTCGGGGGCTGGCGCCGGGCGCTCCGCAGACGCGGGGGACGTCCTAAGCGGCTGTCGGCAGGCAAATTGGCGAGAGAGCTTAGCGGGGCGGTTTGGGGGGTCAATCTTCGGGACCGGCGCACCGGACGAATCGCGCCGCCGGGCGCAGCATTTTCCCGCCGCGGCGCCGCGCCACCGAGCCCCTTCGGCGCCGCCGGGTCGGCGTGCAAACCGGTGAAATGGGGGTTTCAGTCGTGCGCGACCGGCTCTTTGGCCTCCGGCGGCCGCGGCGGGGAACTCGCGACGCGCCGGGTGGCCCATTTGACGACCACCGCCAGCGCGATGGCGACCACGACGAGCGCCGCCACCACCCAGCCGCTGCCCTGGCCGCTCATGAGGCGCTTGATGTGCGCGCCGAGCAGCCCGCCGAACCAGATCGAGCTCGGCACCGACACCGCGACGCCCAACCCGTCGATGATCAGGAAGCGCCAGTAGCTCATGCGCAGCGTCCCGACCACGAAGTACCCGGGGATGCGCAGGCCAGGGAGGAAGCGCAGCACGAAGGTCGCCCAGGTGCGGTGGCGCTCGAACGTGGCCTCGAACCTCGCGAAACGCTCGGGGTGCAGGACCTTGCGCACGAGGCGGTTCTGAAGCGCGCGCATGCCCCATCGGCGCCCGAGCCAGTACGGGATCGAGTCGCCGAGCAGGATCGCGAGGCTGCACACCGCCGACACGGTCCAGAAGTCGATCACCCCGTGCTGGACCAGCGCGCCGCACGGCAGGAGCACCGCCTCCTCGGGGATCGGCAGGCCCACGCCGCACAGCAGCAGCACGACGAACGGGCCCAAGTAGTGGAACTGCTCGATGTAGGTCTCGACGAGTTGCTTGAGCGTGTCCAACATCGCTTGGCGGGGGGCCGCGGGATCCTACGTTCCGACGCTCGATTCGCCACGCGCAAAGGGCCGCGTTCGAGCGGGCCGGAGCGAGACTCGTTGCAGGCGCGGAGCCTGCGCAGCCGCGAGATCGACGAGTCGGGGCTCGACGATTCGGGGCTACAAGTAGCGCGTGAGAAGTGGGTGGATCGGATGGCGATGACGCGACGAGCGAAGCGCATCACGTGGCTGGGCGTCGGCCTGCTGGCGGCCTTCGTCGCCGTGGCGAGCTGCGCGAACTTCGGTCCGCCCGACACGTCGCGCGCCTTCGAGGGCCGGCCCGCGCCGCTCGAACGCCGCTTTCCGCTCCGCGACGGCCGCGAACTGCGCGCCTTCGAGACCGGACTCGCGGGAAGCCCGCTCGTGCTGTTCGTCCACGGCTCGCCCGGCGCCTGGAACGACTTCGCGTACGTGATGGCGGACGAGGCGCTCGCTTCGCGCGCGAAGCTGGTGTCGGTCGATCGACTCGGCTGGGGCGGCTCGGCGGAGGGCGGCCTCGCGCCGGCGCTGGTCGAGCAAGCGGACGCGCTCGCGCAGCTCTTGCGCGCGCTCCCCGAGCACCGCCCCGTGGTCGTCGTCGGCTTCTCGCTCGGCGGCCCGGTCGCCGCGCGGCTCGCGATGGACGCGCCGGAACTCGTCGACGCGCTCGTGCTCGTCGCGGCCTCGGTCGACCCTCAGCTCGAGACTCCGACCTGGTACCAGCACGTCGGCCGCACGACGCTCGTGCGCGCAATCCTGCCCGACGCGCTGCGGCGCGCCGACGACGAGATCCGGCCGCTGCGCGCCGATCTCGAAGCGTTGCTTCCGCTGTGGCCGAAGCTGCGCCTTCCGATCTTCGTGCAGCAGGGCGGCGACGATGCGCTCGTGCCTCCGGCGAATGCCGACTTCCTCGAGCGCGTCGCGAACTCGGCCCAACTCGTCGTCGAACGCCTCCCGGATCAAGGACACTTGATCCCGTGGGAGCGCCCCGACGCGCTCTCGAGACTCGTCCAGCGCGCGCTCGTCGCGGCGCTCGAGGAGCGTGAAGCTCGCTGAGCGCGGTTCGCGGTGCGCGATGTGGGAAACGCGCCGACGGAAGCGCACGCGAGAGCCTCGACTTTCGCCGGGCTGAGTAGACTCGGACGCAGCGTCCAGGGCACGCGGCGAATGGGCCGCTGCCTCAGTCGAGCGCGTCCCCGAGCCACGGAGTTCCCCATGCGAGTTCGAGCGTTCTGTCTTGGCCTGCTCTCCATCGCGTTGAATGGCGTCGCGCGAGCCGAGGTGCTCTACACCGTCGACGAGAGCCAGGACGCGCTGTGCACCGTGGATACCGCGACGGGCGTCGTGACGCCGATCGGTTCCCTCGGCGTCGCCTACCAATTCGGCGACCTCGCCTACGACTCGTCGCAAGGAGTGATGTTCATGGTCGACGGCTGGGCGAACGGTTCGTCCACGCCGAGCAACCTGTACCGCGTCGACCTCAACTCCGGGGTCGCCACGCTCGTCGGCTCGACCGGCGCCACGAGCTTGTTCTCGCTCACCTTCGATCCGGTGACGAACAAGCTCTACGCCGCGGTCTCGACGTCGAGCCCGACGGCGTTCTACGAGCTCAACCGCACCACCGGTCTCGCGACGTACATCGGCGATCCGGGCGTGGGCATCGACGGGCTCACGTACTTGGGCGGCTCGAACCAGATCGTCGGGCTCTACGCCGGTCCCGGTTCGTTGCACGTCATCGACCCGGCGACGGGCGCGGGCTCGTTGCTCGACGCGGGCGGCGGTTTCGTGAACAACTGCGGCATCGCGTGGGGCCCGAGCTCGAACTCGATCTTCTCGATCGACTGGTCGGGACAGGTCTACCAGTTCGACGTGGCCGCGGGCTTCGCGCGCACGACGCTGTGGTCGCTCGGCGGGCCCTTCGATGGCCTGGCCTTCGCCGGCGCGAGCTGCTCGAACCCGGTCGTGTACTGCACCGCGGGTACGACGAGCAACGGCTGCGTCCCGTCGATCGGCGCGAGCGGCCCGCTGTCGGTCGCTTCCTCCTCGGGCTGCGTCGTGAACGTCGCGCAGGTCGAGGGCCAGCGCGCGGGGCTCATTCTGTACGGCATCACCGGCGGCGTCGCATTCCCGTGGGGTTCGGGCAGCACGAGCTTCTTCTGCGTGAAGTCGCCGACGCAGCGCACGGCGCAACAGACCTCGGGGGGAGTCTCGGGGCAGTGCAACGGTGCGTTGACCCTCGATCTGCGCGCCTACCTCGCCGCGAATCCGGTCGCGCTCGGCAACCCGCTCAACGTCGGCACGAGCTTCAGCGTTCAGGGCTGGTTCCGCGATCCGCCGGCGCCGCGCTCGACGAACCTCTCGGACGCGGTGCGCATCCCGGCGTGTCCGTGACCCGTCTCGAGCTCCGGCCCCCAAAACGGCGCGGCCGTGACGAACTCGGGCCCGCCTCCGCGTCGAGCGGAGGCGGGCCCGATCCCTTTGCGCTCTCGCGCCGCTCGATCAGTGCGCGATGTCGAAGCGCAGCGCGTTCGTGAGCCCGATGTTGTTCGGGAACGCGAGCCCCGGGTCGCGGTGCCAGTACTGCGCGTAGAGCCGCTGTCCGGCCGGCAGCGCGTACTGCTGCATCAGCGCCTGGCTGAAGTGGAAGTCGAAGCTCCCATCGCAGGCCCCGTTCGCACCGGCGCCGCCCGAGTTCTGCAGCGTCGTGCGCACCACCGGTTGTCCGACGAGCATCGTGCCGCCGCCGAAGGGCGTCGCGACTTGCGTGAAGCCCCAGAAGAGCATGCCCGCCTTGTTGGCGACGATTTCGTCCGCGGTGATGTGGAAGTTGTCGCCGAGCGTGCGGCTCGGCGCGCCCGTGTAGTTGATCCGCGGCAGGCAGCCGGCGCTGTTCGTCTTCGCCGCGCCATAGCGCAGCGGGCTCGCGATGCCGCCGAGGATCATGCGCACCGTGCCGGCGTTCGCGCCGTTCGAATCCTCCGCCGGCGCGCCGATCAGAACCTCGCTCTCGCCGTCGCCGTTGAGGTCGCGCCCGCTCGCGATCGCGCGGCCCCAGTCGCTGTCCGACTCCCAACCCCAGAACGAGGTTAGGAACGCGCCGTCGACGCCGGAGTGGATGCGAACCTGTCCGCGCGCGCCGAGGCTGACGAGCGGCACGCCCGGCGCGCCGACCGCGAGATCGCGCACCCCGTCGCCGTTCCAGTCGCCGACCGGGGCGAGCGACGCGCCGAGTTTGTAGCCGTCGCCGGAGCCCACGAGCTCGAACACTTCGAGTCCGTTGGACCCGTTGAGCACGCGCACGCGGCCGCGCGACGATCCGCCGTCGTCGTAGTGCGGCGTGCCGATCGCGAGCTCCGAACGGCCGTCGCCGGTGACGTCGCCGAGCGCCGCGAGCGACCACCCGAGTTGCTCAAAGTTCTCCCAGCCGCCGACGCTCCACAAAGTCGCGCCCAAACCGCGCACGACGTGGACGGCGCCGCAGCTCGTGCGGTTGTAGAAGGTGTCCGTGTAGCCGGGCAATCCGGCCGCGAAATCGTGCTTCCCGTCGCCGTTCACGTCGCCGAGTCCGGCCAGGGACCAGCCGGCGAGCGCGCCGCCGACCGTCGGACTCCAATCCTGGATCAACGCGCCGTTGTAGCCGTTGTAGATGCGCACGCGGCCGCAGTTGACGTAGCCGTTCACGTCCGCAAACGGCGCCGACACGGCCCAGTCGTCGCGGCCGTCGCCGCTCACGTCGCCGAGGTTCGCGACGGCGTGCCCGAGGAACTCGTTGCCGCTCTCGCCGTAGTACGCGCCGAGCTGCACGCCCGTGCTCGAGTTGAACAGGAACGCCGCGCCCTGCTTGGAGTGCGTGCCGCTGTGCGAAGGCGCGCCGATGAGCAGGTCGGGCCGGCCATCGCCGGTCAGGTCGGGAATCGCGGCGATCGAGTGGCCGAACTCCGACTGAAGGCCCGGCCCCACGAACACTCGCAGCACCGCGTCGGTCTTGCCGGAGTACACGCGCACGACTCCGCGCCGCGAGCCGTTGGCATAGAAGTCCTCGAAGGGCGCTCCGACCGCGTAGTCCGCGACGCCGTCGGTGTTCATGTCGGGCAGCAGCACGACGCACGAGCCGTACTGCGCGGCGCCGTGCGCGCCGTCGTGCGTGTAGAGCACGGCTTGGGCTTGCGCCGCACCGCAGGTGAGGAGAGAGGCGAGGAGGAGGCGTTGGATCTTCATGGTGTTGGGTGCGCTCGAGTGCGCTTCTGAGCAAACGTCTTCGTGGTTGATTCGTTGAGTGGTGGCTTGCGCTGCGGGTCGAAAGCCCGCGGCTTCGCTCGACCCATCCGAGCCGCCGCCTGCGAGTCACGCGGTTTTCGCGGCGTTTTCGCGCCCTTCGCGACGCGGCGCGCTGAAAACGGCGCGAGCCCGTCCGCGTTCGAGAACGCGGACGGGCCCTTCGGCGCGTCGAGAAAACGCGCTCAGTGCGCGACGGTGAATCGAAGCGCGTCGCTCAGTCCGATGTTGTTCGGCGCCGCGAAGCCCGAGTCGCGCCACCAGAACTGCGCGTGCACGTCGGTTCCGGCCGCGAGTCCGAGGTCGGCGAGCACGGCCGGCGTGAACTCGAACGCGAGTGAGCCGCTGCAGCCCGCCGTTCCGACCGACGAGAGCTGCACCGCCGTGCGCCGGATCGGTTGCGCGACGCACATCGTTCCGCCGTGGAACGGAGCGGAGTTCGGCGCGAAGCCGAAGAACAACATGCCGGGCGCGTTCTGCGTGACCCCGGTCGCGGCGACGCGCAGGCCGTTGCCCGTCGAGAGGCTGGCCGCGCCGGCGCCGCCGATGCGCGGCGTGCAACCGGTGCTCGTGACCTTGGCCGAGCAGTAGGTTTGCGCGGGAGCACCATTGCCGAGCAACACGCGAGCGACGCCGCGGTGCGCGAGCTCGGCGCGCGCGCCGACGAGGAGCTCGTGCGCGCCGTCGCCGTTGAGATCGGCGCCGCCCGCGAGCGCGAGGCCGAACTCGCCATCGACTTGCTGCCCCCCAAGCGTGCCGAGCAGCGCGAGCGTGCGCGCGTCGAGCCGGTGCACGGCCCCGACGCGGCCCGCGGCGGGTGCGGTGAAGTTCGGCGCGCCCGCCGCGATCTCGAGCTCGCCGTCGCCGTCGAAGTCGACGCGCGCCAGGGCGCGGCCGAGGCGTTCGCCGCTCGAACCGAGGCGCTCTTCGGACGGCGCCGAGCTCAGTCCCGAGAACCAGGCGACTCGGCCGCGGTTCGCCGAGCCGACCGAGTGGTCCGGTGCGCCGACGGCGAGGTCGAGCACGCCGTCGTTGTCGCAGTCGCCGAGCCCGAGCACCGCCATGCCGAAGTGCTCGTTCGCGTTTCCGCCGTAAAAGCTCCACAGCGGCGTGCTCGCGCCACCCGTGAGCAGCGCGACGCGGCCGCCGCCGACGCCCATCGAGGAGTGGAACGGCGCGCCGCAGAGCCACTCGTCGTCGCCGTCGCCGTCGAGGTCGCCGAACTTCGAAAGCGCGAAGCCGAACTGCTCGCCCGACTCCGAACCGCGCCACGTGCCGAGGAATTCGAGCGTCGCGCCGGACACGACGTGCACCGCGCCGTTGTCGAGCAGCGCGCCGGAGTCGGCGCCGGGCTCGCCCGCGCCGAAGTCCTCGACTCCGTCGCCGTCGACGTCGCCGAGGCTCGCGACCGCGTGTCCCAGGCGCGCATTCGTGCCGCTGCCGAAGATCTGGATCCAGCGCAGGCCGGTCTCGAGCGAGTACACGTACGCCGTGCCTTGGCTCGCGTGGGACCAGGTCGTGTCGGGCGCGCCGACCATCAAGTCGGGAAGACCGCCGCCGTCGAGGTCGTGCACGACGGCGAGCGCCGCGCCGAAGCTCGCGCCGGGCGTGGCGCCGACGAAGGTGCGGAGCACGGCGCCGTCGACGCCGCTGTGGATGCGGACGACGCCCGCCGGAGCTTCGAGGGGCGAGCCGATGGCGAAGTCCCGCACGCCGTCGCTGTCGACGTCGGCGACGAACGTGAGCGCCGCGCCGGTCGCGCAGGGGATCGTGGCGCCCTGGAACGTGTGGAGCGCGGCTTGCGCCGAAGCGAGCGGCGCGGCGAACGCGCTGGTGAGGACGATGCGGAGCAGTGAAACGCACTTCATGGCGCAAAATGGGGCCGTTTGGGGCCCGTGGTCGGTTCGGTGGGAGAGTCGAAGGCCCCGCGTCCGCGTCGGAGCGCGAGCTCGGAGCGAACGTCCCATCCGACCCGCTTGCGCGGAGTCACGAACAATCCGGCGCGCCGCTCGCGTTCGCCTGCGGCGCAGCGGCGGGGGCTGCGATCGGCGCGGCTACCCCAGCCGCTCCGCCAACTCCGCCAGCGCGCGCGACAACAGCATCTTCACCGCGCCTTCGCTTCGCCCCATCTGCGCGCCGATCTCCGCGCGCGAGAGCCCGACGACCTTCGCGAGCGTGATCACTTCGCGGTGCTCCTCCGACAAGCCCTCGAACGCGGCCTCGATGCGCTCGATTTCCTCGCGCAGCATCGCCGCCTGGCTCGGTGTCGCGAAGCTGCGGTAGCACGCGAGCAGGCCGTCCGCGCCCGCCGGCTCGCCGTCGATCGCGACCTCGCGCCGCGCGTCGCGTTTCTCGGCCTGGTAGTAGTCGCGGCGGTGCGTGAGCTTGCGCAGCGCGGTGGTGAACAGCCACTGCCGGAACGCGCCTTCGCTCGGGAACTGGAAGCGATCGAGGTGCTCGAGCACTTCGCGGCACGTCGACTGGACGATGTCCGAGTGCGCCTCGCGGTTTCGGATCGCCGCGCCGGCGCGAAGCCGCACGTACGCGCGAAGCTCCGGCAGGCAGCGTTCGAGCAGCGCCTCGGCCGCCGCGCGGTCCCCGGCCGCGGCGCGTCGGGCGAGGAGCAGCGTGTCGTCGCCTCGCTCGTCACCTGCTTCGTCGGCTGCGTCGTCGGCTGCTTCGTCGATCATGGGGGGGGGCTGGTCCGAGAGAGGCCTCGAAAAAGGCTACCAAGCGCACCGCGCGCGTGACGAACGCCGCGCCGAGCGGATGGAAGCGCCGCAAGGCGCCCGTACCATGGTCCTCTCCGCTCTGCCTGCGCGTTCTTCCTCTTCCGCACCCTCCATGAGCGACAACCGACTGGTCGAACTCGTTTCGGAGTGCATCGCCCGCATGGAGGACGAGGGCGAGGCCGTGCTCGACGAACTCTGCGCGCGCGAGCCGTCGTACGCGGAGTCTCTGCGCGAGCGGATCGCCCGTCTGCGTGCGAGCGGCATGCTCGAACCCGCGGAACTCGCCGGCGGAATGCCGGAGCGGCTCGGCGACTTCCAGCTCGTGCGGCGCGTCGCGAGCGGCGGCATGGGCGTCGTCTACGAAGCGCGGCAGCTCACGATGGACCGGCGCGTCGCGCTCAAGCTCGTGCGGCCCGAGATGCTCTACTTTCCCGGCGCGCGCGAGCGCTTTCGACGCGAGATCGACGCCGTGGCGCGCCTCTCGCACCCGGGCATCGCCGCGATCTACGTCTGCGGCGAGGAGGGCGAGCTCCCGTACTTCGCGATGGAGTTCGTCGAGGGAGCGTCGCTGTCCGACGTGCTCGCGGACCTCGCGGGCCGAACCGCGGCGACGCTGACGGGCGAGGACCTGTGGGAGCGCGTCAACGCGCGCGTGCGCCGCGACGAACGCCGCGAGCGCGCGGACGCGCCGCTGTTCGAGGGCGATTGGACGCGCGCGTGCGTTCGC
This sequence comes from uncultured Planctomycetia bacterium, assembly GCA_937952135.1. Classification (GTDB taxonomy): domain Bacteria; phylum Planctomycetota; class UBA1135; order UBA1135; genus WYBT01. The sequence continues at coordinate 27,797 of CALFYL010000271.1, forward strand.
GTGCTGCGGGACGCGTGCAACGTCGTCGAGTACGCGCACGCCGCCGGAGTGCTGCACCGCGACTTGAAGCCCGGGAATGTGCTGCTCACGCCCGAGGGCCGCGTGGTCGTCGTCGATTTCGGCCTCGCGGCGCTCGAGGGCGCGTCGACGCTGACGCGCAGCGGCGCGCAGCTCGGATCGCTGCCCTACATGGCGCCCGAGCAGTTGCGCGGCGACGCGGCGCGCATCGGCCCCGCCACCGACGTGTACGGCCTCGGCGTCACGCTCTTCGAGCTGCTCGCGCTGCGCCGGCCCTTCGAGGGCGACAGCGCGACGTCGATGGAGCGCGCCATCTCCGAAGGCGGTCCGCGCGAGCTGCGCGCGACGAACCCGAGCGTTTCGCGCGACCTCGAAACCGTGGTGCTGTGCGCGCTCGACGCCGACCCGTTGCGCCGCTACGCGGCGCCCGGCGAGTTCGCCGCCGACCTCTCGCGCGTGCTCGCCGGACGTCCCGTGAACGCCCGCCGCGTCGGAGCGCTCGGCCGCGCGAAACGCTGGATCGTGCGCAAGCCCGCGCGCGCCTTCGCGCTGATCGGCGGGCCGCTGCTCGCCGTCGCGGCCGTTTCGGGCTGGTACGCATCGCGCCGCGGCGCCGAAGTCGCGCAGACCGCGGAACAGATCGCGCTCGCGCAGTTCGAAGTCACGCTCGGCGCCGTCGAGGTGCTCGCGTCGCAAGGCGGGGAGCAACCGATCGAGCGCCTGCTCTCGCTCATCGACGAAGCGCAGAAGGCCTACAGCTCGCTCGAAGCGAAGATCCGCGGTTCGGGCAAGCTCGCACCCGAGCGCGCGCGGCTCGAGCGCCTGCGCGCGGACTTGCTCGAACAACTCGGGCGGCGCGCGGATTCCGAAGCGGCCTATCGGCAAGCGGCGGAGTCGGCGAAGCAGCTCATCGCGACGAGCGGCGAGCCGCGGGTGTGGCGCGCGCAGACGGCCGACATCCTGTCGCAGCTCGGCGGCGTGTTGCAGCGCCAATCGCGTTGGCAGGAGGCCTTCGAGGCGTTCGAGGAGGCGCGCGCGATCGCGGCGCCGGCGCTTTCCGAGGCGACGCGCGACGAGGTCGGTCGTCAGGCGTGGGCGGCGGCCGAGATGAACCGCGCGCAACTCCTGCGCATGGTCGGAGAGTTCGACGAAGCGCGCGCGGGTTTCGAGCGGGCGCTTCCGGAGCTCCGCGCGCAGATCGACGCGGCGCCGGCGGACCACCACGCGCTCGACATGTACGGCATGGCCGTCGCGGGCGCGGCGCACGTCGAGGCGCGCGCGGGCTCGGTCGAGCGCGCCTTCGAACTCTGGCGCGAGGCGCTCGACGTGCTCGAGCGCGCGCACCGGCTGGCGCCCGACGAGCACCGCTACGTCGACGATGTCGGTTCGACCTGGGCCCACTACGGGCGGGCCCTCGTCGGCGCCGACCGGCTCGAGCTCGCCGAGCCCGCGCTCGTCAAGGCGCTCGCGGTGCTCACGGAACTCGCGGAGCGCCATCCGGAGTTCCCCGACTACCGCCAGCGGCTGCTGCAGGCGAACGACTCGTTCGCGTGGCTGCGCAAGAAGCAGCAGCGCCCGGAGGAAGCGCTCGACTTCTACCGCCGCGCGGTGGCCCAGGCGGAGGAACTCGCCGCGCGCTACCCCGATTCGTCGACGTTCTTGCGCGACGTGCCGATCAGCTTGAACAACTGCGCGGTGCTGGAGCTCGAGCTCGGACGTTTCGACGACGCGCTCGCGCACTACCGACGCGCGACAGAGGTCTACGACTCGCTCGGCGACGAGGTTTCGCCGCAGGGCGCGCTCGCGGACGCCGCGACCTGGGCCTACGTCGGCCACGCGGAGACGTGCTTGAAGCTCGGCGATGTCGCGAACGCCGGACGCTTGCTGGCGCGCACCGCGGAGCTCGAGCGCCCCGCGCCGACGGTCTGGCGCGAACTCGGCAAGCTGTGGTGCGACGTCGCCGCCGCCGCGCCGACGGCGCGTTTCGACGGCGATCGTTCCGCCGTCGACTGCGCGCTCGACGCGCTGCGCAAGGCCATCGAACTCGGCTGGCGCGACTCGAAGGACCTCGAAGAGGGCGAGGCGTGGGCGGCCCTTCGCGAGCGGCCGGAGTACTCCGCGCTGCTCGAAGCCGCGCGCCGCGGCGGCGATTGAACCCTCACTCGTCGAGGTGCTCGCGGACCTCGGCGAGCCGCTCGGCCGCGAGTTTCGAACCCCATCGCGCGGCGCGTTCGTAGTTCCGCGCCGCGTCGCGCCACAGACCGCGCACCCCGTCGGGCCAAGGGAGCTGCGGGTCTTGCTGAGCCGCGCGCGCGAGCAACTCGCCTTGCCACAGCGCGAGCTCCGCGGGGTCCTCGCCGCGCGCTTCGCCGCCGTGCACGACTTCGAGCGCCGCCCTCAGCCATTCAGCGCGCCGCTGGGGATCGAGTTCGCGCTCCGGGCTGCCCACCTGAAACGCCAGGTACATCGAGACGAACACGCGCGCGTCGCCGGAGCGCGGCTCGAGCTCGAACAAGGTCTGCGAGCGGGCGAGCGCGAGTTCCGGACGGCCCGCGTGCATCGCGCGTTCGACGCGCACCCATTGAACGCTCGCCGCGAGCGGCAGCAGCGGCGCGATCAGCCGCGTGCTCGCGTGCGGCGTGTCCGCGGTGTTCGCTCCGCGCTGGAGCACGAGCGCGAGAGCCGCGGCCGCGCTCGCCGCGATCCAGAGCCAACGGGACTCGCGCGCGCGGCTCATCGCGCGGACCGCCAGGTGTGCAAGCCTCGCGTGGCGAGCGCGAGGCCGAGCGCGACCGCGACGGCGGTGCTCGCGGCGAGGCTCGCGGCGGGCCAGGCCGGCGTCACGCCGATGGCGAGCGCTTCGAAGGCGTCGGGGAGTGCGCCCCACGGGCTCCACCGCGACCAGGCCGCGCTTTCGCCGAGAAAACTCGGCACGCTGAGCGCGAGCGCGCTCGCGGCCGCGAGCGTCGGAGGCAAGTGGGCGCCGAGTCCGAGCGCGAGGGCGCACCACGCGGCGAGCGCGAGGGCGGCGTGGGCGAACAGAGCGACGCTCGCCCAACGCGACGAGTGCGCGGCGCCGAGGAACAGCGCTTCGCCGCTTGCGAGGAACACGACGCCGCGCCCGTCGGTGCGCGTGAGCCGAACGTCGACGCTTCCGTCGCCCGCGGGGAGTGCGACGCGCATCCGCGAGCGCGATGAGATCAGTTGTTCGTGGACGGTCACGCTCTCGCCGCGCTCGGCGCGGAGCTCGACGAGCGCCGAGACATCCGTGGCGATGAACCCCAGGTGCAGCTCGAGCCAACGCGCGCTCGATGGGGCGTCGAGCGTGGCCGCGAACCGCAGGTCGTCGTTCGCGGCGGCCGACGACGCGATCGACGCGCGGCCGACTTCGCGCTCGGTTTCGTGGGACGAACGCGCGCTGAGCTCCGCGGCGGCGCCGACGAACAACGCGAGCACCAGCGCCGCCAGCCCCGCGCCGCTCCAGCTCGCGAGCGCGACCTCGAAACGCGACCGCGGAGCGCCGGCGAACGCGTCCGCGTCGCGCCGCCGCCAGTCGAGCGCCAGGCACGCCGTGCGGTACACCGCGAGCGCGGCGACGACCGCTCCGAGCGCCGCCCACGTTTCGCGGCGCGCGAGCGCTTCCAGGCTGCGCGCGCTCACGCCGGTCGGCGCGGCGCCGGAACGCGCGTTCCACACCAGCGCGGCCGCGGCCACGGCCACGATCCAGCGCGTGCTCGGCGGCGCGACGCGGCGCGCCGCGAGGGCTGCCAGCGGCGCGATCACGGTCGCCGCTCGCCGCCCAGCACGCGGTACAGCTCGATCAGGTTCGACTGCGACGGCTCGACGCCGCGCCAGATCGCACCGCGGGCGGCGGCCTCGTGCTCGAGCTCGCTCAACGCGCGCGCGTCGGCGCCTCGGAGCTTCACGTCGACCTCCGCGCGCGTTCCGAGGCGCTCGATCAGCTCGAGCGGCGGCGCGAGGGCCGCAAGGCGCCCGTCGAGCATCACGGCGAGTCGGTCGCAGCGCTGCTGCAAGTCGGTGAGCAGGTGCGACGCCACGACGACCGTCGTGCCGCGCTCGCGCGCTTCGTCGAGCACCCCGAGGAACACGTCGAAGCCCTGTGCGTCCAACCCGGCCGTCGGCTCGTCGAGGAGCAGCACGTCGGGCTCGTGCAACATCGCCGCCGCGAGCCCGAGCCTTCGCAGCATCCCGCGCGAAAAAGTCGACAGCCGACTCGCTGCGGCGTGCGCCAGACCGACGCGCTCGAGCCACTTGGCGGCGCGCTCGCGTCGCTCGCGCTTCGGAACTCGATGCAGCGCGCCGCACAGGTCCAGCGTCGCGCGCGCGGTGAGCTCCGGAGGGAAGGGCGAGTCCTCGGGCACGAACCCGATGCGCCGCCGCGCCTCGGCGCCCGAGATGTCGTACCCGTGGACTCGAACGGCGCCGGCTCGCGGCGCGTCGATCGCCGCGAGCACGCGCAAGAACGTGCTCTTTCCCGAGCCGTTCGGGCCCACGAGCCCGAGGAACTCTCCGGGCGCGACGCGCAAGTCGATCCCGTGCAGGATCGCGCGCTCGCGCAGCCAGAAGCCGCTGGGGAAGGCCTGCACGAGCCCTTGGGTTTCGATCGCGGGCGGAGCGGTGTCGGGCGCGGCCATCGGTCGCACAGTCTGGCGCGCGCGGCTCGCGCCACCAAGTCGCGAGCCTCGCCGCCGGCGACTTCCGCGCGCGTCCTGCGCTATCTTCTGCGGCTGTGTCCGCGCTCTTCTCCTGGTTCCGCCCGCGCCGCGCCGAGCCCGTTCCGATGGTGCTCTACACGAAGGCGGGATGTTGCCTGTGCGACGAAATGAAGGCCGCGCTCGAGCAGAGCCGCCCTTCGCGGCCGTGGCGCCTCGACGTGGTGGACATCGAGCGCGATCCCGAGCTGTTCGAACGCTTCAAGCACTCGATCCCGGTGCTCGAAATCGGCGGGCGCGTGGCCTTCAAGGGCCGGCTCACGGCGCGCGAGTTCGAGCGCAAGTTCGCGCGTCTCGCGGCGGAGTGGGACGCGCGCGCCCAGCCGCCGGCCGAAACCGGAAAGGAAGCTTGATGCCGCAGCTTTTCGTGCTTTCGGGGCCGGACATCGGCCGGTCGTTCACGGTGAAGCACGGCGACACGCTCGGGCGCTCGCCCGAGTGCATCGTCACGCTCAAGCACGCGTCGCTGAGCCGCAACCACGCGCACTTCGAGTGCGTGGACGAGCGCTGGTACATCGTCGACGACGGTTCGCGCAACGGCGTCACGTTCGCCAAGCAACGCACGCCGCGCGCCGAGCTGCGGGACATGGACGAGTTCCAGCTCGGCGAGCTGCACCTGCGCTTCCGCACGTCGGCGCCGCTCGCGGATGCGCCGCAAGCGCCGCCGAGTTCGAGCGCCGCGAGTGCGAAGGCGGCGCCGGCGCCGAAGCTCGACGCGCCCGAGGAACTGCGGCTCGAAGGCGTGGAGGAGCTCGAGCTCGAAGGCGGCACGGACGAGCCGATCATCACCATGGGCGGCGGCGCGCGCGCGCCGGTGATCCGGCCGACGGGCGATTCGCCGTACCAGGCCGCGGGGCCGTTCGCGTTGCCGAAGGACGAGAGCGCGCCGGCTTCGCGCCGTCCGGGTCCGCCCGCGCCCGCGCCGCGCAAACTGTCGGAAACGAGCGCCGAAGCCGAGGTGGTGGCGCGCGCTCCGGCGCGTTCGGAGCCGAGTGCGATCCCGGCGGCGCCGAAGCTGGAGCATTCGATGCTCGACACCGGCTTCGGGCGCGGCGCGGCGGCGGCGGGCGCGCAGATCAGCCGTTCGACGCGCAAGCCCGGCGACGGGATCCTGCAGTACAACAAGGTCGAGGGCGGCGGCGTCGAGCTCGCGCAGCTTCCCTCGCCCGTGCGCTACTTGCTCTACGCGCTCGGAGTCGCGCTGATGCTCGGCGTCGCGTGGCTCGCGTTCCGCGGCACGTCGATGCTCAAGGGGCGCGCGACGTCGGGCGAGGCGGTCGACGAGACGGTCGAAGAGACGGACGGCGAGTCGCCTAGCGACTCGAGCGAGCGCTGATCCAAGCGTCGACGCAGGCGCGCGCCGTGTCGTCCCACGTGGCGAGATGGGGGGCGGACTCGGGCGCTCGAAGCGCCGCCGCGGCCGCGCGCACGAACTGCGCTGCGTCGTTCGGGTCGAAGTAGCTGGCGGCGTCGCCGGCGAGCTCGCGGTGCACGGGGAGGTCGGAGCAGGCCACCGGCGCGCCGGCCCGCAGCGCTTCGACGAGCGGAATGTCGAAGCCCTCGCGCAGCGACGGCAAGGCGACGAGGCCGCAGGTCGCGTAGAGCTCCGCGAGCTGCTCGTCGGTCCGCAGGCCGAGGAATCTGACCCGCG
>CALFYL010000272.1 GCA_937952135.1 uncultured Planctomycetia bacterium
CTACTGCAGAATCGGCAGCGACTGCATCGCGCGGATCGCGACGCGTTGCGCCACGCGCCCGGCGATGTCGCGGAAGGCGTGCGCGAGGGGTGAGTCGGGGTCGGCGATCGTCACCGGGTCGCCCGCGTCGCCGCCCACGCGCACCGACGGGTTCAGCGGAACCTGTCCGAGCACGGGGAAGCCGTGCTTCTTGGCGAGCATCTCGCCGCCGCCCGCTCCGAACAGGTTGAACACCTCCTCGAAGCGGCCCTCGGCGTCCGTGGCGAAGGCCTGCGGGCCCGCGCCGGCGTCGAGCTCGACCTTCTGGCCCGCGCCGCCGCCCGGGAGCCGCCCGCGCACGACGAAGCCCGCCATGTTCTCCACGATGCCGAGGATGTCGACGTTGACCTGGCGGAACATCGCGATCGCTTTGCCGACGTCGAAGGTCGACACGGCTTGCGGCGTGGTGACGAGCACCGCGCCGGTGAGCGGCACGATCTGCGCGAGGGAGAGCTGCGCGTCGCCGGTGCCCGGGGGCATGTCGACGAGCAAGTAGTCGAGGGCGCCCCATTCGACGTCGCCGAGGAACTGCTCGATGAGCTTGTGCACCATCGGGCCGCGCCACACGACCGGCTTCTCCGCTTCGAGCAGGTAGCCGATCGACATGGTCTTCACGCCGTGGCGCTCCTTCGGGAGCAGCTTGCGGCCCACCTGCTCGGGAGAACCCGCGAGGCCCATCATCATCGGGATGTCGGGGCCGTAGACGTCGCAATCCAGCAAGCCGACCTTCGCGCCGGTCTGCGCGAGCGCGACAGCGAGGTTGACGGCGACCGTGCTCTTGCCGACGCCGCCCTTGCCCGAGCTGACGGCGACGATGTGGCGCACCTGCGGCGCGAGCACGCGCGGCGGACCCGACGGCGCGTTGCTGTTGACGGCGGTCATCTCGACCTTCACGTCGCGCACGCCGGGCAGCGCGCGGAGCAGCTCTTCGGCCTGCGCCTTGAGCTGGTCCTTCACCGGGCACGCGGGCGTGGTGAGGTTGATCGTCACCGACACGACGCCGTCCGCAATCTCGTGCTTCTTAACGAAGCCGAGGGTGACGATGTCCTGGTGCAGGTCGGGGTCCTGGACCTTGCGCAGCGCGTCGAGGATCTGGGCCGGGGTGGTTTGCGCGCTCTTGCTGAACAGGCTCACGGTGCGTTCCAAGTCGTAGGAGACGGTCTTCGCGGGGCGATGGGGACCGAGCACTTTAGATCCCCCGGCCCCGGCGGCAAGCTGGAACTACACTGAGGCCGAATGGCCGCCAACACGCGCCTCTCCGTCGCGACGCACGTCCTGCTGGCCCTGGGCCACCGCGAGGGCGGTCCGCACACCAGCGAGGCGCTCGCGCGGAGCGTGCGGACGAATCCGGTCGTTTTGCGGCGCCTGCTCGGCAAGCTGTCGAAGGCCGGGCTCGTGCACGCGCAGCCGGGGCCGACCGGAGGTTACGCGCTGAGCCGGGCGCTCGGGCGCATCACGCTGCTCGACGTGTGGCGTGCGGTGGACGATGCGGGGCTCTTCGGGCTGCACGAGACCCCGGTGAACCGGTCGTGCGCGGTGAGTTGCGGCGTGCGCGACGCGTTGTCGAGCGCCTACGAACGGGCCGACCGGGCGGTGGAGAGCGCGCTCGCTCGCACGACGCTCGCCTCGTTGCTTCAAGCGATCGAGAAAGCGAACTGATTCGCCCCGAGAGGTTCGTGCTGAAACCTGCGGGCCTGCGCCAGCATCTGACGTCGCTCTCGGCCAAAGCCGTGGATTGATCTGTAACCAAAACGAGAACGAATCGAGAAGCTCCGATGAAGAACCAGACGTTGCAGGGGACGATGACGGGGACGCTGCAGGGCAAGACGGCGTTGATCACGGGCGGAAACAGCGGCATGGGGCTGGCCACCGCGCTGGCGTTCGCCGAGGCCGGCGCGCGCGTCGCGATCGCCGGACGCGACCCGAAGACGCTCGAGGAAGCGCGGAAGCAACTGCCGGCGGGCTCGCTCGCGGTGGTGGCGGACGTGAGCAAGCTCGCCGACCTCGATGCGCTCGTCGCGCAGGTCGAACAGCACTTCGGCGGCCTCGACATCCTGTTCGCGAACGCAGGGCTCGCGAAATTCGGGCCCTCGGTGGAGGTGAGCGAGTCCGAGTTCGACCAACAGCTCGACGTGAACCTCAAGGGCGCGTTCTTCACGCTTCAGAAGTCGCTCCGCCTGATGGGCAAGGGCGGGAGCGTGATCCTCAACGCGTCGGTCGTGGCGTCGAAGGGCATGGCGGGAACGGCGGCCTACACGGCGAGCAAGGGCGGCATCGTCTCGATGACGCGCGCGCTGGCGGCCGAGCTCGCGCCGCAGGGCATCCGCGTGAACGTGATCTCGCCCGGCCCGATCGACACGCCGATCTACGGCCGGCTCGGCCTGCCCGCGGACGCACGCGACGGCTTCGCCAAATCGATCGAAGCTCAAACCCCGCTCGGCCGCTTCGGCCACTCCTCCGAGATCGCGACCGCAGCGCTCTTCCTCGCAAGCGACGCCTCGAGCTTCATGACCGGCTCCGAACTCGTCGTCGACGGCGGCATCAGCGCCGTCTGATCGCGACGTACCGAGCCAGAGCAAATTCGCCCCGCTGTTTCACCGGAGGCCGCTCGTGCGCCGCCGGACCCCCGCGCGTTGGATTAGCGGGGAGAATCTGCTCTGGCTCCGTACGTCGCTAAGTCGACGCGGCCGCGCGAGTCGAACTTGACGCCTTCGCGAGCGAGACGTTTGCGTTGCTCGGTCATCGCTGCGCCGTCGCCGCGGCCCGCGATGGAGCCGTCGGCGCGCACGATGCGGTGCCAGGGCAGCTTGCTGCCGGTGGGGAGGTCGCGAAGCACGCGGCCGACCAGGCGCGCGCGGCCCGGAAGCAGGGCTTCGCGCGCGATCTGGCCGTAGCTCGCCACTTTGCCGCGCGGAACGGCATCGACAGTGGCGAGGATTCGCTGCAGGCGGTCGTCCGCGGACTTCACGGCGAGACGATATCGTCCGCGCCATGACTTCGAGCCCGACTCCGAGCCCGAGCCCGAGCCCGAGCCCTGGCGCGGCCCAGCGCGCGGTCTGCCTCGTCAGCGGCGGCATGGACTCCGCCGTTTCGCTCGCCGAAGCGCGCGCGGCCGGCTTCGAAACCTACGCGCTCACCGTTCGTTACGGCCAGCGCCACGTGTGCGAGCTCGAAGCGGCCGCGCGCGTCGCCCGAGCTCTCGGCGCCGTCGAGCAACGCGTCGTGGCCGTCGATTTGCGCGCGCTCGGCGGTTCCGCGCTCACGGCCGACATCGCCGTGCCCAAAGACCGCGCCTCGCACGACATCGGCCGCGGCGTGCCGACGACCTACGTGCCCGCGCGCAACACGATCTTCCTCTCGATCGCGCTCGGTTACGCCGAGATCGTCGGCGCGAGCGCGATCTACCTCGGCATCAACGCGGTGGACTACTCGGGCTATCCCGACTGCCGCCCCGAATTCCTGCGCGCCTTCGAGCAGCTCGCCGCGCTCGCCACCGCGGCCGGAACCGAACGCGGCGTCCGACTCGAGCTGCGCGCGCCGCTCGCGCTCCTCAGCAAGCGCGAGATCGTGCTCCGCGGCCGCGAACTCGGACTCGACTTCGCGCTGACGCACTCCTGCTACGACCCGCTCGAACGCGACGGCCGCTGGTTCTCCTGCGGCCGTTGCGACGCCTGCAAGCTGCGCCTCGAAGGCTTTCGCGCCGCCGGTCTCCGCGACCCGATCGAGTACGAGTAGCGAGCCGCTCAGCCTTCGACGAGCGTCGTGAAGCCGGCGACCATGAAGCGCTTCATGTCGAACGGCATCTTCTGATCGCCCATGCCGGTCATCCGCGGATCGGCCATCACCTTCTTGTTGATGCGATCGCGGTCCTTGCGCGAGCGGTAGACGATGTAGGCGAACACGACCGTCTCGCCGCGCTTGAGTTTCAAGCCGCGCGTGAAGCCCAGGCCCCACGGCACGTCGAGATCCTCGGCGACGGTCTCGCGGTAGTCGAGCGCGCCGTACTCCATCCAAACCTTGCAGCCGAGCTTCGCCATGCGGCGGTAGGCGGGCAGGTTCTTCTTGGCGATCGGAATCACGAATCCATCGATGTACTTGGCCATAGTGGTCGGAGTTTAGCCGCCCGTCGCGCGCGCGCGGCCACGGAGCGCGCGGCGCAAAGTAACTTGTCGGCCACGCGCCGGATCCACTTCGAGTCGCGCGTCAGACATGAACGCCCAACACTTGCCGATCGCCGCGCCGCTCGAGCGCTACCGCGAGCAAGCTCTCGCGCTGCTCGCGGGACACCGCGCCGCAAACCCGGCGGCGCTGCAGATCTTTCGCTCCCACCATCCGCGCTTCCTCGAGCCCCATGTGCCGTGGAAGCCGCGCGACGTCTCCGACGCCGAGGTGGCGGCGACGCCGCTCGACGTCGCGGACGCCGAACTGGCGGTGGCGCGCGGCTACAGCTTCCTCGACTGGGCCGCGCTCGAGACCCACGTCACCGCGTTGCTCGATCCGGCTTCAGCGGTGCACCGCTTCGAGCACGCAGCCGAGGCCGTGATCGCGGGCGATGTCGCCGCGCTGGATGCGCTTCTCGGCGCCGATCCCGAACTCGTGCGCGCTCGCTCGACGCGCAGGACGTGCTTCGATCCGCCGGTGCATCGGGCGACGCTCGTGCACTATCTCGGCGCGAACGGCGTCGAGGGCTACCGGCAACGCTCGCCGCGCAATGCGGTCGACGTGGCGCGGCGTCTGCTCGAGGCCGGCGCGGAGGTCGACGCGTTGGCGAGCATGTACGGCGGAGAGTGCACGACGCTGAGCATGCTGGTTTCGAGCACGCCGCCCGCCGAAGCCGGCGTCCAGTTGCCGCTCGTCCACACGCTGCTCGACTTCGGCGCGTCGGTCGACGGCGTCGGCTCGGGGAACTGGGTCTCTCCGCTTCAAACCGCACTCGTCTTCGGGTTCGACGCGGCCGCGCAGGCCTTGGTGGAGCGTGGGGCGCGCGCCGAGACGCTCGCGCTCGCCGCCGGGCTCGGCCGCGTCGACCAAGTGCGCGAGCAGGTCGCGCGCGCGGACGCGAACGACCGGCAAAGGGCGTTGGCGCTCGCCGCGCAGCTCGGCCACGCGGAGGTCGTCGCCGTTCTACTCGACGCCGGCGAAGACCCCGACCGCAACAACCCCGACGGTTTTCACGCGCACGCGACGCCGTTGCACCACGCCGCGCTCGCCGGACACCTTGCCGCCGTGCGCGCACTGGTCGAGCGCGGCGCACGGCTCGACCGTCGCGACACGCTGTGGAACTCGACGCCCCTCGGCTGGGCGAAGCACGGCGGCCAGCGCGCCGTCGCGACCTATCTCGAGTCGCGCGGCGCGTTGTGAATCGGCCGCGGCCAGATCA
>CALFYL010000273.1 GCA_937952135.1 uncultured Planctomycetia bacterium
GCTGAGCGGATCGCCGCGCACGATCTGCTCTTCGAGGATGCGCTGCACGCCGCGCAGCACCGCGTCGCCGAGCCGCGCGTCGCGCGTCAAGGCGAAGCACTCCGCGAGCGCGTAGGTCGCGATGCCGTGGCCGTAGGCCTCGCAGTCGCCGAAGTGCCCCGTCGCGGCATCCTGCGTCGCGAGCAGCCAGCGCACGGCGAGGTCCGCCACGCGCGCGTGCTCGGTCTCGGCGCCCGGCGTATGACCGGCGCCGAGGAACGCGAGCAGCGCGAGCGCGCTCTTGCCGACGCGCACGTCGCGGTACTTCGAGTTGAAGTCGTTCGGCGAACCCCACGAGCCGTCGCGGCGCTGGCGAGCGGCGAGGTAGCGCAGCCCGTTCGCGACGGCGCGTTCGGTCTCTTCCGTGCCGCCGTGCTCGCGCAGCGCGGTCTCCTTCTCCGTGCCGAAACGCGAGCGGTACGGCGTGTCGTCGAGACGTCGCGGCGCCGGGGGTGCGTCGACGGCCGCCGAGCGAGGCGCCGCGGCGAGCGGCTTCGAAGCGGGCGCCGCGCTCTCGACGGCGGTACTCCGGCTCGGAGTCGGCGCGAGACGTGCGCTCGGTCCCGAGCTCGAGCTCGTGTCCGCGCGACGCTGCGGAGCGATCGCGACCGGCGCAGGCGCGCTGTCCGCGGCCACGCCCGCGTCCTGCGCCGAGGTTCGCGCGCGCTGTTCGCTCGGCAGCGCGAGCGCGGGCCCTTCGCGAAGCGCGTCGGGCGCGTCCGAGCGCTCACCCGCGGCGGGCGTGAATTCGTCGCTTGCCGTCGGCGACGGCGCGCGCCGTCGAGTCAGCACGCCCGCGCTCGGCGCAGCCTCCGGCGCCGGCGTTTCGACGCCGAGCGCGACTTGCGCGCGCTGGGGACCGGCGCCGTTCACTTCACCGCTCGCCACTTCACGTCCAGCGTCGAACGCGCGCGCTTCCAACTCCGCCGCCGGCGCCGTCCCCGCGTCGATCCGCGGCCGCGCTTCGCTCGGCAAGGCGACCGCCGGTCCGCCGGACGCGTCCTCGGAGGCGCTCGAACGCTCGACCGGCGCCGCTGTGAACGCGCCCGCCGCTTCGTTCGTCGCGCGCTCGTTCGCGCGTTTCGCGAGGCTCGCGGCCGTCGGCGCGGAGTCCGAGGTCGGCGCGGGTGCGAGCTCGACCGCGACGGGCCCGGCTTGTGGCCGCTGGGCGCGTTCCGCCGGCGAAGCGCTCGGAATCGGCGCCGCGCTCGCGATCGGCTCCGCTCGGCGCAGCTCGCGCGACTCGCTGAGGGAGGCGAGAGCGGGCGCGGAAGCCGAGCTCGCGTCGCGTTCGCGTTCGAGAACCATCTCGCGCGGCTCGGGCGCCGCTTCCGGCGCGGCTTCGGTTCGCTCGAGCGCGCTCGGCGCGGGCAACGCAGCTTCCGCGAGCTCCAGCGGGGCGAACTCCGCGCGCTCGGGTCCCGCGGCTTCATCGCGCGGCTCGCGTCGCGGCTCGAGTTCGCCTCCGCGCTCGACGAGACCGCGCGTGCGTTCGACGGGCGCCTCGAGCCGCACTCGGATGCGGGGACCGTTGTCGCGCGGCGCGTCCCACAGCTCCGCGTCCGGGTACAGATAGCGGAGCAGCGCGAGGATCAACAGGTGCGCGATCGCGCTCGCCAGCGCGCACTTGTAGAGAAGATCGAGCCCTTCCCAGCGCTTCGACAGCGCGGCGACCGCCGCCAACAGCAGCAGAGCCGCCATCAGAGCTAAGTCAGCCCATCCCCGCGCCGGCGCGGCGCCGCGGAAGAGCTCGATCGAACGGGAGACCTGCAGTTCCGCGGAGGGGTCGCCGTCGCGCACGAAGTGCAGCGTGAGGCCGTCGGCGCTCGTCGCGGGCGCACGCTCCGCGGCGGCGGAGTCGAGGCCGGCGAGCCGCTCGGGCGCGAGCCACGCGCCTTCGTCGCGGAAGCTGCGGTGCAGGTCGAAGTCGGCGCCGCCGAGGCGGCGGTTCGAGGAAAAGTAGAGCGCGCGCCCGTCGGGCGTGACGAACGGGTCGCGTTCGTCGAACTCGCTCGCGAGCACGTCGACGCGCTCGATGCGCGCGCCCTCGGGCGCAAGGCGCTCGACGAACACGTCGAAGCCCGCGCCGCCGCGGTCGCTCGCGAAGTACAAGGCGCCGGCCGAGGGCGCGGGTTCGGTCTCGTTCGCGGCGCTGTTCACGCCGGCGAGCGGCTCGACCGCGCCGAACGAGGCGCCGTCCCAGCTCGCGCGGTAGAGATCGAACCCACCGGCGCCGCCCGCGCGATCCGATGCGAAGTACAGCGCGTCGCTCGACCACGCCGGCGCGAGGTCGTCGGCGCCGGAATTCAGTTCCGAGAGCGCGCGCGGCGCCTGCGGAACTCCGCCGACGACCTCCGCGACGAACAGCTCCGTTCCCTGGCCCGGCTCGCCCGCGCTGAAAGCGAGCCAACGTCCGTCGGGGGACAGCCGCGGGTGCGACTCGCGCGCCTCGGTGTCGAGCTCGCCCTCGAGCGGCCGCGGCGCTTCCCACACGGCCATGCGCAAGCGCGAGTCGTCGGCGGAATAGCTCCCGGCGCCGTCGCGAAGTGGCCGCAGCTCGAACAGGAGCGGCACGATCCAGCGGTTGAGCGCGAGCAACGCCGCCGCGGCGAGCGCCATGGCGATCACGAGGTTCTTGCGCGAGGCGGCGGTGGTCACGGAGCTCTCCTTAGGTGCCTTCGAGCGTCCCGACGGCGAGGTTCACGAGGCCGGCCTGTCCGCACGCATCCATCACCGCGACGATGTCCTCGTGGTGCACGAGCCGGTCGCCGCGGATCGTCACCGGCGTCTGGGGATTGCGCGCCGCGGCCGCGCGCAGCTCGCGTTCGAGCGCGTCGCGGGGAACCGCGCGACCGGCGAGCGTCAGCGCCCCGTCGCGCGACACGTTGATCACGAGCTCCTGCAGCACTTCGTCGCGCGGCTGCGCACTCTGCGCTTGCGGCAGCTCCAGGCGCAGCGCGCGCTCCGGATCGAGGAACGTCGTCGCGCACAGGAAGAAGATCAGCAGCAGGAACACGAGGTCCGTCATCGAAGTCAGGTTGAGCGCCTGCTCGTCGAGCGGTTGTTCGTCGCGGAGGTGCATGGCGGCGCCTAAGCGGGCTGGGCCGCGGCGGGAACTTCGACGGAGGCGGCCGTGTCCGCGGCTGCGGCCGGGCTCGCGGGAGCACTCGGCGGCGGCGGCGCCACACCGCGGCGCAAGGTCTCGTCGGCGCGCTCGTGGAGTTCCTCGAGGTCGCGCGCGAAGCGTTCGACGCGCGACTTGAGCGCGTAGTACAGCACTTGGGTCGGCACGGCGATCGTGAGGCCGGCCGCGGTCGTCACCAGCGCCTGGCTGATGCCCGCCGCGAGCATCTCCGGCCGGCCGAGACCTTCGCTCATCGCGACCGTCGAGAACGCGACGATCATTCCGTACACGGTTCCGAGGAAGCCGAGCAGCGGCGCGAGCATCGCGATGTACACGAGCGGCTTGAGGTTCGCCGAGAGTCCGCGCACTTCGCGCAAGCCCGCCTCTTCGACTTCCTTCTCGCGCTCGAGGTACGGCGCGTCCCAACGCAGCAGACCGGCGCGCAGCACGCGAGCGGCCGGCGTGGAGTGCCGCTGGAGCACCTCGAGTCCGCGCGCGGCGCCGCCCGCCGCGAGCGCCGGCAGAAGCTCGCGTTCGAGCGCGGCGACGCCGAGGGCGCCGCGGCGCAGCTTCACGGCGCGTTCGAATGCGTACGTGAGCGCGAGCGCCGAGCAGATCGCGAGCGGGATCATCACCGGACCGCCGGCGAGGACCATGTCGAAGACACTGTCGAGTTGAGCGCCGGCGCGCGGCGCGTTCGCGGGTTCTTGCAGCGAGAGCATGGCAGTTCCTTGGCGTGTTGGTGGAGGTTCTGGCTTCGAATCGAAGCGACGTTCGATCGTCAGCGTTCGAGGTTCAGCGTCCGAGTGCGTCGAGGCGTTCCTCGGCGCGGGCGGCGAACGGCGAGCCCGCGTGCTTCTCGCGAAGCTCGAGGTAGCGCGCGCGCGCCTTGTCGTCGCGCCCGAGCGCTTCGAGCGCGCCGGCTGCGAGAAACAGCGCTTCGGCGACGACTTCGCCGCCCTCGTAGAGCAGCGCGACCTTGAGGTAGTGCGCGAGCGCGTCCTCGTGCTTGCCCGCGGCGGTGTCGAGCCGACCGAGCTCGAGCCGCGCGCGCGCCGCGAGCAGCCCGCGGTCGGCGACGGCCACTTTGTCGAAGGCCGCGCGCGCCCCGCGAGTGTCGCCGCGCGCCGCCACCGCGCGGCCGCGCCACAGCTCCGCTTCGAGCGCGCCCTCGGCCTGGGCGCCGCGCCGCGCGAACTCGAGCAGCGCCGCTTCGCACTCCTTCCAGCGCCCGAGTTCTCCGAGCGAAAGGCCGAGTTTCAGCAGCGCTTTCGGCGTGCACGCGTGGCGTGGAAGGTCTCGCGCGAAGCTCGCGAGCAGCGTCACGCACTCCTCGAAGCGCTTCTGGCGGAAACGGCACTCCGCGGCGAGGTAGCGCGACTCCGCCGCGAGCTCGTGCTCGGCGTGCTCCGCCACCAGACGCGTGAACGACGTCGCGGCCTCGTCGAGCTTGTCGGCGCGCAGATGCGCGAAGCCGAGCTTGTAGAGCGCTTGCGCAGCGATCGACGGCGCAGCGGAGGGCAGCGCGAGCTCGTAGAGCGCGCGAGCTCGGTCGAGGTCACCCGCTTCGAAACGCAGTTCGCCCGCGAAAAAGCACGCTTCGGCGAGCGCGACGCGCGCGGGCGCCGCCGGGCCGAGTTTCCACGCCGTTCGCAGCGCCGCCTCCGCTTCGTCGGCGTCCTTGGCGTCGAGCGCGATCCACGCGCTTTCGAGCAGCACTTCGGCCTGCACCTCGCGCTCGCCGCGAGCCTTGCCGAGCAGGTCGTCGAACAGCGCGCGCGCCTCTTCGGCGCGGCCCGCTTCCGCCAGCGCCGCACCCGCCAGGCGCGCCGCGCCGAGCAGCTTGCGCGGTTCGCCGCCGAGCTCGGCGAAGCGTCGATAGGCCGCGACTGTCGCCTCGCGGTCGTCGGCGCGGTTGTTCGCCCAAACCGCGAGTTCTGCGGCGGAAAGCGCGAGTTGCGGCTCGAGTTCGGCGCGTCCGACGAGCGCTGCGACCTCCTTCGCCGCGGCCGCGAACTCGCCGGCTTCGAACAAGCACCACGCGAGTCCGTAGCGCGCCACCGGAGCGCGTTCGTGGTCGGGCCAGCGCTCGAGCACCTCGCGGTAGCGCTGAAGCGCCTGCGCACGCCGCCCTTCGCGCGCGTCGCGCTCCGCGAGCTCGAGCAGCGCGCCGAAGGCGGCCGCCGACTCGGGATGTTCTTCGGCGAGCTTGCGGCCCCAGCGCGCCGCGTCGTTCGCATCGAGCCGCGAGAGTCCCGCGAGAGCTTCGGCCGCGTGCTCGCCGCGCGGCTCGACCTCGATGTACTTCGCCCAGGCGTCCACGGCCCCGGCCGCGTCGCCGAGCTTCTCGCGCGCCCGTCCGAGAACGAAGCGCGCTTCGTTCGCGCCCGCCGACTTGTCGAACTCGCGCACGACGCGCTGCGCCAGCTCGCTCGCCGCCGTCGCATCGCCGGCGAGCAACGCGCACCACGCCTCGCGCAACGCGGCGCGAGCGCGCGTGGCTTCCGAGGCGCCCTCGACGCCCGCTGCGCGAAACTCGCGCGCCGCCTCCGCATAGTCCTTCCGCGCGAGGGCGGCTTCCCCGCACACAAGGCGCATCTCCGGCGCATAGGAACTCTGCGGGAAGCGCTCGAGCCCGTCGCGCGCGATCCGCGCCGCCTCGTCCAACTTGCCGCTGTTGAAGGCCGCGATCGCCGCCGCGTGCAGCGCGTAATCGCTGCTCGCCTGCGAGTACGCCGCGGCCGCCTCGCCGCCGCGTCCCAAGGCGCTCAAGACGTCTCCGCGGAGCACGGCCAGGCGCTCGAGCGCCTCGCCCTTCGGCCGCGCCGAGAACGCAGTTTCCAGCGAAGAAAGCGCGCTTTCTGCGTCCCCCGACTCGAGCTGCGCTCGCGCGAGCCAGTACGCCGCCTCGGGGTCCTTCGCATGCGCCGCGAGGGCCGTCGCCGCGCCCCTCGCATCGCCCGCGAGCAACAATTGAATGCCGCGCTGAAGCTGCGCCTCGGCTGCGAACTCCCCTTCCGGCGCCTGTTCGAGCAGCTCGCCGAAACGCCGCGCCGCGCCGTCGTGGTCGCCAAGCGCCGCCGACGCGAACGCGCTTCCGCGGAGCGCCCGCACGGAGAAGGGTCCGCTCCGCACGGTTCCGAAGCTCTTCAGCGCCTCGCGCGCGCGGCCCGCGGCAAGGTGCGCCTCGCCCGCCAGGTAACGCAGCTCCGGCGCCGTCGCGTGCGCGCCGTGGCGTTCGAGGTAGCGCTCGATGCGCGCGACCGCTTCGTCGTGCCGCGCGAGTCGAAACGAGCACCAACACTGCCCGTAGCGCGCCTCGCGCTCGTACTCGGCGCCCTCCTTCGACTCGAGAACTTGCTGGTAGCTCGCGTCCGCCGCCGCGAAGTCGCCGCTCGCGAAGCGCGCCTCCCCGAGAAAGAACTGCGCGGCCGGCGCGAGGTAGTTCGAGCCCAGCGCGAGCACGCGCTCGAAGGCGCTCGCCGCTTGCGCGGGGCGTCCGAGCCCGAGCTCGCACTGCCCGAGCCGAAACGACACTTCGGCGCGAAACTCGAAGCCGTCGCGGCGTTCGAGCTGCGCATAGACGTCGCGAGCCGCCTGCTTCTCGCCAGTTTCGAAGAGCGCGGTCGCGAGCCGGTAGCGCGCGAGGTCGGCCTTCGCGTGGCGCGGGAATTCCTCGAGAAACGCGCGCGCTTCCCGCGCCGCGAGCTCCCATTCCCTTTCGTCGCACAGCCCGACGAGGAACGAGTAGCGCTCCTCCGCGCTCTCGGCTTGCGCGGGGGCGCCCAGGGAACGAGCGGGCGCGGGGAGCGCGACGAGGCAGAGCAGGGCGAGGGCGGTGGAGCGGAGCGAGAGCACGGCAAGTCCTCCGAAGGCGGGCTTCAACTACCGAGGTAGCTATGAACTACCTAGGTAGAAGAAAGGGCCGCGGACGGCAATGGCCGAGCAGCATTTTTCTCAACTCATATCCGTCGGCCGCGACTTCGCGAGCCGGGGCGCGCACGCCGCGACGAGCGTTTGCCGAGCTCGCCCGCGCGCTACTCGAGCGACTGCGCGCGGCGGTCGAGGCCGAGCTCGCGCAGCGCCTTGCGGATCGTCGCGGCCGCCGCGTCGAACTCGGCGGCGGGCACGTCCTTGCGCTGGTTCGCGAAGTCCATGTCGGCGGGCTGGTCGAGCTGCATCAGGTGCAGGTGCGTGTGGCGCACCTCGAGCCCGACGATCGAGAGCCCGACCTTTTGACAGCCGAAGCCGCGCTGCAGCGCCTGGCTGAGTCCGCGCGCGACTTCGAAGAGGTGCGCGCAGAGTTCGGGCGGCATGTCGATCCAGTGGTCGATCTCGCGCCGCGGCACGACCAGCGTGTGGCCCGGGCGAATCGGCTGGATCGAGAGGAACGCGGCGCAGTGTTCGTCGCGCCAGACGAAGCGACCGGGCAGCTCGCCTTGGAGGATGCGGGTGAACAGGGTGGCCATGGCTGTGTGCTCGGGCTGTGTGCTCGCAGGTTTCGCGCGATCATAGCGGTGCGAACGCGGTGACTTCGCGCGAACGCGCGGGTACTCGCCGTGCGGAACCGTTCGAAGCCCCCTTACCAGCTCCACGAGCCGGAGTCGGACATGGTCTCTCCGTCGGCGCGTCAACACCGCAGTTCGAGCGGGTCGTGCTCGGGCGCACTCGCCCTCGCCGCGCTCCTCACACCCTTTGCGCAGGCCGCCGCCCAGAACGGAAGCGGGTGGCCGCTCGACGAGTTCGGCGCAAAGTTGCTCGAGCGCTCGGCCGCGCTCGCCCCGGCCGCGGCGGCCCCGGGGGCAAACGCTTCGAAGGACCTGCGAGAACGCTTGGCGCCGCTTCACGAACGCTACCGCGTGGGCGCCTTCGAGTTGTGGCTGCCGAAGCAAGTGCTCGACGGGCGCGGCGTTTGGAGCGACGCGCGTCCGCTGCGGGAGGCGCACAAGTTCGTGGACGCGCTCGCGCGCTTCCAGGTGGGCTGGGTGGCGCGCTCGAGCGAGACAGGCGGCGCCGAGCCGACGCCCGAAGCGCTCGAGTTCGCGCGCTGGGCTGCGAGTTGGAAGCCCACGAAACGCGGGCTCACCCCCCGCGAAGCGGCGCTCCACGCGCACATGTCCGAGCGCTTGAACGCCGCGCCGACGGCGCCGGACGCGTTCGGGCTGGTCGTGTGCATCGTGCCGAGTCGAGCGCAGCTGTGCGCCATCGCGGGCGCGCAGATCGCGCTCGATCCCGCCTCGCGCACGTGGATCGACGCGCCGTGGCTCAGCCAGTGCCGCGAGTTCGTCCTGCCGATCGGCGTGCTCGTGGTATCGACGGTCGGCAGGGCGCGCGGGTCGACGCCCGCGGAGCTCGTCGACGAACCCCTCGAGTTCGAACGCGCGCTCGAGAACGCCGTCCACAACGCGTCGCACGCGCTCACCGCCCGCCACCACGCCGGTGCGCCGCGCTGGTGGCGCGAGGGACTTGCGATCTACGACACGCTGGCGGTGCTGGGAAGCGACGAGACGATCTGTTCGGGCGCCGCGGAGTCGAGCGACTCCGCCGAGCTGAGCGCCACCGTCGACTGGATGTTCTGGACCAGCCGCTACAAGAGTCCGTACCGCGGCGCCGGATCCGACCGCTACTTCAGCGGCGCCTTGAAGCGCGCGTGGCGCGGCGACGGCTTCGAGCTCGTCGACCTCGATACGAACCGCCCCGCACTGCGCGCCGCGATCCCGCAACTCGCCGAGAACGCGCTCGTTCCCGAGGCGGTGCTGCGCGCGCCGCCGAGCCAGCGCAAGTGCTACGCCGAGCACTTGCGCGCCTACTCGACGGCGTTCGTGCGGTACCTGGACAGCGACGGAAGTGCGGTCCGACCGTCGACGCTGCAGGTGCTTTCGCGCGAGCTCGCGCGGCGTTCGAAGTCGGGTCTCCGCCGCTCGGCCCTCCACGCGCTGGCCCTGGAACTCACTTCGCGCTCGATCGGCGCCTCGCAGGACGCCGCTCGCGACCACGAAGCCGCCTTCGTCGCCTGGCTCACGCGCTGACGTCGAGGCTTGCCGCGCGGGCCGGAACCACTACTCTCTTGCGCCTGAAATGAGCGCAACGTGAGCCTCTTGATCGTCGACAACGTGTCCCGCCACTTCGGCGCGCAAGAGGTTCTGCGCGGCGTGACCTTCCAGATCGACCCCGGCGAGAAGGTCGGGCTCGTGGGCCGCAACGGCGGCGGCAAGACGACGCTGCTCGAGCTCATCGAAGGGCTCGACAAGCCCGACGGCGGTTCGGTGACGTTGCGCAAGGGCGCGCGGCTCGGCCACGTGCCGCAGATTCCGCAGTTCGAGCCGGGGCAAACGGTGCTCGGTTACGTCGAGGGCGGGCTCGCGGAGGCAAAGGCTGTCGAAGCGGAGCTCACGGGCGTGAACGAGGCGCTCGAACACGCGAGCGGCGCCGAGCTCGACTCGCTGGTCAAACGCCACGACGACCTCACGCAGAAACTCGAACAACTCGGCGGCTGGGACCTGTCGCACCGCGTCGAGAAGGTCCTGAGCGGCATCGGACTGCCCGAGAGCTTCTGGGAGCGCGAGGCGCGCACGCTGTCGGGCGGCGAACGCAGCCGCACGGCGCTCGCCCGCGAACTCGTCGCGGGCCATGACCTGCTCTTGCTCGACGAGCCGACGAACCACCTCGACCTGGTCGGCATCGAGTGGATCGAGAGCTGGCTGCGCGAGCTCAAGGGCGCGGTGCTCATCGTCAGCCACGACCGGCGCATGCTGTCGAACTGCGTCGACTCGATCCTCGACCTCGAGCGCGGGCAAGTGCGGCGCTACCCGGGCTCCTACGAGAAATTCGTCACGCTCAAGCAGGAGCGTTTCGCGAGCGAGCTGCGCGCGTGGGAGCTCCAGCAGGACTTCCTCTCGAAGGAAGAAGCGTTCATTCGCAAGCACATGGGCTCGCAGCGCACGGCCGAAGCGAAGGGCCGCCTCAAGAAGCTCGAGAACATCCAGCGCGTGGCGAAGCCCTTCGAGGACGTGCGCATCCCGAACATCCCGCCGCCGAAGGTCGAGCGCGGCGGCGAGATGGTGCTCGAGACCAAGGGCCTCACCGGCGGCTACGGCGAGCGCGTGCTGTTCAAGGACCTCGAGCTGCGCATCGGCCGCGGTCAGCGCATCGGTGTCGTAGGGCCGAATGGCGCGGGAAAAACGACCCTTTTGAAGATCCTCGCGGGCCGCACGAACGCCCTGCGCGGCGAGCTCACCTTCGGGCACAAGGCGCTGTGCGGGTACTACGACCAGGACACCTCGGGGCTGCACGAGGACGGCACGCCGGCGGCGGAGATGCGCCGCGTGCATCCCGAGTGGACCGACCTCGAGGCGCGTTCGTACCTCGCGCGCTTCTTGTTCCGCGGCGACGAAGTCGAGAAGTCCATGGCGGCGCTCTCGGGCGGCGAGCGCGCGCGGCTGTGCCTCGCGAAGTTGCTCTCGACGCCCGTGACGTGGCTCGCCATGGACGAGCCGACGAACCACCTCGACCTGGCGGCGCGCGCCTCGCTCGAGGAGCTGCTCGGCGACTTCGACGGCGCGCTGATCTGCGTGAGCCACGACCGCGCGTTCCTCGACGGGCTGTGCACGCACATCCTCGAGGTCGGCGACGGGCGCGCGACGCTGCACACGGGCAATTACAGCGATTGGCGGCGCGTGAAGAGTGCGCAGCAGGCGCAGGGGCTCGTGCAGCGCGATGCGCAGCGCAAGTCGGACCGCGCGGCCGAACGCGCGGCGGAGAAGGTCGCGGCGGACAAGCTCGCGGCGAAGCTGGCCGACGAGCCGGCGGCGGAGCGGGGCGCGGCGAAGGCGCCCGCCAAGGGCGCGGGCGGCGGAAAGGTGCGCAATCCCTGGGCTTTCGAGAAGCTCGAGAAGCGCATCATGTCGCTCGAGGAGGAGCTGAAGAGCTTGCAGGCTTCGCTCATCACCGAGGACGTGTATCGAAACGCGGCGAAGATGCGCGATGCGCAGACGCGCATCGCCGAGTGCGAGCGCGAGCTCGAAGCGGCGAACGAAGAGTGGATGAACTGGGCCTGAACGGAGCGCGCGCGCCATGAACTCACGGGTGGAAGGCCTCGCACAACTCGCGGTCACCGTGGCCGACGTCGACGCCGCGCTCGCGTTTTACGAGGGCGTTCTCGGGCTCGAGCTGCTGTTTCGCCCCGCGCCGACGCTCGCGTTCCTCGACGCCGGCGGAGTGCGGCTGATGCTGAGCACGCCGCAGGGCGCGGGAACGGCCGGCGCGAATTCGATCCCCTACTTCCGGACGCCGCAGGTCGAGCGCGCGTTCGAGGACTTCGTCGCGCGCGGCGCGCGGGCTGAGCGCGCTCCGCAACTCGCGGCGCGCATGCCCGACCACGAGCTGTGGATCGGCTTTCTCCGCGATCCCGACGGCAACCTCGTCGGCCTGCTCGAAGAGAAGCGCTAACGTTCGAGCGGCAGCACCAGGTACGTGAAGAGGCCCTTGGCGACGATTTCGCCGGCCTGCAGCACCTCGACATCGGCCAGCGCGATCGTGCGGCCGGTGCGCACGCTGCGCGCGACGGCGAGCAGCTCGCCGCGATCGAGGGCCGCCGGGCGCACGAAGTTGAGCTTGAACTCGATGCTCGTGAGGGTGCGTTCCGGCAGCACCGCGGGCAGCAGCAGCCAAACCGCGCACGTGTCGGCGAGCGCCGAGACCACGCCGCCGTGCACGCGGCCCTGGCCCTGGAAGAGCTCCGGGCGCAGCGGCAACGCGATGCGCGCGCGCTGCTCGTCGCGCTCGCGGAATTCGAAGCCGAAGAAGCGCGCCGCGGGCATCGCGGCGACGGGATCGAAAGCTGACGGGTTCTGCGAAGTTTCCACGCGGCGATTAGATTGGCTCGCATCCATTCCACCCCTCGAACACTCGCCATGCACCTTCAAATTCGCGCTCTCGCGCCCCTCTCGAGCGCCGCGCTCGCCCTCACCCTCGCCGCCGCCCCCGCTCGAGCCCAGATGGGCGCCAGCGGCGAGCTCGTGCGGCGCCTCGATCCGCCGCAGTCGAACCTGCCCGCGCCGACGGTCGGCACGCCGCGCGCGCAGTCGATGCAGCTCGGGGTGCGCCCCGCGATCCTGCTCACCGGCTACTGGCCGCCGTCGAACGAAGCGGTGCGGCGCTTCAGCCCCGATCCGGTGCAGAACCCGCAGGGGTGGATCGGATCGAACTGGGAAGGCCGCGGCTACGACGTGTACGCGTACTTCCCCGAGTTCAGTCCGCCGAATTGCACGAGCTGCGGGACGGGCACGGGCGATCTGATGGTCGACTACCAGGACACGTCCGCCGACTTCTGGCCGATCGCGAACGCGCTCCAGCCGATCGCGGTGATGACCTTCAGCCGCAGCTCGTCGACGCTGAACTGGGAGGTCGAGATGAACCAGTACAACCGCGCGAGCTGGGTGAACGACTACGTCGCGCCGCTGCAGCCCACGCCCGCGCCGCCGGATGCCTCGGTTCCCGCGGGCACGCTGCGGCTCTCGACCCTGCCGGTGCAGGAAATCGTCGACGATGTGAACGACGCGAACGCCGGGCTCAACGCGTTCGTGTGCCTCTCGGGCAACGGCGGCGGGTTTGTGTCCGAGTTCATCGCCTACCACGGAGTTTGGTACCAGGATCTGCACTCGAGCCCGCTCGACCCCGCCTGGTGTGTCGCGGGCGGCCACATCCACGTGGGCCGCAACATTCCGTGGACGCAGGCGCAGCGCGCGGCCGAGATCTCGCTGCGCACGCTGATGCGGCACGTCGACCGCACCGTCGGCAAGGACGTGGACTTCGACCTGTATTGCGAGACGTCGAGCAACTCGGCCGGGCTCGGCGCGATGCTGAGCCCGCTCGGCACGGCGTCGATCGGCGCCAACGATCTCGGGTGGACCGTGAACTACGCGCCGGCCGCGGTGAACGGCTTCTTGTTCTACGGCGCGAATCCGTCGTCGACGCCCTACGGCGCCGGCACTTTGTGTGTCGCCGCGCCGCGCCAACGCGTGCCTCCGGTGCTGGCCACCGACGCGAGCGGAGCGCTGGTGCGCATCGTCGACCTCGGCCAGTCGCCGTTTGGGTCCGGTCCGAGCGCCGTGCTCGCCGGCTCGACCTGGAACTTCCAGTTCGCCTACCGCGACCCGACCGGCGCCGCGAACGGCCTCAACGCC
>CALFYL010000274.1 GCA_937952135.1 uncultured Planctomycetia bacterium
CGCCGCGCGGCTCACATGCCGGGCTTGATGCCCAGCGCGGCGAAGCCCTTGGTCTCGAAGTTCTTGCGGAACATGTCGCGCAGCTTGATCGCCGCGGCGTCGTAAGCCGCCTTGTCGGTCCAGGTGTTGCGCGGGTTGAGCACTTCGCTCGGCACGCCCGGGCAGGACTTCGGCATCTTGAGGTTGAAGGTCGGGTGGAGCTCGTACTCGACCTTGCCTTCGTCGAGCTGGCCCTCGAGGGCCGCGTTGAGCAGCGCGCGCGTGTACTTGATCGACATGCGCTTGCCGACGCCGAACGGACCGCCGCTCCAACCCGTGTTGAGCAGGATGCAGCGCGCCTTGTGCTTGCCCATCTTCTCGGCGAGCAGCTTGGCGTACACCGGCGGCTTGTGGCTCATGAACGGCGCGCCGAAGCAGGCGCTGAAGGCCGCCTTGGGCTCGGTCACGCCCATCTCGGTGCCGGCGAGCTTCGCCGTGAAGCCCGACACGAAGTGGTACATGACCTGGTCGGCGTCGAGGATCGCAACCGGCGGCAGCACGCCGAAGGCGTCGGCCGTCAGAAGGACGATCGTCTCGGGGTGCGGACCGCGCGCGTCCGGCATCACGTTCGGATTGGCGCTCAGCGGGTAGCTGAAGCGCGTGTTCTCGGTGATGGACTTGTCGGTGAGATCCAGGTCCTGCGGATCGCACTCCTCCATCTTCTTGCCCGGCAGCGGCGGAACGTTCTCGATGATCGTGCCCGGCTTGGAGAGCGCCGCGGCGATCACCGGCTCGGCTTCCTTGCTGAGGTCGATCAGCTTGGCGTAGCAGCCGTCCTCGAGGTTGCACAGGCCGTTGTCGCTCCAGATCGTCTCGTCGTCGCCGATCAGACGGCGCTCGGGATCAGCCGAGAGCGTGGTCTTGCCGGTGCCCGACAGGCCGAACAGGATCGCGCCGTCGCCGCGCGGGCCGACGTTGGCCGAGCAGTGCATCGACAGGCGGCCTTCGAGCGGCAGGAGGTAGTTGCCGACGGTGAAGATCGTCTTCTTGACCACGCCGCAGTAGTCCATGCGGCCGGCGACGAGGCAGATCTTGTTGCGGATGTCGATGATCACCGCGCATTCGGCGCGCGTGCCGTCGCGTTCGGGGATGCACACGAAGGACGGGACGTTGAGCATCGTCCAGCGCCGCGCGGCGACGTCCTTCACGCCCTTCAGGTCCTTGGGGAACATGTTGTGGGCGAACATCGCGTGCACCGCGTACTCGCCGACGAAGCGGTAGGGCACCGAGAAGTCCGGGTCGGCGCCCATGAAGACGTCCTTGACGTACAGGTGGCCGCCCTTGGCGTTCAGATGCTCGACCACGCGCTTCAGGAGCGCCGTGAACTTGTCCGGATCGAAGGCCTGGACGTCGTCCTTCCACCACACCACGTCGGCGACCTCGGGCCACTTGACCGCGTAGGTGTCCTTGACGCGCCGGCCCGTGCAGTCGGGGTCGGTGTAGTAGACGAGCGGACCCTTCGCGCCGAGCTTGGTCGGGTAGCACTTCTGCTCGTTCGACGGGCCGTCGCGCCGCACGCGGCCGCGGTCGCTCGCGATCGCCTCGTGGAAGAGCTCTTCCTTCGAGAGGTTGTACTTGTAGGAGCAGTTCTTGAGCCCGAGGAGGCGCTCGAGCTCGGCCGCGTAATCGGCCTGCGGGGTGCTGGTCGTGGTCATGGCGTTGGGTGGGCGCGGGGGCCGGCGCGGGAGGTGTTTCCGAGCGAATGAACGGCCAGGCGCGAGCCCATCAGGCTATCGCCGGGCGGCGGAACTGCCCAGGGGCCCGACGGCCACCCCCTCTCCAGGCCGAGTCGGCGCTCTTTCGGCGCACCGTCGGCGCTGTCTCTTCGCGGCGTCGGCGCGCGTTCGGCGTGGGCCGAGGAGCGAATTCGAAGGCTCGAACTCGTGCGAACGACCAGCGGCGAAAGTCCCTGATGCGAGAGGGAATGAGCGCGATCTTCACGCCGCATTGCCACGCGCTTCAGCGCCCTGGCCGACATTGACGATGGCGGGCCTCCAGTCGTGCGGCTCGCACCGACTCGCCGCGGAAATGGTGCGCGGCGCGCGGCATCCGATTCCGGCAACGACACGAAAACCCTGCAAGTGTCCCCGAACGTCATGCAAGCCAACACCACCCTCAACGTCGAGCACGCCTGCCCGCGCTGCTACGAATCCCTCCGCGTCGCCCAAGCCGGCGAGGATCCGCACCGCGCCGTGCTGCTCGCCTGCCCGGAGCCGTACTGCGACTACGTGCTCGTCCTGACCGAAAGCGAAGCCTTCAGCGCGCGCAAGTGGAGCTGGCCGGACATGTTCCGCTTCACGCGCGCCGCCGGCTGAGCGGACTCTCCCGCTTCCCGCGGGACTCAGGTGCGCGCGGTTTGCGCGTGCCGCTCGACGTACCAGGCGACCGTGCGCGCCAGACCCTCGCGCCAACCGACCTTCGGCTCGTAACCGAGCAGCGTTCGCGCGCGTTCGAGCGACGCCAGCGAATCCCGGACGTCGCCTTCGCGCGCCGGAGCGTAAATGGGCTCGATGGAGAGGCCCAGTTGCTCCGCCATCGCGCGGTAGAGCTGGTTCACGCTGATGGAAGCGCCCGAGCCGACGTTGACGAGGCTCCCGGGCGGAACATCGCGCCCCATCGCGGCGAGATTGGCCTGGACCACGTTGTCGATGTAGGTGAAGTCGCGCGTCTGTTCGCCGTTGCCGTAAATCGTCGCGCGCCGGCCCTCGAGCAGCGCGCGCGCGAAGATCGCGATGACCCCGGTGTACGGGCTGTCGTCGACCTGGCGCGGACCGAAGACGTTGAAGTAGCGCAGCGAGACCGTGCGGATGCCGTGCAGCGCGCCGTAGACCGCGAGCATGTGCTCGGCCGCGACTTTGCCGCCCGCGTAGGGCGACTTCGGCGCCGGCGTCATGGTCTCGACCTTCGGCAGCTCGAGCGTGTCGCCGTAGGCGGCGGACGAAGCCGCGAATACCACGCGCGGAACCCCGTGACGGCGGGCGCCTTCGAGGACGTGCAAAGTGCCGAGTGCGTTGACCTCGTAGGAGCGCACGGGCTTGGCGATGCTCTGCGGCACCGACACTTGCGCGGCTTCGTGGAACACGCCGGCGACCCCTTCGCAGGCCGCCGCGACCGCTTCGGAGTCCGTGAGGTCGCCCACGACGAGTTCGAGCGGGCTGTCCGGACCTTGCGCGGACTTCGGCAAGGTGGCGCAGGCGAGGTCGAGGTTCTCGCGCCGGCCGGAGGAGAGGTCGTCGAAGACCCGCACCCGGTCCCCGCGGGCGATCAGCGCCGTGGCGATGTGCGAACCGATGAACCCGGCGCCGCCGGTGACGAGGTAGAGGGTCATGCTGGACGTCGAGCTGGGGACCGAAAGCGTCGGGCCATGCTATCGGCCGATGTCGGGTCGACTCTGGCCCCACTCTGGCCCGACTCGGGGCGAACCATGGGCCAACTCTGGCGGCGCCGCCCGAACGCGAGCCCGCGGCGCGGATAAAACACAAGCCCGCCGGTTTTGAGGCCAGCGGGCTTGCGGCATCGAGAAGAGTTAGGATCCCCAGCGCAG
>CALFYL010000275.1 GCA_937952135.1 uncultured Planctomycetia bacterium
ACATCCGCCACGGCGGCATCCTGCAGTACGTGCTGCGCAAGCTCGCCGGCCTCGCCTGAGCGGCTTGCGCCGCGCTCGCGCGATCTGCACACGGGGCGCGCGGCTGTCGAAGGCCGCGCGCCCCGTCTTCTCGTCCCGAGTCACTCCTGTCTCGGCGGCACGAGAGGCCCGTCCGAGCGTTTCAGGGACGACTCAGTTCAGCGGAGGCAGCAGCACGCGGTCGATGGCGTGGATCACCCCGTTCGCCGTGTCGATGTCGCGCCGCAGGATTCGGGCGCCGTTCACGCGCGGGACGCCGCTGACGAGGCCGAAGAACACCTAGTTGCCGTTGGCGGTGTCGACCGCGCCGAGCGCGAGCGCTTGGTCGGAGTACGTGCGCGACGGGATCACGTGGTAGGTGAGGATCTCCTGCAGGAGCGCTTGGTTCTGGGGCAGCAGCAGCGAATCGACGAAGCCGGGCGGCAGCAGCGAAAAGGCGACGTCGGTCGGCGCGAGCACGGTGAACGGGCCGGGGCCGTCGACCAGGGCCGCGAGGTTGGCCGCGCCGAGCGCCGCGAGCAACGTGTCGAAGCGGCCGGTCGAGGCAGCCGCTGCCGGAATGTTGTCGAGGCTGGGCTGCATCACTCCGTCGAGAACGTGGAGGATGCCGTTCGTGCAGTGGATGTCGGTGACGCTGATCACGGCGTTGTCGATGGTCAGCACGCCGCCAGGGAAGCGAATCAACGCGCGCTGGCCGTTCACGGTGTCGAGGAACGGGCTCGTGAGCACCGCCGCCGAGTCGAACTGTCCCGGCGCGACGTGGTAGAGCAGCACCGAACGCAAGGCGTCGACGTTCGCGGGATTCACGAGGAACGCGGTGAGATTCGGATCCAGCGCCGCGAACGCAGCGTCCGTGGGCGCGAACACGGTGAACGGACCGGGGCCCTGCAGCGTGCTCACCAGCCCCGCCTGGCCGAGCAGGGTCGTGAGCGTGGTGAAACCCGGCGTCGAAAGCGCGGTCTGCACGATGTCCTGGTTGCTCGTCGAGTTCAAAGCGAGCGCAGGCGAAGAGGCGGCGCCGATTGCGAGGGTCGCGGCGATGGCGAGAGAACGGAGGGACTTCATGTTGGGTCTTTCCTGCGAAGAACAGATTCCGAGAGTCAGGGATGTTCGTTGAACGCGCGTTGCGTTCAGCTGCCGCCAGCGGGTTCGAACTCGATTTCGCGCCGGATTCGAGCGTTCTCAGGAACTGGCGTTTCGAAGTCGTAGTGGTTCGCGCCGCAGCGCGGCCGATCCGCCCAAACCGCACCGCGCAGCGCGTCTCTGTCTCGCGCTCTGCTCTGCGCCTTCTCTACGTTTCCCAGCTTGGCCTCGGCGTTCCTCTCTGGGTTCTCCGCGCCCCCTTTCTCTGCTCTTCACGTCCTGCGCCGCGGCTACGATTCGTGCGATGCCCTTCGCCTCGCGAGCCTCCCGGGATCCGCGCCGAGCCACGTTGTGGGTCGGGCTCGCGCTCGTGGCGGTGTTCTGGCCGCTGAACTGGTGGCCCGGGCTCGAGAGCACGCACCTGCTCTTCTTTCCGTTGTGGCTCGGGTACGTGCTCGCCGTCGACGGTGTCGTGCTGCGCCGCACCGGCAATTCGCTCTTGTGGCGCTCGCCGAGCGTCTTCCTGGCGCTGTTTCCGCTCTCCGTTCCGACGTGGTGGCTGTTCGAGGCCTTCAACGAGCGCCTCGGCAACTGGGAGTACGTCGGCGCCGAGCGCTTCAGCGACCTCGAGTACTTTCTCTACGCGAGCCTGTCCTTCTCCACGGTGATCCCGGCCGTTTTCGAGAGCGCCGAGCTCGTGCGGAGCTTCAAGTTCATCGAGCGCTTCTCGGCCGGCCCGCGCTTTCCGCGCGGCGGCGATTCGACGGCGTACCGCTTCACGCTCGCGCTGCTGGGCGCCGCGATGCTCGCCGCGACTCTGCTGTGGCCGCGCTACTGCTACCCCTTCGTCTGGACCTCGCTGGTGTTCCTGTTCGAGCCGCTGTGCCTCGCGCTCGGCCGCCGCGGCTTCACGCACGACTTCGCGCGCGGCGACTGGCGGCCGTGGATGTCGCTGTGGATCGGGGGACTGCTCTGCGGCTTCTTCTGGGAGCTGTGGAACGTCCACTCGGATCCGAAGTGGATCTACCACGTGCCCTTCGTCGGCTTCTGGAAGCTGTTCGAGATGCCGATCCTCGGTTACCTGGGCTATCTGCCCTTCGCGATGGAGCTCTACCTCGTCGCGCGCCTCGTCTTGCCGCGCGACGCGCGCGCGCCGTTCTCACAGGCCGTTGCGGACCGGCCGCTCGCTGCGTGAGTCGCCGCGAGCCGTTCGTTAGCTTGGTTCGATGCTGAATCTCGTGCTTCAGGCCGCCCTCGCCGCGAGCACCTGGGCGACCTGCGACGTGCGCTGCGATGCGGTGGCGTGCGTCGACGTCGACCGGGACGGCTTCGACGACGTCGGGGTTCGACTGAACGGCGCGTGGCTCGTCGCGCGCACCGTGCGCGGCTGGAAGGCGTCGCCGTGGCGCGCGGCGTCGGAGTTCGGCGCCGATGCGGTCGAGCGTTTCGAAGCGCGCGCGGCGGCGCCTGCGACGAGTGCAGCGAAGGACGCGCGCCGCCCCGCGCCGCCGCCGTACCAGCTCGATGCGAAGCTCGTGTCGACCTGCGTGGGCGATCTCGACGGCGATGGGGACGGCGACGTCGTCGGTGTCTATCGCTGCACGCGGCCCGGGGAGTTTCTCGAGCTGCGCGTCGCGTTCAGCCCGGGGCCCGATGCGGCGGACCGCGACGGCGACGGACTCGGCGACGACGACGAGCTTCGGCTCGGGACCGATCCGCTCGACCGCGACAGCGACGGCGACGGCTTGCTCGACGGGTGGGAGGTGCACGGCTTGCCGCGCGGCATCGACGCGGGCGCGAAGACGGTGCTCGATCCGCGGCGCAAGGACGTGATCGTCGCCGTGTCGCCGTACCAGGGCGTGCCGCTCGAGCGGCTCGAGCCCGAGCTCGCGCGCGCGGCGCAGCTCTTCCGCGAGCTCGAGTTCGTGAACCTCGACGGCTCGAAGGGCATCGCGGTGCACTTCCGCGTCGGCACGCCCGTGCCGCCCGAGGAGCAGTTCGGAGGCGATTGGGCGCAGTGCGGCGCGCGCCGTTTCTCGGCGCGAGAGCGCGGATTCCTGCACTGGATGCAGGTCACTCCCTGGGGCGGCGGGCAGTCGCAGCAGACCGGCGACATGGGCGGCAGCGGCTTCGGTTTCGCGGTTTTCGCGCACGAATTCGGCCATCAGCTCTCGCTCAGCCACGAAGGCGACTCGGCGCCGGCGTGGTGTCCGCTCTACACGTCGCTGATGAACTACGCCTACGGTTACTCGTTCGACGGCGACGCGCAGCGCGTGCACTTCTCGAACGGCGCGCTCGCGGGCGTCGAGTTGCGCGAGGGCGAACTCGTCGAGCGTTTGCCGTTTCCGCTCGAGCGCTTGGGCTTCCTCGCCAAGCCGCCGTTCCGCTTCACGTTGAAAGCCGACGGCGAGTCGACGCGCATCGACTGGAACCACGACGGGCTCTTCTCGCACGAGCCGGTCAGCGCCGACATCAACTACGGCAGCGCGACGACCTGCGGGACGCGTCGCGACTGGGATCTGCAGATCGGCGCGGCGCCGGCGCTCGCGTACGTCGACGGCGTGGCGTGGCTCGCGACGCTCGACCACCACCAGCAGACGATCTCCGTGCGCGAATACCGCGGGAACGAGAGCTGGGGCGAGCCGCGCGCGCTGCCGACGTCGGCGACGAACGACGACTTCGTGCTCGTGGGCTGGCGCGGGCGCGGGTACGTCCTGCTCCGACGCGCCGGCGGCTGGCTGTCGTCGAACTTCGATTCGAAGGAAGCGCTCGAACTCGCCGAGGTCGCCGACGTGCCGCCCAGCGACCTCTCGGCCCTCGCCGTCGGCGAACGCTTGTTGCTCGTCGCGCGCGCCTCCGACGATCGATTGAGCGTGCACTGGATCGACGATCCGTCGCGCTTGCAGGCCCTGGCGGGAGCGCCGCTCGAGCTCGATTCGCGCGTGCCGGTCGGGCTCGCGCTCGATCCCAAGGACGGGCGCCTCGTGATCGCGTCGAGCGCCCCGCACCCCGGCGGCCGTCCGCTCGGCCTGCGCTTGAGCTGGGCGCGCGTCGAGGGCGACGGGCTCGCGCTCGAGGCGAGCGAGTGGGTGCAGGGCGAGACTTCGGGCGCGGATTGCGGTTCGCGTCCGGTGCTCGCCTTCGACGCCGCGGGGCAGCTCAACGTGCTGCACACCGAGGCGCCGCAGGCCGACGGCTCGATGACGATGTGGCGCACGCGGCGCGTCGAGAACCGCGCGCTCGACGGCGGTTGGCTCACCTGCAGGCTCTACGACGTGTGGACGCGCACGCGCAGGCCGGTGGCGTTCGCCGCGGGGCCGCAGGGCGCAGTCTTTGCGTTCCGCTGGGACGCGGCGACGGCGAACGGCATGCGGCCCAACGAGCTGCTGATCGCGCACAACGGCTTCGGAATCGAGAGCGAACCGATGCGCGACTTCGACGACGGCGCGAAGATGGCGCTGCACGGACTCGTGCACTCGATCCTGTGGATGCAAGCGGACGAATGAGCGGCGCGCGAAGGGCGTTGGGGCGGCTCGCGCAGTTGGTGGCGCTCGCGCTCGTCGCCGCGTGCTCCGAGCCCGCGGCGCCTCGGCCGCCGAACGTCGTCGTGATCCTGATCGACACGCTGCGCCCCGATCACTTGCAGCCCTACGGCTACAAGCACGCGACTTCGCCGTACCTCGCGGAGCTCGCGGCGCGCGGCGTGCTCTTCGAGCGCGCGTACTCCGCCTCGACGTGGACCGCCCCGGCGACGGCGTCGCTGTTCACGGGGCTGTATCCCAATGAACACGGCGTCGTCGAAGGCTTCTTCGTGCACCGCGCGCGCAAGGCGGGGCAGCCGGCGTCGAAAGAGAACGGCGACGTGCAGGGCGAGGCGAAGGAGCGCTGGGACAAGAATCAGGACGCGGTGGTGTCGCTCAACCGCTTGCCCGACGCGCTGCCGACGGCGCCGGAGCTGTTCGCGGCCGCGGGCTACGCGACCTTCGGCTTCAGCTCGAACGTCAACATCACCTCGCGCATCGGCTTCGACCGCGGCTTCCAGCACTTCGCGGACTTCACGGGGCCGGAGCACGGCAAGGGCGCCCAGGCGGAGCAGGCGCTCGAGCAAGTGCGCGCGTGGAAGAGCGAATTGAGCGGGGAGAAGCCCTACTTCTTGTACTTGCACTTCAACGACGTGCACGCGCCCTGGCGCGAGCGCGCGCGCGTGTACGAGCCCGGCGCGGAGGATCTGGCAGCCGAGCGCGCGGCGTATGACGCGGAGTTGCGGCACCTCGACGAGACTCTGCGGCGAATCGACGACGAGCTCGAGTGGGACGACGACACGCTGGTGTGCGTGCTCAGCGACCACGGCGAGGAGTTCGGCGAGCACGGGGACCTCGGGCACGGCTACTCGCTGCACGCGGAGTTGATGCGCATCGCGCTGGTGTTCTCGTGGCCCGCGGAGTTGCCGGGCGGCCGCAAGCTCGACACGCCGGCGAGCATCGTCGACGTGTTGCCGACGCTCGCGCAGCTCGCGGGCGTGCCGGCGCCGCAACAGCTCGGCGGGGTGTCGCTCGCGCCGCTCCTCGCGGGGAAAGCGCCGCCGCCCGAACGCACGCTGTTCGCGCTGCGCTTCAAGGACGGCGGTGTGCGCCAACTTTGGGCCGCGCAGCGCGGGCGCTGGAAGCTGATCCTCTCGGGCCGCGGCCCGCAGCTCTACGACCACGAGCGCGATCCCTTCGAGCGGACCGATGTCTCCGCGGAGCACGCGGAAGTGCTCGCGTCGTTGATGAACGACTTGCGCGCCTTCCGCGCGCGCACGCTCGCGTCCGCGAGCGAGAAATTCGAGGTCGAGCTCGACGCCGAAGCGCTCCGCGCTCTCGAAGCCCTCGGCTACACCGACGGGAAGTAGCTCGCGCGACCCGCTTGGAAGTAGACTGCGCGGCGCGTCGAGAACCGAGCGGAGGTTCCTCGCGCACGTCACGGACAGGGGAGAACGGAAAGTCGATGAATTGGCTCGAGATTTGGCTCGTCGGGTTGTTGGCGGCATCTGGCGCGACCCAGCGACAGAGTGAGGAAGGTCGAAGCGCGAACATGTCGCCGAGTATCGGCGCCGCAGTCAGCAACGCATCCAAGTCGATAGTGTCCACGCGCGGCGACGACCCCAAGCGCATCGCGCAGGGCTTGAAGTCGAAGGACGAAGAGAAGGTCCGGCGTGCGGTGTCGGAGCTTGCGGCGCTAGGAAGCGAGGGCGTGCCGTACCTGGCGGATGCGCTCGAGTTCGAGAGCAGCTTCGTGCGGCG
>CALFYL010000276.1 GCA_937952135.1 uncultured Planctomycetia bacterium
CGCCGACCGTCATGGGCATCAAGGTCGACGGTCAGGAGCGCTACACCGAGACCCAGATTCTCTCGGTGCTCGGCCAGAAGGTCGGCTCGCCGTTCGATCCGGCCGCGCTCGACGCCGGCATCAAACGCCTGTGGTCTTCGTTCCGCGTGATGGCGCAGGTGTCCGCGGACGACGTCGCCGGCGGCATCGAGCTGCGCGTGTGGGTCGAGGAGTTGCCGGCCGATCGCGACGCGCGTTTCATCGGGAACGTCGAGATCTCCGAGAAGAAGCTGCGCGAGTGGTCGCTGCTGCAGGACAAGGCCGAGCTGTACCTGCACGAGGCCGGCCGCGTGCGTCTGCGCTTGCTCGACGCCTACCGCAAGGAGGGCTACTACCACGCCGAGGTCAATGTGATTTCGCGTCCGCGCGAGGGGCCGACGCAACTCCCCGACGTGATCTTCGAGATCCGCGAGGGTCCGAAGGTGCGCGTGCGGAAGTTCGTGATCAACGGCGCGGACTCGATGCCCGACAAGCGCTTCCTGTACTTCTTCAAGGAGGGCCTGTCGCACCTCTCGGGCCGCGAGTTGTGGGGGCCGACGCTGTTCAACTGGTTCGGCGAGCGTTTCGTCGAGGAGAAGCTCCAGGCCGACCTGCTCGCGATGCGCAACGTGTACCGCGACCGCGGCTGGCTCGACGCGGTGGTCGAGCTCGAGCGGCTCGAGTTCAACGAGGACCGCTCGCGCGTGACGATCCACGTGATCGTCGACGAGGGCCCGCGCTACAAGGTGTCGAAGCTGTCGATCAAGGCGGTCGAGTGGCACACGCCGAGCGAAGGCGTCGAGGCCTTGCGCGACGCGACGCTGATCACGCCGGAGGAGGATCTGCTCGGGCGGTGCAAGCTGCTGCCGGGGACGTTCTACGAGCGCACGGTGCAGCAGCGCGACGCCGCCGCCTTGCGCGAACGCTTCGACGCGCTCGGGCGCATCCAGCACGCCTCGTTGCCCAAGCAGGTGAGCTGGTCGTTCCTCGAGCCGGAGTTCGTCTTCGATCCGCGCGAACACACGGTCGAGGTGACCTACCGCGTCACGCAGGGCTCCGAAGTGCGCCTGCGCGAGGTGATCTTCGCCGGCCCGCAGCACACGCGCGACCGCGTGCTGCGCCGCGAGGTGTCGGTGGCGCCGGGCGATCGCGCCAACCTGCGCGAGATCGAGCGCTCGGTCGCGCGCATCCAGGCCACGCGCTACTTCTCCGACGAGTACAACCGCATCAACCACCGCGACCCGTACTACCGCTTCGTGCCGGTCGCCAATCAGCCGGGCCTCGCCGACCTCGAGATCGTGGTGGCCGAGGGCCGCGTCATCGACCTGAACATCGCCGGCGGCGTGGACAGCGACAACGGCGCCTTCGCCGTGCTCACCACCACGATGCGCAACTTCGACGTCACGGACGTGCCGGACTCGTGGAGCTCGATGTTCACCGAGATCTACCGCAAGGAGGCCTTCCACGGCGCCGGGCAGCTGGTCGAGCTCGAGCTCGCGCCGGGCACCGAGGTGTCGCGCTTCCGCATCCACATGGTCGAGCCCGACATCTTCCGCACGCACCTGCGGCCGACCAGCCTCGACATCGACTTGCGCAAGCAGCTTCGGCGCTTCGTGACGCACGACGAGGACCGCTTCGAGAAGCAGATCCGATTCGGACGCAAGCTGACCTACGACGTGTTCGTCGCGCTCGGCTTGCGCCACGCGGACGTGCAGGTGAGCGATCTCGACTCGGGCGGCGTGCCGCTTTCGTTGCAGGCCCAGGAGGACCGCGGAGACGCGCAGATCGTCGGTCCGACGCTGACCCTTTCGACCCGCTCGCTCGACAACCTGCTCGTGCCGCGCAACGGCTACGACCTGCGCTTCTCGAGCGGGTACTACGACGACACCTTCGCGAGCGACTTCGAGTACTGGTCCAACGAGCTGCGCGGCGACCTGTTCATGTCGGTGGGCATGACCGACGAGGGCATCGCACCGGTGCTGCACCTGGAGCTCGGGGTCGGTGCGGCCCAGCCCTTCGGCGACGACTTCAGCGTGCCCTTCAGCGAGCGCTACTTCATCGGCGGCGCCCGCAGCCTGCGCGGCTTCGACTTCCGCGGCGTCGGACCCTTCGACCCGTTGACCGGCGACGCGCTGGGCGGCGAAACGTTCCTCACCGGCACGGTCGAGTTCCTCTACCCGCTGCACTCGATCCAGCAGCCGGGCTCGTACCAACGCATCGAAGCGCTCCGCGGCGGCGTGTTCGTCGACTTCGGCATGCTCAACCAGGAAGCGTGGCAGCTCGACTTCGACGACCTGCGCGTCGGCGCCGGCATCAGCCTGGGGCTCGCTTATCCGCTGCCGCTGCAGTTGAACTTCGGCTACCCCGTGCGGCGCTTCGACGGCGACGACCGCGAGACGTTTTCGTTCACCTTCGGCTTCCGCTGAGGCGCGCGGCGGCGAGATTGCCGCTGCGCTGATTTGACAGGCCCCCCGCGCGCGGATACGAGGGGGGACTCGAACGCGGCCCTTTTGGCCCCGTTCACCGGGCAAGTTCGCTCCGTAGGACGCCTGGAGAGCCCAGCTTTGGGCTTCGCGCGCATGCATCGAACAGCATTGGAATTGGCCGCCCTTTGCGGGGCGGAGTTGGTCGGCGACCCCGGGTTGCGGCTCAAGGGCCCTGCTTCGCTCGAAGCGGCCGAGCCCGACGACATCAGCTACTTCGGGCACGTTCGCTATGCGAAGGAGCTCTCGGCGACGCGCGCGGGAGCGCTGATCGTGCCGCGCTCGCTGACCGTCGACGGCGCGCGCGCCACGCTGCTGCGCTGCGACGATCCGAACGCCGCTTTCGGCCGCGTCTTCGAAGCCTTCGGCCGCCTCCCGAGCCGCCCGGCGCCTGGCGTTCACCCGACCGCCGTGTTCGGTCGCGATGTCGTGCTCGGCGCGCAGGTCGCGATCGGACCGTACTGCCTCGTCGGTGACGGCGCGGTGCTGGGCGACGGCGTCGTGCTGCACTCGCACGTGGTGGTCGGCCCGAACGCGCGCATCGGCGCGGCGACCGAATTGCGCTCCTTCGTGACGCTCTACGACGGAGTTTCGCTCGGTGCGCGCTGCGTCGTGCACGCGGGGACCGTGATCGGCGCCGACGGTTTCGGCTTCGATCCGGTGCTCGGCCGCGCGGGGCTCGAACGTTGGGACAAGATCCCGCACGGCGGCACGGTGGAGATCGCCGACGATGTCGAGATCGGCGCGAATTGCGCCATCGACCGTGGTCGCTTCGAAGCGACACGCATCGGCCGCGGCGCGAAGCTCGACAACCTCGTGCACGTCGCGCACAACGTGCAGGTCGGCGCGAACGTGCTGCTCATCGCGCAGGTCGGCATCGCCGGCTCGTCGAAGGTCGGCGACGGGGCGGTGCTCGCGGGCCAGGCCGGGCTCTCGACGCACCTCGAGGTCGGACCGGGCGCGCGCGTCGGACCCGCGAGCGCGGTGTTCGAGAATCTCGCGCCCGACCAGGACTACATGGGCTACTGGGCCCAGCCGCGCCGGGACTGGCTCAAGCAGTTGGCGCAGATCAAGAAGCTCGGCGAGCTGATGGAGCGCGTGCGCGAGCTCGAGAAACGCCTGGAAAACCAGGGAGGACGCGCGTGAGCCGCTCCCAACGAACACTGCGCGCCGCGGTCGAATTCAGCGGCGTCGGCCTGCACTCGGGCAAGGTCGTGCGCGGCCGCGCGCTCCCGGCGCCGCAGGGCTCGGGCATCGAGTTCGTCCGCACCGACGTCGCGGACGGCCAGCCGATTCCCGCGCGGATTCAATACCGCGTGCAAGCGGATCTGCGCACGCGCCTGAAGCGCGGCGAATCGGAAGTGGAGACCGTCGAGCACCTGCTCGCGGTCTGCTCGGGCCTGGGCGTCGACAACCTGCGCATCGAGATGGACGGGCCCGAGATGCCCGGCCTCGACGGGAGCGCGCTCGAGTTCGTGCGCCTGTTCAAGAACGTGGGGCTCGTCGAGCAGCGCGCCGAGGCGCGCGCCTTCCGACTCGAGCAGCCGATCTACGTGCGCGACGGCGCCGCGACGCTGGTGGCGCTGCCCGCGGAGCGTCCGACGCTCACGCTGCAGTACATCGCGTCCTTCGACGATCCGACGATCCAGGGCGGCTCGCTGCAGCTCGAGATCACGCCCGAGTCCTTCGAACGCGAGATCGCGCCCGCGCGCACGTTCTGCCTCGCGCCCGAGGTCGAGAAGCTCAA
>CALFYL010000277.1 GCA_937952135.1 uncultured Planctomycetia bacterium
AAAATCGATCGAAGGTCGAGCATCGCGGCGGAGTGTAAGGTACGGAGCCAGAGCAGAATCTCCCCGCTAATCCAGCCAGGGCCGGTGGCGCCCGCGTTCCTGGAGTTAGCGGGGAGATTTTGCTCTGGCTCGGTACATCGCCCGACCCGCAATCGCGTACACCTTGCCGACGCAGTCGTTCGGACCCGCTTGCGGCGAACCGATGGCGAGGTCCGCGACGCCGTCGCCGTCGAAATCGCCCGTCGCGACGGCCCAACCGAAGCTGTGCGAGGTCGGGAAGGACTCAGGGCGGCGCATCTCCTGGTCGATCCACGGATGTGCGGGATCGCGCGGCTCGCCGTCGATGCAAAGCAGCGCCTCGCCCGTTGCGGGCGACACGATGTAGACCGCGCCACGCGGAGCTTTCGAGTCGATGCCAGGAGCTCCGATCACGAAGTCGCGCACGCCGTCGCCGTCGAGGTCGTGGTCTGCGCAGAACGAACGACCGAAGCTCGCGCCGGCTTGCTCGCCGCGCCACGTTCGCAACACGTCGAAGGTGCGGCCGGAATGGAGCCTGACGAATCCGCGCGAGTCCGAGCCCGCCCACGGATCGCCGATGACGAGCTCGGGCACTCCATCGCCGTCGACATCGTCGACGAGCGCGAGCGTTTGGCCGAACAGCCGCGCGTCGGGCGGCGCTTCGAGCCAGATGAGCGGCTCGCGAGTTTTGCCGCTGAACACGGCGACCTTTCCAGCACCCGCCGGGCCGGGCGCGCCGACGACGATCTCGCCCACACCGTCGCCGTCGAGGTCGCGGCCGGATGCGAGCGCGGCGCCGAAGCCACGAATGGCAAATGCTAGCTCGTCGAGCACTACTCCCGACGCGCCGGACGCGAGCCACACGCCGTGCCCGAGGTCCGGGTAGCCGATCGCGAGGTCCCGAACGCCGTCCCCGTCGAGGTCGCCTGCGTCCGCGAGCGACTCGCCGAACGAGTCGACGGGGAATGCACCAAAGGTGCACTCGGGTTTCGGGCGGTGCGTTTGGAACAAGCTCGATCGCCCGCAGAAAAGCCTCACCCGTCCCCTGCTCCCACAGAAGAAGCCCGTGAACTCACCGGACCCGACGGCGTAGCGGGGCGGAATTTCCGCATCGAGCTCACCGATGCGTGCCGCGCAGTGCACAAGCTGGTCGCTTACCGCACCGATCACGTGCCAATACTCGGCCCCAACCGGACCTGCACCGCTAACGAGCCCGAGCGACTCGTCGAAGACAGCGAGACGGCAGCCAAGTAGCAGATCGTCGCCCGAGCGTCCGGATTGGCGGCCCACGTTGACGACGATGCGTCCGAACGCGCTCTGCGTGCAACCGACAAGCGAATCGTCCTCCACATCCTTGTTGCGCTCCTCACGAATCCACAGAGTTTCTATCGCGCCGATTTCCACTCGCGGCGCTTTCGCCAAGTCGGCGGGATCTCCGCGCCGTGCGGCGACCTGACGGTCTACTTCGCGCAGGAGCTCCTTGCCGGAGAGTGCATACACCGCGCCTGCGTAGTCGGGCCCTCGATAAACCGGCGAGCCGATCACCAGATCGCACGCTCCGTCGCCGTCGAGATCGTTCGCGAGCTCGAGCGACCGACCGAACCGCGGCAGCGTCGGTTCCCAGTGGGAATACGGACCGAGGCGCGAGGTCCACTCGACACCCTCCATGAAGTGCGCCGGCAAGAACGGCTCTCCAGCCAGACGCGCGCGCTCGCGACCTGTTGCGAGATCGAAGATCGAAACGCTCGCGGCATGCGGCGTGTCCTCGCGCCACGCACCGGGCGCGCCGACGACGAGTTCGAGCGCTCTGTCGCCCTCGAGGTCGCCGATCACGAAGCTCGCACCGAATGCGTCCCGTGGCGAGCGACCGACGAACTGACGAAGCGGCGCGCAGTTCTGCGAGCCGATCACGACAACGCGGCCCGACTGCTCCGCGCCGCTCCACGGCGCGCTCACGATCAAGTCGGCGCACCCGTCGCCGTCGAGATCGGGCGCCCACGCAAGCTCGCGACCGAAACCCTCACCCTCGACGCTGCTCGAGAACGATGCGAGCCACGTGAAGTCCGCACCCGAGTAGATGTGCACCGCGCCAGCTTCGTTCGAACGCGAACTGTCGCGCGGCGCACCGACCAGAAGATCCGCGATGCCGTCGCCATTCCAATCTCCACCGAACGCGAGCGCTTCTCCAAAACGATCGGCAGTCGTCGCCGCACCGCGCAAAGTCGTCAGGACCGTTCCGATCCCCGACTTCGCCCCGAGTGCGACGATCGAGACCTCGCACGTGCGCGCAGACTGCTTCGGATCGGGATGCCCCCATCCATCCGTCGCGGGCGTGCCTACCGCCAAGTCGCGTACTCCGTCGCCATCGACGTCGCCGACGAGCGCGAGCGAACTCGCGAAAGCATAGGCGCCGCCCGGATGCTTGATCTCGTGAAGCACGTTGTTTGTGCTCGAGGACACGAGCAGCACTTCACCGACCATCTCGCAGAAGCGGAACGTGCGCTCGCTCGCACCCAGCGCGAAGTCATTCGCCCCATCACCGTCCACATCGTGGATGCGGATCGCCGACGAAAAGTCGCCGTTCCTGAGCCAAGCGCGTCGTTCACCGCTGCTCGGATCGAGCAGGTGCGAGTAGCCGTCCTCCCAAGCGACAGCGATCCCCGTGGTCCACATCTCGTCGAGCCCGTCGCCGTCGAGATCGCCGAGCGCACGTACGACGCGCCTGTACCCGCTGTCGACGCACGTCCAGCCCCGATCCGCGTCCGACAAGCCATCGCCCATCGTGCTCGTGAAGAGCTTGGGGACCCCCGCGATCGATAGAGTTGCCACCGCGTCATCGACGCCCGGAGCGCGCGCAGCGACGCGTGCACCTACCTCGAACTCTCGTGCACGCGATCTCGGTGTGTGCGCCCTCTCACGCAAGCGAGCGCCGGAGAACAGCGAGATCGAGCCGCGCATCCACGGATCGCCGCGCCCGGAGCGCATCGCGAACCACAGTTCGTCGACGCCGTCGCGGTCTTGGTCGCCCGCCGAGCAGAGTCCGAGCAGCGATCCGAGCCGAAGTCCCGTGAGATCGGAACGGAACACGCGGCCCGTCGGCGCACGATCCGGATCGAGGCTTCGAAATGCGTGGAGCACCGCTCCATCCCGCCCCGAAAGCACGAGCGCTTCCGGCCATTCGTTCCGGTGGAGAGGTGTGAAGGTCACGAGCACGTCGCGCGACCCGTCGCGGTTCAGATCGCCGCTGACGTCGACGCGCAGACCTTCGGCTGCTGAGGGTGCGGAGAACTCGTGGGTCCAAACACGCTCCCACTTGCGCGTGTCGACCACGCACACACTCGCGCAGGCGCCGTCGCCGCCGAGCGAGGCGACGACGAGCTCGCGCACAAGATCTCGATCGAGGTCGTCGGCGAGCACGCGCGCACCGAAACGCTCTCCGTCGCGAACACCCGTGAGCGTGCGCACGGGCCGACCGTTGTCGAGCGCGTGGATATGCACGGCGCCGCGCAGCGCGCCGTCGCAAGAATCGTCCGGGGCCCCGACCGCAAGGCGACCGCCAACCCAACTCGCATCGCCGCCGGCGAGCAGTGCGAGAGCGGCGCCATAACGTGTGCGCTCGCCGCCTCGCACCTCACCGATTTTCGCTCCATTCGTGGCCGAGACGAGTTCGATGCGATCTCCGCCGGGCGCTCCAATCGCGAGTTCCTTTCGGCCGTCGTCGTCGAGGTCCGGCAACGCGACCAGTGCAGCGCCGAACTCGTCGTTCGGCACATGGCTGGCCCACGCGCGGCGATAAACGTCGCGCCCGAGCTGCGTCCACGTCTCGACCGCTCCGCCGCCGCTTCCATCGTGCATCACCCCCGGCGCGCCAACGGCGACCTCGAACGCCCCCGGCCCGTGTCGAAGCACCGCGAGCGATTCGCCGCAGCGATCGCTGGGCACGTAGCGAACTCCCGTGCGTTGGACGGCGACGCTCCACTTCGCGATCGAACTGCCGCCCGTCGGCAAGAACGAGTGGAGTTCGATCTCGCTCCCCTCCCCGCGCTCGAAACGTCCCGCGAACGCTGCGGCGAGGTCGTCGAGTCCGTCGCCGTCGAGGTCGCCGACGTTGTAGAGGATCCAGCCGTTCCTCTCGACGTAGTTCGACGCGAGTTCCGCGAGAGGAACTTGAGCGCGTGCGAACGGAGCCGCGGCGGCGAGCGTGAGGGAGCGAACGACAGCGAGACGGGCGAGCATCCTGCGAGCGTAGTCGCGCGCGTTCGAACCCACCGGCGACTCGCAGCACGCGAGCGGCGCTTCGCAACGAACGCGACGTACCGAGCCAGAGCAAAATCTCCCCGCTAACTCCAGGAACGCGGGCGCCGCCGGCCCTG